>CABUNG010000002.1 GCA_902492895.1 uncultured Oscillospiraceae bacterium | reverse complement strand
GACGACGTTTCCATCATCACGCTCGACAACACGGATTTCTGCACCTGCGTGTACCCGAACCTGACATCTGTGGATATGAAACAGGAAAACATCGGCACCATGGCCGCCGAACTGCTGCTCGAACGCATCCGGGAACACCGCGATTTCCGCAAGAGCTTACTGATCGAACCCGAGATGATTTACCGCGATTCCGTGATTGACAACAAAACAACGTGATGTTTTTTGTAAACATCTGTTGACAAATGGCATATACCGGGTTATACTGAGAACAGATTCAGCACAATTTCAACGCAGATCCTCGTTTGGGCCGCGAAATTGTGCTTTGTTTAGGGCTTGTGAGACATCGATATCATCTTTGCTTCTTTACAGGTTTTGGAAAGTCAGACAGAACGTACATAATGGGCGCATAACAAGTATTTTGCAGAAATATTACATGAAATAACGCAAAATATAGGTAAAATTATTAGTTAGTTAGTGAGCGTTTTGGCAACAGCCGGTGGCTTATCGGTTCGTTGTGGCATCGATGTTAGTTTGAATATTGGAGGTGACAATACCCGCTTTAGTGAATATGCCAAATCTCATATGAGCATCGGGTTCATTTCCATCATGTCGTTTTCACGCCGCCGGTTTTCGGCGGGTCAAAACGATCAGAGAAAAGGAGATAGCGCCATGAGAAAAACGATCAAACTCTTCAGCGTTGCCTGTGCCGCCGCTCTGGCGGCCGGACTGACCTCCGGCTGCAAACCCGGCGAAACGGCAGAATCCGGCACCTCCGGAAGTACCCCCACGGGCAAAACCGTGACCCTCTCCCTGGCCAGCTGGGAGGTCAACGCCCTGAAAGCGCCGTGGATGGCGGAATTCACCAAAAAGCATCCGGATATCAAAGTCGAACTGGCCGAGGAAGGCAAATGGCTCGGCACCGAGGATCTCGCCAAGCTGGCCGCCGCCAACAAAATGCCGGATATCATCAACGTCGAGAACATTTACACGCCGGTCAAAAACAATTGGCTGATGGACATCTCGTCCTATTATCAAAACGACGCGGATAAAGCCGCCATCTATGAAAACTTTATCCAGTTCGGCTCCATCGGCAACAAGCTGTATGTCCTGCCCAGCAACGTGTTCTTCCACGGCATCAAGGTCAATTTGACTCTGCTGGAGGACCTCAACATCCCGAAACCCGGCTATGACTGGACGATCGACGACTTCATGTCCATCATGAAAGCCGCCTCTGTCAAAGGGGAATCCGTCGGCTCGAACAATATCACCTGGCTGATGAAGCACCTGCCCGCGCAGATGAACGACGATCTCGGCTGGGCGGCGTACAACTACACCACCCAGAAATATTCTCTCGGCCAGGAATGGATCGACACCGTCAACATGATGAAGGACGTCGTCGACAAAGGCTACGTCATCTGGGAAAACATCGACAAGCTCGGCAAGCCCGATGACTTCGAGGCGGATTCCAAGGAACAGCAGGAAGTCGTCGAAAAGCGCAACAACTATCTGATGCAGGCGGTGGGCACCACCGAGGTGCCGTGGCCGCTCGGCAAGGTCGCCATGCAGGAGGATTTCTCCTGGACGCTGCGCTTTGACAAAACGGACCCCGCCTATACCGGGTTCGAATGGGACTATTACCCCTTCCCGTCCTCCGGAAAAGGCGACGTCTCCCGTCCGGGTCTGAGCGTGGACTACTACGGCATCACGACCAGCTGCAAGAACCCCGAGGCCGCGTGGGAGCTGATCAAATATATGTCGTATGATCTCGAGGGCTTCCGCGACAAGGTGAATATCGTCAATTCCTACGACAAAACCGAAACCGCCAAGAATTATCCCGACATCGCGGCCGATCTGCCTGAGAAGATCGAATCCCTCTCCCTGCCGCCGATCAACAATCCGGAGGCCATCGAGCTGTGGAAGTCCATGGATGTGGGATATAAGCCCGGCCTCGATACCATGCTGGAGAACTTCTCCCGCGGCTACGTCGACTGCTGGCGGATCGTTCCCGAATACGCCAACACCTGGGAAAATCTCACGACCAACCGTGTGCTCAAGGATATTCTCTATACCGGTTCCAAGACCGCCGCGGATCTCGCGAAGAGTCTGGAAGACACCATCAATTCCACCACCGAAATGGCCTGGAAAGACGTAACAGGCTGATCAACCCGTTCTTGGACAGCCGCCCGGCTGTCCGCCCGTACGCGGGCAGCCGGGCCATACCGACAAGGAGGTGTCCGTCTTGCCACAGCGCTCTGTTATTCCGCCGGCCGCGGCCAAGATTGCGGCGGCTGCCGCCGTCCTCTCGCTTCTCCTGTCCGGAACGCCCCTGGCGGGTGCGCTGTCTCCGGAAGCGGCTCCCTCCTATTATCAATCGGCGGACACCCGTCTCCAATCCCTCGTTTCCGCCGATCAGGCTTTTACCCTCTCCCCCCAGGATCTCCGCCTTTCCGAAGACGCGTCGGGCGTATCCCTGGTGGATGGGAACGGCCCGGACGGAAAACCCGCCTCCCTTCTGAAAATTGAGCCGGGCGCCCGCCTCTCCTTCGATGTGGACGGCGCTGCGGCCGGCGGCTACATTCTCACCCTGTCCTATCTGGTGACCGAAGAATCCACCGAAGACGTCTCCTTTTCCCTGCAGATCGGCGGGGCGTATCCCTTCTCGGACAGCCGGGAAATTACCCTGCCCTCCCTGTGGAAGGATGAATCCAAGGAATATAAGCTGGACCGTTTCAACAATGAGGTCTATCCTCTGCCGGTCCATGCGCCCGCCTGGCAGTCGAAAGCCCTGAACAGCACCGTCTACAACCTCGAAATCCCGCTGATCTTTCCTCTCGAGGAAGGGACAAACCGCATCGACATGGTATTCGGTACGGTGCCCTGCCTGATCAGCAAAATCGGCTTCGGAACCTATGCCGCCCCCGCTTCCTATGAGGCGTATACGGCCGGCAACGCGTCGAAAAGCAGCGCCGTTACCGCCGAGACCGCCCCCATTGTGTTCCAGGGGGAAGCCTATACGAGCAAATCCCATTCCTACATACGCGGCGAGAAGACCCGCAATTACAACTGCACCCCGTACGCCCCCGATTCCAGCCGGATCAACCTGCTCTCGGGCGGCACCTGGGCCGATCCGGGCAACGCCGTCACCTACGACTTCCATGTGGAGCAGAGCGGCGTCTACTATTTAGCCCTGCGGTACAACCAGTCGGACAAAGCCAACATGCCGGTCTTCAAGCATATGTACATCGACGGGGAAATCCCCTTTGAGAATCTGCAGAGCTATGCCTTTCCCTATACCGGGCTTGGCATGAAAACCCACACCGTCAGCGTGGACGGCGCCCCCGCCGGGATCTATCTCGAGGCGGGCGACCACACCCTGACCCTCGAGAGCACTGCCTCCCCTCTGTTTGAAACCTTCGAACAGCTCCAGGAGGTTGTCAGCGAAATCAACCGCATCGCTCTCGAAGTCAAAAAGGTGACGGGGAATAAAATCGACAAAAACCGGGACTGGAAGCTCGAAGAGTTTCTGCCCGATATCCGTTCGGAGCTCACCGCCATCGCCGACAAGGTCGGCGCAGCTTATGCCGCCATCTCCGGCATGGCGTCCAAACAGAACATATCCGCGGTCTCCGATCTGAAGGTCGCGGCCGCCACCCTGCGCAAATACGCGGACGACCTGGAATATTTCGTCAACAACATCAGCCGTTTCTCCCAGGGAAGCGGTTCGGTGGCCGAACGGGTGTCCACCCTGATGGACGGCCTGCTCGACCAGCCCATGAGCATCGACGAAATCGTGCTCTCCCCCCGCACGGAGGATCTGCAGCATCGCAGCACCGGATTTTTCCAGTCCATCTGGAAGCAGGTGCAGAAGCTGGCCTACACCTTCATCGCGGATTATGACACCGCCGGCCAGACCTCCGGCGAAGAACTGAACGTCTGGGTCGGCCGTTCCACGTTCCACGTGGAGGCCCTGCGGGAGCTGGCCGACCGCCGCTACACCGGCGGAAAGGTCAATTTCTCCATCATGGCGGACGAACAGAAGCTGATCTTCGCCCAGTCGGCCGGCAGCGGCCCGGATGTGGTGCTCGGCACCACGACCTATCGGCCGTTCGATTTCGCGCTGCGCGGCGCGCTGTACGATCTGCGGCAGTTCCCGGATTTCGGCTCCTTCATCCAGGATTTCCATTCCGAGATGCTCGTGATGTTCTCGATCGGGGACCAGTGCTTCGGTCTGCCCGAAACCGCCAATTTCGTCGTGCAGTTTTACCGCAAGGATATCCTCGACAGCCTCGGTCTCGAGGTGCCGGAAACCTGGGACGACGTGCTCGCCATGCTGCCGGTGCTCAGCCGGTACGGAATGAGCTATAACACCTTTTTGTCGAACCTCGAATCCTTCAAGCATTTCGGCGCCACCATGCCCTTTATCAATCAGTACGGCGGCAAGCTCTACTCGCAGGACGGGAGCCGGGTGGAGCTGGGGGATCCGGACACGGTGGAGGCCTTTACCCTGATGACCGACCTGTATACCCGCTACAGCCTGCCCGTCTCCATTCCGAATTTCTACAACAATTTCAAGAAGGGGATCAGCCCCATCGGCATGTCCGACATCTCCACCTATATCCTGCTCAAAAACGCCGCGCCGGAAATCAAGGGCCAGTGGGGGATTGCCCCGTCGGTGGGGGTCCGGGACGAAAACGGCGACATCAACCGCAGCCAGCTCTCGGTCATGAACGGCTGCGTGCTGATGCAGGACAGCGACATGCACCAGGAAGGCTGGGATTTCCTCAAATGGTGGATGTCGGCGGATACCCAGGTCGAATACACGAGAGAAATGTATTTGCGCAACGGCCCCGAATACATCTGGAACACCGCGAACCTCAAGGCGCTGGCCAAAAGCACCGCCTTTGAGCCCGAGGATCTCCAGATCATCCTCGATCAAATCGATCAGACGGTGGAGGTCCCCCGCAATCCGGCCTATTTCGCCGTGGAACGGGAACTGTCCAACGCCTGGAACCGTGTGGTATACAACGGGGACACGCCCCGGGCCTCGCTTGACAAAGCCATCCTCACCTGCAACCGCCAGATCGCCCAGAAGCTGCAGGAGTTCGGCTACATGGACGCGAAGGGGAACCTGCTGAGGCCCTTTCAAGTCGTCACCGGGGAGGATGTGGACCGGTGGAAGGAGGAATGAGCATGCAAAAGCCGATCGCCGCCCGCCGCCGGGTCCGGCCTGCCGGCAGCGCCTTTTCCAATACCGTTCTGCTCGGCCCCTACGCGCTGCTCTTCCTGTTCTTCATCGCGGCGCCCATCATCGTCGCCGTGGTGCTCAGCTTCACCTATTTCAACATGGTCAGCGCCCCCGAATGGAACGGCCTCGCGAACTACATCAAAGCCTTCACCCAGGACGACGTGCTCATGCGCAACGTCCTGCCCAATATGATCGTCTTCTCCGTCGTGGTCGGGGCTGCGGGGTTCGTCCTGCAGTTTCTGCTCGCCTGGTCGCTGGCCCAGATTTCCCGCTGGCCCCGCACCATCCTGGCCCTGATCTTCTATTCCCCCTCCATGACGGCCGGCGTCACCCTCTCGGTCGTGTGGAAGGTGGTGTTTGCCGGGGATGAGTTCGGGTATCTCAACAACCTGCTCCTCACCATCGGCGCGATCGACGCCCCCATCCAGTGGCTGCAGTCTCCCCAGTACATCATGCCCATCATGATCGTCGCCTCCCTTTGGTCGAGCATGGGCGTCGGGTTTCTGTCCATGATGGCCGGCGTGCTGAACATCGATTCCGAAATTTACGAGGCGGGGTATATCGACGGGGTGCGCAACCGCTTCCAGGAGATCATCTATATCACCATCCCCTCCATGAAGCCCCAGATGCTGTTCGGCGCGGTTATGGCCATCGTCAATTCCTTTTCGGCCGGCCAGATCGGCATCGATCTGACCGGGGCCAATCCCACGCCGCAGTACGCGGGCCAGACCATGGTCAGCCACATCATGGACCAGGGGTTTCTGCAGTATAACATGGGGTACGCCACCGCGCTGTCGGTGCTGCTCCTGCTGCTGATCTTCCTCGTATCCCAGCTCGCCAACAAGTTTTTCGCGGAACGGGAGTGATCCCGGCGCGAAAAAGGAAAGGACGGAGACGCCATGTCGAGTTTCCAGGGCAGCAAAATCAATCCCAGCCGGTTCAGCCTGTCCCAGCTCAAAATCTACGCGTACCTGGTGCCGCTGGCTGTGGTGATGCTGCTGCCGATCATCTACATCTTTTCCACGGCCTTCAAGCCGATGGATGAGCTGTTCGCCTATCCGCCCCGTTTCTTTGTGCAGAAGCCCACCATCGACAATTTTCTGGATATCTCGTCCTACATCGCCTCCTCCGGCATTCCGCTCTCCCGCTATATTTTCAACAGCGTGCTCTCCTCCCTCCTGGCGGTGGGTTTCACCCTGCTGATCTCCCTCAATGCCGGATATGTGCTCTCGAAAAAGAAATTCCGGGGCAAGGGCATGCTGTTTACCATCAACACCATGGCGCTGATGTTCGTCCCCCAGGCCGTGCAGATTCCCCGGTACCTGATCATCGAGAAAGCCCACCTGATCGACAATTTCTTCATCCTGTTCCTGCCGCTTCTCGCCATGCCGGTCGGCCTGTTCCTCGTCAAGCAGTTTATCGACCAGGTGCCCGACGCCCTGATCGAGGCGGCCCGGATCGACGGGGCGGGCGATTTCCGGATCGTGACGGGCATCATCGCGCCCATCGTCAAGCCGGCCCTCGCGACCGTCGCCATCCTGGCCTTCCAGGCCAGCTGGAACAACGCGGAAATCAGCACCTACTATGTCAACAACGACATGATGCGCACCTTTGCCTTTTATCTGTCCAGCATGATCGTCGGCATGGGCAACAATGTGGCGGGCCGCGGCATCCTGGCCGCCGCCACCCTCATCATGTTCATCCCGAACCTCCTGATCTTCATTTTCATGCAGAACAAGGTGCTCAACACCATGGCGCATTCGGGCATCAAATAAACTCACGTCCGTTTTTCTTGGGGGAAACGCCCCGCGGGTCGCCTTCGTGCCCGATTTTCCGGCTTTTGTCCCGGATGTGCCCCTGCGGAATCCGTCCGCACGATATGACCAGTCTGAATGAACAAAGAGAGGAAGGGCCGCATGAAACGCCAATCTGTTCGCCGCGGGCTCCTGACGGCGCTTCTTTTTCCGGTACTGTGCCTGACGGCGCTGGCCGATTCGGGGTCTACGAGCTACACCGTCTCCCCCACCATCAGCGGAGGAATGGAAATCTCGCCCGACGCCTACCTCCCGGCCGGGGTATA
Organism: uncultured Oscillospiraceae bacterium; assembly: GCA_902492895.1. Taxonomy (GTDB): domain Bacteria; phylum Bacillota; class Clostridia; order Oscillospirales; family Acutalibacteraceae; genus UMGS1623. Next base: position 210,858 of record CABUNG010000002.1, on the reverse strand, counting down.
CAGCGAGCTGGGGATCGACAACGCCCAGGACCTCTATGTCCGGGACCGCACCGTGTACATTGCGGACAGCGGGAACAAACGGATCCTGGTCCTGAACACCGCCGACAACACCGCCGCAGTCATCGGGGAAGGCGTCCTCACCGAGCCCAAGGGGGTCGCTGCCGATGAGGAGGGACGGATCTATGTCGCCGATCCCGGCGCGGGTCTTGCCTACCGTTTCTCCCCCGACGGGCAGGTCGAGCAGGTCTTCGAGCGACCGAACACCCCCAGCTTCGGGAAAAACACCCGGTTCTCGCCCCTCAAAATCGCCGCCGCGGGCAGCGGCGGGGTCTACATCATCAGCGAGGATTCCAAAACCGGCATCATCCACATGGACGGGACCGGCGAATTCCTGGGATTCTTCGCCTCCAACGACGTCAAAAAAAGCCTGTTCGAAAAGCTCCTCGACGTGGTGCTCACCGAAGAACAGCTGAATAAATTCCTACCCACCGCCCCGTCCAGCTACGGCAGCATCTTCACCGGATCGGACGGCCTGGTTTACACCCTCAACAAGGAGCCCGGTTCCACGATACAGCGCCACAGCATCAACGGACTCGATCTCTTCGCCGGCCGCTCCTATCTTCCCGCCTTCAGCGCCGCGGGGGATCTCTTCGTCACGGCCGACGGACGGATGCTGGTGGTGGACAACGCGGGATACATCACCATCGTCGACCGGGAAGGCCATTTCCTCTGCCGCTTCGGCGGCAACTCGGCCGGCAGCGAGCGGATCGGCTTATTCGATCTGGCCACCGGCATCGGCGAGGACGCGGACGGCCGCCTGTATGTGCTCGATTCGAAACGGAATTATGTGCAGATTTTCGAGCCCACCGCCGTCCAGCTGGATATTTATAAGGCGCTCGATCTCTACTCCGAAGGCCGGTATGACGAGAGCCGCCTCCTGCTGGAGTCGATTCTCAAACGGAACAGCACCTCGTATTTCGTCCGCCTGTACATGGGGCAGAACTATATGCAGCAGGGCGCGTATGAGCAGGCGATCCACGAATTCCAAGTCGCCGGAGCCAAGGCCGAATACTCCGAGGCGTTCTGGGAGCTGCGGAATCTCTGGCTGCAGGATCATATGCTCTATATTCTGATCGCCCTTCTGGTTCTGGCTGTGGCGGGCGTGGTGCTCAAAAGCCTGTCGCACCGGCGGAAACCCGCACCCGCACCCGTTCCGGACGGCTCAAGCCCCGGCCGCCTGTCCCGGTTCGGGCGGGACCTGCTTTTCATCAAGCAGTTCGCCCTGCACCCCATCGATTCGGCATATGAAGTCAAGGCCGGGCGGGCCGGCAGCGTCGCCTCCGCGACCGCGGTATACGGCATCCTCTTTGTCGTCTACGTCGTTTATCAGCTCGCTTCGGGCTTCCTTTTCGCACAGAAGCTGGAGGATTTCTCCATTCTGAGCACCTTCCTGTATCTTTCCGCAGCGCTTCTTCTCTTCATCGCCGGCAACTTCTTCATCAGCTCGATTCAGGACGGCAAGGGCACCCTGCGCTCGATTTATATCGTCACGGTATACAGCTTCGCGCCCGCGATCCTGCTGCTGCCCATCCTGACGATCCTGCTGAACGGCCTGACCTACAACGAGCTGTTTATCCGGCAGATGGCGCTCATCCTCATCGTCGTCTGGATCGCGTCCGCCCTGTTCACCGCGCTGATCCAGATCCACGATTACTCTATGAAGAGCCTTGTCAAGAACCTCCTCCTGACGGCCTTTTTCATGCTGGTGGCCGTGCTGGTGCTGTCCTTGGCCTACCTGCTCATCAAACAGATCTTCACCTTTATCGGGGAAATCATAACGGAGGTGAGCCTGCGTGAATAAACGGATTGCATCGATCGCCGCCGTGCTGTGCGCTTCGGCGCTGCTCGCAGGCGGCCTCGCCCGGGGGGAGGACGGGGAGCCGGACGCTGTCCGTCCGCTGAATCCCTCGCCCAGCCTCTTCCACAGCGTCAAACAGGATATCGAGGGGAGCGCCCCCAGCGAATCCCTCGCCGAGACCGACCGCTTAGTGTGCGAAAACAGCCGTCTGGCCCTGTATGTGGACGAGGACGCCTTCATCGTCAAGGTCCTCGACAAGCAGGGGGATTACGTTTGGTCCAGCGGCGCGGCGGAAAACGAGCTGCAGTTCATGACGGGTACCTGGCGCCGCTTTTCCCAAGCCTTCCTGACCATGGATTACTACAACGCCAACGGCGCGTCCCTGCGTTCCTCCGCCCGGTTCGACAAAGCCAGGGCCAATCTGCAGTATACCGCCGACGGCCTGGCCGCCACCCTGATCTTCCGGGAACCCGACGCTTCCGCCCGGGTGTACCTGACCCTGACCGAGGATGGCTTCAAAGTGCGGATTCCGGACGAGGAAATCCTCTTCAACAAGCCGGATCACCGCCTGGGGAAGCTGTATGTCCTGCCCTTCCTCGGTTCGGCGTATGCGGACTCGATCCCCGGGTATTTCTTCATCCCCGACGGCTGCGGCGCCCTGATGCGCTTCGACGAGCCCAAAACCTACAATTCCTCCACCCTCCTGCGGGTTTACGGGACGGATGCCAGCGTGCAGGCCTCTGCCGCTTATCAGGACGGATTGGCGCCTACCTCGGTCAAAAATCTCCGGTTTCCGGTCTACGGAGCGGTACACGGATACAATCAGAACGGATTTCTCGGGGTGATCACAAACGGCGAAGCCTATTCCGGCTTTGAAATCAGCCCCGCCGGCGTCAAAATCGATTTCCACTGGATGTCCCCGGTTTTTATCTACCGGGAGCAGTACCGGCAGGCGACCGGCTCGGGCGTCGGATTCGACGTCATCCAGAAAACCCCCAACGCCGTGGACGCCGAGGTGACGTATACCCTCCTCAGCGGCGACAGCGCCAGCTACGCGGGCATGGCCTCGGCCTACCGGCAGAAGCTCGATCAGTCCGGGGAGCTGCCGGCCAAACAGGAGCCGGCCGGCCATATTCCGTTGTACATCGAGGCGTTTATGGCCGATCAGGTCAAATCGCTGTTCGGTCAGTCCACCAAGGTCTTCACCACCCTCGAGGACGTCTCGGGCTGGGTGGACCGGCTCCAGGATGAGGGCATCCGGAACCTGATCCTATCCCTAAACGGCTTTGAACGAGGGGGATACAGCGGCGGCAAGGCCGGCAGCTACAAACTCCAGGGCGGCGTGGGCAGCGAAAAAGAGCTGCAGGCCCTTTACGGGAAGCTGAACGTCCCCGGGTCCCGGCTGCTGCTGTCCAAGGAAATCAGCCGCGCCTACGACAAACAGGCGAAAAAATCCGGTTTCCTGTATGCGATCAACCGCGTGTTTACCACCACGCCCGACACCGGATACCTCTATAACAGCCGGTATTACCTGGACGCTTCGACCGTTGCCAAGCTGGCGGACGCCTACGCCGCCCTGCCGGACTATAAGCGGAACGCGGCCCTGCCCGGGATCGGCAGCACGCTCTACAGCAATTTTAAGGAAGGGCGGGAAATGAGCCGCTCCGCTATGCTGGACGCGACCAGAGCCAACCTCGACACGCTCCGGAAAGCCAGCGGCACCCTGGCGCTGGAAGCGCCCTCCGCCTATGCCCTTTCCTACGCGGATATGATCTACAACACCGACATGCAGCATTCCCGCTACATCTTTGAGACCGATACAGTCCCCTTTGCCCAAATGGTCACGGGCGGGCATATCCCGAGCTTCTCCCCCTGGCAGAACCTCAGCGCGGGCGGCGGAAACGCGGTTCTGCAGCTGATCGATTACAACGTCTACCCGGCGTACCTGCTTACCGAAGCCGCCTCCGAGGAGTTCGATCATTGCCACACGAACGACATTTACTCCTCCCGCTTCGACGATTATCTCGGCGAAATCGCCCGGGTGTACAGCCTGGTCGATCCGCTGCTGTCCCAGGTGTCGGGCGCGGCGGTGACGAACCGCACCTGTCCCGCGGACGGCATCTCCGTCACCCGTTACGACAACGGCCGGACCATTCTCGTCAACTATACCGCCGCCGCTTTCACACTGGACGGCGTCACCGTGCCGGCCGGGCAGGCCGTCTGCATCTGACCGCACAGGAAAGGAGGGACCACCAGCCGTGAAAGCCATGAAATATGCCACCCGGAAAAAGCTGTTCGGGTTCTGTCTCATCCTTCCCTGGATCATCGGATTCGCCGTGTTCCTGCTCTATCCCCTGTCCCAAACCATCCTGTACAGTTTTTCCAATGTGAAAATCACCCCGACCGGAACCGAAACGACGCCGGTGGGATTCAAAAACTACACCGATGTGCTGTTCACCGATCCGGATTTCACCCTGGGGATCCCGACCTTTTTGAAGCAGATGATCTTCATGGTGCCGATGATCGTGGTATTCTCCCTGCTGTTTGCCCTGCTGCTCAACAGCCATATCCGGGGCCAGCGCTTCTACCGCGCCATCTTCTTTTTGCCAGTCATCCTCATCTCCGGTCCCATTCTCGAGCGGATCCGCCAAGTGGGCGCGACCGAGCTGCCCGGGGTCGAATCCTTCTTCGTTTTCGAATTCATCTACACCCAGGTGCCGTCCCTGCTCTCCTCGCCGATCCAGTACATCGTCTCGAACATCGTGCTCATTTTCTGGTTCAGCGGCGTGCAGGTGCTGATCTTCCTGTCGGGGCTTCAGAAGGTGGACAATTCCCTTTATGAAGCCTCGATGGTGGACGGCGCGTCGGCCTGGCAGCGGTTTTGGAAAATCACCATCCCGGTGGTCAGACCGTTCATCCTCCTCATCGCCATCTACACCGTCGTGGATATCGCGCTGTCCTCCCTGAGTCCCTTCACGAAGGTCATTCAAGAGGGCATGTTCGCCCCGTCGAAGGGCTTCGGCTTCTCTTCGGCCGCCTCCTGGCTCTATTTCCTGTTCGTTCTCGCCGCTTTGCTGCTGGCTTTCCTGGTGTTCGGGCGCAGAGAAAAGGATCCGATGAAGCAGAAGGACAAGGAGCGGCGCCGGGCCGCCCGGCGCGCGGAAAAACGGCATCGCCAGGCCCTCCGGGAGGGAATCGGCTCCTGAACGCCCCGCCCGCCGTCCATCATTCCGAACGAAAGGAAGGATCCGCAACATGACGAAACGGTCTGTCTCCCGCCTCGTGTCGAAATCGGGAGTGAGGCGGCTCATCGCCGGCTCGGGCGGCAAGAAATCGGTGCTGTCTCAGGTCATCATCTACGTGCTCCTCACCGGCGTGAGCTTCACGTTCCTCTACCCGATCCTCTGCTTCCTGTCGGCGAGCGGCAAGGACGCCTATGATCTGGTGGATCCCCTTGTCCATTGGCTGCCCCGCACTTTCAACATCGACAACTTCGTCAAAGCCTACAACGCCCTCGGCGGATACAAAACGGCGCTGACCTCCCTCTTCTGGATGGGAATCGTCGCCGTGGTGCAGACCGGAATCGCGGCCATGGTGGCCTACGGATTTGCCAAACACGATTTCCCGTTCCGCCGCGTGCTCTTTGCCCTCATGATCGCTACCTTTTTTATTCCCAAACAGGTCTCCTTCCTGCCCGAATACGTGATGTTCACCTCCTACAAAATGGACAATTCCATCCTGCCGGTTCTGCTTCCGACCCTGTTCGGGCAGGGGCTGCGCCACGCGCTGTTCATTCTCATCTATGTCCAGTTCTTCAAAATGACCCCGCCCTCTCTGGATGAGGCGGCCGCCATCGACGGCGCCTCTCAGATGGGCATTTTCCTGAAAATCAACCTGCGCTCCGCCACCCCCGCGACCATCGTCGTCTTCATCTTCTCCCTGGTCTGGAATTGGAACGAGACGACACTCGCCGACACCTATTTCGGCAAAAGTCTCGTCACCCTTCCCCTGGCGCTCCAGCGGTTCCGGGACACCTTTCAGCGGCTCTATCCGGTTGTCAACAACGACAGTATCGAGGCCCAGCTCAATCAGGGCGTGGAAATGGCGGCCGCCGTGCTGTCCATTATCCCGCTGCTCCTCATTTACATCCTGGTTGAGAGAAAGCTCATAGAAAGCATCGACAGAAGCGGTATCACCGGCGAATAACGGAAGGAGGGCAGCCACATCACCCAGGCGTTTTCCATGCATCCACAACATAAAGGAGGAAAAAACATGAAAAAGGCATTGTCACTGGCCCTGATTCTCACCCTGACGCTCATGGTCTCCCTGACCGCGTTCGCAGCGGACGCCGGCACCGTCTACAAGTGGGGGTTCACCAACCTCAACGACAAGAGCAGCCTGGACGACGCCACCGCGGGCGCCCTGCCCAAATACGACCAGGGGACCGTGGTGGATCAAGATTTGACCGCTTCGGGCGGGTGGTTTTCTAACCCGGCTGACATCGGTGCCACAATTGAGGACGGCATCGGTTTCGGCGGCGGAAAAGCTCTCAAGATCGCGGGCAACGGAACCCAGCCCTTCGGCGCCGCCTATTGGAAGCTCCCTGTGGGCGCCTTTGCCGATAAGGATGCCATCGCCGTCTCCTTCCTCTACAAGGTCAGCGACGCGATGAAGGCCGGCACGCCCCAAACCCATGCCCACATCACCCCCAATAACGTGTACGCGGGCGGCGATCCCATCGCGGTCATCAAGAACGATCCCGGAAAAGGCGACGACGCCCTGACCGCCGAAGACTGCGGCTTCACCGATTTCGTCGGTGAACCGGCCGGCGACGGCTGGTACCGCATCACCGGCACGATCGTCTGCGAAGCCTTCGGCGACCGCACCTTCCTGCGCCTGTTTGCGGATTTCCGCCAGCCGGTCGGCACCGATAAGCTCGGCAGCGACGCCTATGTCCTGTTCGACGACATCCAGATCGGCAAGGCCGTCCCCGTGGCCAACGCGGACGCCGCGGAGAATCAGAGCTCCGTCAACCTGATTGCGGGCGGCGATTTCGAGGACAAGACCCTCGGCGAAAAACTCGGCACGACCTATGACGACGACGGCTGGGGCTCCAACGTCTGGGACGCGGATTCCACCTCGTTCGTGCGGGACGGCTCCTCCAAGGTCCTGCGCCTGGCGGGCAACAACGCCGTGGCCTACGGCACGGCCGTCTACAAAATGCCGGCCCTGACCGCAGAGAAAACCTATCGCCTGGCCTTCGATTACAAATTCATCGACAACACCGACACCCTGACCTGGCAGGCGCATGTCAGCTTCCTCAACAGCAAGCAGGCCGGCACCCCCGGCGGCTGGTATACCATCAATCTGATCTCCAAGCCCGGCGTTCTGATGGACAACGGCTACTATCATGTCGAGATGGATTTCACGCCTTCGGCGTTTGAGGCTTCGGCCATCACCGACATGCGCTTCTTCATCCAGCTCGGCGCCGCCAACGGCAACGACACCGGTATCTATTTCGACAACGTCGCCCTCTACGACATTGCGAACGCCGATCCGCTGCCCGACGACGTCCAGGCGGTCATCGACCAGATCGACGCCCTGAAAGCCGCCGATCAGCTCACCGATGCGGATAAAGCCGCCGTCAAGGCCGCTTATGACGCCTACAACGCCCTGAGCGCTGAGAACAAGGCGATGGTTCCCTCCGCCAAGGTGACCGCCTTAAACGCGGCTTACGACAAGCTGTTCGCTGAAAAGCCTTCCAGCAATCCGTCCGAAACGCCCGAAAGCCCCGAGACCGGCGCCGGCCGCGCCCTGCCGTTCGTCCTGGTCCTTGGTGCGGTATCCGCCGCCGCGGCCGTGGTTTCCCGCCGCCGCGCAAAATAATCTGGTAACCATCCCCAGGCGGAGGAACCCCTCATCCTCCGCTTGGGGACAATGAAAGGGATGGTGTACCTGTGAAAAAGCTGATCAGCCTGGCGGCTGCCGCGCTGCTGTCGCTGACCCTTCTCCTTCCGGCCGCGGCGGACACCAGTTCGGCCAAGCCGGTCAAAATCGTGCCGGGAACCAACTTCTGCACCGGCACGTTCGAATCGGTCCCCACCGGCGCTCTGCCGCAGAAGGGAACCAACGAGGAGCTGTCCTCCACGCAGGGATGGCGCTCCAACGAATACGATTTCAAAACCGTCGGCATCGTCGACAAGGGCTACAAGGGCGGCAAATGCCTGCAGATCATGGGAACCGGCGAAAACCCCTACGGCGCTGCCTACTACCTCTTCCCCAAAAGCTCCATCAAAAAGGCGGAAACCTATCAGATCACCTTCGTTTATAAGGTGACCGATCCGCTGACCAAAACGAACCAGCTCCACTGCGACGTCATGGACGGCGGCAACGGCCCGATCCATACCCTCGTCGTGGGCCTCAACACCCGGCCCGGTGTGGATGTCGGAGACGGCTGGAAGCAGGTCTCCGGTACTTTTGTGGCCCAGGCCCCCTCCAGCTTCAAAGCCATCCGCTTCTTCGCGGAATTCAACTACAACGGCGCCATGCTGGGAAACGACGCCAGCATCCTGATCGACAACGTGGAGATCAGCAAACTCGGAGCCGAAACCGGTTCCGCCAAAGCCGTCGAACTCTCCCAAACCAATCTCGTCCGGGGCGGCGATTTTGAATACAAGGCCGTCAACTCCCTGTACGATCCGAGTTTCGACGCCAACGGCTGGTGGACGGTCGACGGAGACAAAATGGCCTCCACCGTCGTGGAAGACAGCGGCTCCAAGGTCTTGCGCATGGCCGGAAACATGATGCTCAATTACGGCTCCGCCTATGTCAATTTCAGCGAAAAGCTCAAAGCCGGAAAAACCTACCGGCTGATGTTCGATTACAAGTTCCTCGGCACCACCAAGGAGGACACCATGCAGGCGCATGTGGCCTTCATGCAGGATGCCGACAAGATGCCGGGCAATGTCGGCGGCTGGAACAACGTCAATCTCGTCACAAACGACCTCGGGGAAGCGCTTCCAAACGGATACAAGCGGGTGGCGGTCGACTATGCGCCCACCGCGTTTGAGGCGGATGCCGTTTACGGCCTGCGCTTCTTCATCGCCCTCGCCGAACAGGGAGCCGATTTCGGCATTATGATCGACAACGTGCGGGTCAGCGAGGTGCTGGGCGACGCCGGCACAGGCACCACGGCGCCTCCCAAACCCAACGACCCGGGCGGAAACGTGACGGATCCCGAAGGTAGCGATCCCGACCCGACGCAGCCGGACGGTACGGAATCGACGGATCCGGACTCGGAACCGGATTCCTCCGTCCAGGATGTCGACAACACCGTCAGCAATGTGTCCACGGTTTCGGGCACCTCCTCGGATCCGGAATCCTCGAACGGCGGTTTCCCCTGGGTTATCGTCATTGTGGCCGCGGCGGCCGTTCTCGTGCTGGGCGGGGGCGGTGGATTCGCCTACTGGTATTTCAAGATCCGTCCAGGCCAGATGCCGCCGGATTCCGGTTCCTCTTCCGGACCTGACGCCGAATAAATCCACCTTCTGTCAATCAAAAAGGACCACCGGATTTCCGGTGGTCCTTTTTTCACAAACACAGACGCTTTACCGCCGTCTTTCTGCCCCACGGCATTCAGACAGGCGGGTTTTCTTCCTTGTCTTCCGCCAGATTTGCCAGAGCCACCCGAATCGCTTCGATCACAAAAGCAGAAAAGGTGCAGTCCTGTCCCTGAATCGCCTCTTCAACTCCTGCAATCAGGTCATTCGGAATGCGAATGCATTTATTCGTGGTCGGCGGAATGGATGGAATCTTAAACTTTCTCATCATATCTCCTCCCGCGCGCTAAAATATGTCTGCCTATATTATGCATTGAAAATGCATGTGAATATGTATCACAATTGTATTGCAATCGTTTTTAGTATATGATATGATGAGAGTAAAGCCTATGATCGTTTTTTCGGAAATTGGGAACCGCCCCGCGCGGCGATTCCTCTATTGTAAAGTATAACCGCTCAGGCGCATGTCTATGCCGTTGTGCAACCGCGAACGTGGTAGTTTCACTTTCTGGATCTTCGTTCCGGACGACAGGCCCCTATGCTTTTATTTATCCGCTTCCATCCCCCTTTCTATTCCCCATAGAAACACAGCCGGCGCAGCAAATTGCTGCGCCGGCTGTGCTTTAAGTATCTATGCGGGATTGGATTTATTTGATGAAGCTGAACAGCGTGCCGATGACAGGCAGCGGCTTCTGCTGCCCCTGCGCCGCGTTGACAATGCCGAGAATCGCCAGGACCAGGCAGACGATCCCCAAAATGCCGCCGACGATGGTAAAGAGAAAGCCGACAAACGGAATGACCGCCAGCGCCGTGAAAACGCCCGTCACCACTTCCAGCAGGAAAAGGGTCAAGCCCTGGTTGGTGTGGAATTTCACGTCCGGATCGTCTTTTTCAATGAAAAGACCCAAAATCCAGAGGATTCCTATGTAGTCCAGAATCGAGATCACCTTGGCCGTCGAATTGTTCTGCGCCATGCTATCAACCAACTTTCTATTGTATTTCTACAATATAGTGTATCAAAATCCGCTTTCGTTTTCAAGTGACGCTTTTCCAAAGTTAAGTATTAAGTTTTTATGAAGGATGGCGGAAAAAAGCCCAAATCCCGTTTTTTTCACGGATTGCCGTGCTATAATGAGCCTTGTCGATCAGCCGGATATCCGCGCTGGTCATCGAATGGATCATATGAGAGGAGTTGAACCGATGAGCGAGACCAAACCCAAAAAACGGGTTAACCGGGGATTCCTTGTCTCCATGGTGCTGCTGGGCGTGGTCGTCCTGTATGTGACCGCTAGCCAGCTGATGCTCATCCCGCAGAAGAATGAGCTCAGAAAAACCGCCGACAGTCTCCGGCAGGTTTTCGATGACATCGCCCTGACATCCCAGGAGGATGCCAAAGCCCTTGGCAACAAGGCGGCCCTCACCGCAAAGCAGAAGGAGATCGAAGAAACGGTCGCGCCTCTGTTTGTGAAGGATTCGGGGTATCTGAAACCGGCGCTGAACACCCTGATGGGAGAAATCAGCTCGATCGCGTACGGCGATACCCTGATCCGCTCCCAGGAACTCGTGAAATCGAAGACTGCGAAATGCCTGATCAACGAGGACACCGCAAGTCTGACCATGGAATACACCTATAAGGTCAGCGGAGACTTCATGGATTATCGGACAGAAGGCGTGGTCAGCGTACAGGACGGCAAGCAGACCGTTTACATGACGCTGATTTTCCAGAAATCCGAAGGCGATTGGAAGCTCTACCGCGTCAGCGGCCTCAGCCGCGATTCCTATGACAGTATAAGGGAGGCGGCAAAATGAGTGAGGTTCTCCGGCTGGAAAACGTCTGTAAATCCTTCGGCAGCCGCCCGGTGGTGAAAAACGTCAGCTTTTCGGTTCAGGAAGGGGAAATCTTCGGTTTTCTCGGCCCGAACGGCGCCGGCAAAACCACCACCATCAAGATGGTGCTCGGCCTGCTGGCCGCGGACAGCGGCAGCATCCTCGTCAACGGACACGACATCGAAAAGGATTTCGAGGCCGCGATGCGGGGCATCAGCGGCATCGTGGAAAATCCGGACATGTACGGCTATCTGACGGGGTACGACAACCTCCTGATCCAGGCCCGCGCCTGCGGCGCCGATCCGAAACGGATCGACGAGGTCGTGACTCTCGTCGGCATGCAGATGCGCATCCGGGAAAAATTCAAAAGCTATTCCCTCGGCATGAAGCAGCGGCTGGGCGTCGCGCAGGCGTTGCTGCACAATCCCAAGATCATGATCCTCGACGAGCCGACCAACGGCCTCGACCCGGCCGGCATCAAGGAATTCCGCGATCTGCTGCGGCATCTGGCCCATCAGCAGGGATTGTCGGTTATGGTATCGAGCCACATCCTGCAGGAAATGCAGCTCATGTGCGATACGGTGGGCATCATCAACGGCGGCGAGCTCCTTCGGGTGGGGACCATCGAAGAGCTCTCGCGTCTGGGAACCAATACCGTCTACCGCTATCATCTGCGGCCGATGGACGACGCCGTGGAACTCGCGCGGCAGCATCTGGCGGACCGGCTGGTCGGCGTCGGCCCCGATTTCATCGATCTGCGGATATCCGAAACCGAGGTCGGCGAGGTCAACTGCCGGCTGATGGAAAACGGCATCACGATTTATGGTTTGGCCGCTCAGGGCAATTCCCTCGAGCAGATCTTCATGTCGATTACGGGGGGAGGGAACGTCGTTGAATAAGCTGCTGCAGAATGAACGTGCCAAGCTCTATAAAAAGCCCTCCACCTGGATCCTCATGGGGGTCATCGTGGCGCTGATGCTTTTTACCCTCGGCATCGTCAAATTGTCGAACGTCCTGATGTCCAGCGGGAACAGCATGACCTGGCGCGAATACTACGAAATGAACTACAGCTCCTATCAGCACAGCGCGGGCAACGATCCGTCCGCCTACCTGGACTCCCAGAAATACAAATATCTGCTCGACAACGATATCCCGCCGTCCGACTGGCGGACCGATCTCGTGGACTCGTACTGGAACCAGTACAAACGGTCGGAGCTGGAGATTCAGGAACAGCTGAAAAACCCGCTTCTCAGTGATGAGGAACGGGCTGTATTCGAGCAGGATCTGGCGGAAACGCAAAAGGAACTGCAGCATATCGACCGCCTGCTCGCCGACAACGACTGGAAAGCGTATATCCAGTCCCGCAAGGAAGAGCTCGCCGGCCTCTCGGCGGACGATCTGGGGTCCCAGTCTCCCGACGAAATCAAGGTGCAGATCGAAATTCTCGACATGTATCTCGACATGGATATCCCGCCCGTATCGACCAGCATGTATTATTACGGCCGGGGGCAGGACGACAGCGGCTCCTGGAAAAGCGAGCAGCTGCAGGCGATTCAGGCCAACAAACTCTCTCTGCTCCGGGGCGAAAGCGATCAGGGCACTCTCCTGACCAAAACCCAGCGGCAGGAACTGCAGTCCGCCATCGACGTGGCGCTCAAGCGCCTGTCGACCGACACCCCGCCTGTCGCCAATTCCTCTTTCCCGTCGATGATGGATGTCTCCACCGGCAGCCTGGAACTCGTTTCCCTGCTTCTGATGGTTTTGGCGGGCGGCATCATCGCCACGGAATTCGGGACCGGCACGGTCAAGCTGCTGCTGATCACGCCCCACCGCCGCTCGAAGATCTTCTGGAGCAAAGCCCTCCTGCTGTTGGAGGTCATCCTCATCACCTCCGGCGCCATGTTCGTCATGTCCTTCCTGGTCGGCGGCCTGCTGACCGGCTTCGCGGATCTGGCTGCCATGCAGGTGACGCCGCTGTTCGGCACCGTGGTCCGGATTCCCTATCTGCTGTTCATCCTGCTGAAATACCTGCTCTTCCTCTTGCCGGTGATTGCCTATTCCTCCCTGGCGTTGATGCTGTCGGCCGTCACCCGCAAGAGTGCTGTGGCCATCGCGGTCTCGATTCTGCTGATGTTCGGCAGCGAGATGGTCCTTTCCATCGTGACCATGGTCGGCGCCGCGGCGGGATTCACCATTCCCGGACTCAAGTTCCTCCTCTTCTCCAATACGAACCTCGCCGCCTACTTCCCCTCTTCGATGGGCGGCCTGAGTCTGACCGGAGGCCTGAGCAGCACCATCGACGGCACGATGACGCTGGGCTTCTCGGTAATTATTCTCCTCCTTTACACCGTCTGCTTCCTCTGGATCGCGCGGGACAGCTTCTGCCGCCGCGACATTAAATAGGCAAGCCGAGACAAGCGAAAAAGCGGGCCGCCCCATCCAGGGGCGGCCCGCTTTTTTAAAGGGATTGGAGAAACCGGTCGATCTGCCGCTGGTTTTTCAGAACCACCGTTTTGTCCGAATACTGCGCCTGTATCTCACGGTAATGGCGGCGTATCGCTCCCGTCCGGCCCTTATACAGGATCCACCAAACAAACTCCCGATCCATTTTTTCCCGGCATCCGGCCGCCATATCCTCTCTTGTGGTGCCGCGGTACCGGATATACCGGCGGAAGGCGCGGATCAGGCAGGCCGCGCGGGAAACGTTCAGAAACAGGATTCGATCCGCCTGCCCGAGGCGTTCTTCCTGGAAAAAGCCGCGGTAGTTGCCGTCGATCACCCAGGCGTCCTGCTGCATGAAAGCCGCCACCATCGCCCGCGCCTCTTCCCGGTCCCGCTCCCGCCAATCCGCACAGAACTGCACCGTGTCCAAATGGAGGATCGGGATGCCGTACACCTCCCCCAACCGCCTGGAAAGTGTGGATTTTCCGCTGCCGCTGTACCCGATAACGGCGATTTTCATCTCTTTCCCTCCCTCTATGGCATGACGGAAAAGACACCTGTGTGCATCGCTGCAGACAGGTGTTCAGGACGATCGCCACGGTGCCACCGTACGACGGAGTATTCAAAATTATCCGGAAGGGCCGCCGGGCTCCACCATGAGGATGAGAAACAAGGCCGGCAGGACAGCGGCATCATGGGACACGCGCAAACTTGGGACCGGTCCCCGCGATGCGGGACCCGGCCATCAGACGTTAAACCGGAACAGGACCACATCGCCGTCCCGCATAACGTATTCTTTTCCTTCGGAGCGGACCTGGCCCTTTTCCTTGGCCACGGCCATCGATCCGCAGGCGATCAGATCGTCGTAGGCGATGACCTCGGCGCGGATAAAGCCCCGCTCGAAATCGGTGTGAATTTTCCCCGCCGCCTGCGGGGCTTTCGTCCCCTCCCGGATGGTCCAGGCCCGCACCTCGGGCTGTCCCGCCGTCAGGTAGGAAATCAGGCCGAGCAGCCGGTAACTCGCCTGGATCAGCCGGTCCAGGCCGGAAGTCTCCAGCCCAAGCTCGGAGAGAAACAGGGCTTTTTCCTCCGCGTCCATGTCGGCGATCTCCGCCTCCATGCGGGCGCAGATGGGCAGCACCTCCGCATGTTCGGCGGCAGCCTGTTCCACCACCCGGCCATAATGCGGATTCGCGGCGGCACCTTCCCCCGCGAAATCCGCTTCGCTGAGGTTGGCCGCATAAATCACGGGCTTGGCCGTGAGCAGATGCACGCCCGACAGGATCGCATCCTCTTCCGGTGTGGTTTCCACCGCGCGGGCCGGAAGCCCTTTTTCGAGCGCCGCATACACCCGCCTCAGGAAATCCACCTCGGCGCCGAGGGATTTGTCCCCCTTCATCGCCTTGACGGTGCGGTCGATCCGCCGCTCCAGCATATCCATATCGGCGAAAATCAGCTCTAGATTGATCGTTTCCATATCCCGGGCCGGATCGACGCCGCCGTCGACATGAACGATATCGTCGTCCTCAAAGCAGCGGACCACGTGGACAATGGCGTCCACTTCCCGGATATTCGCGAGGAACTGATTGCCGAGGCCCTCCCCCTTGCTGGCCCCTTTGACCAGGCCGGCGATATCGACGAACTCGATCATGGCCGGGGTGATCTTCTGGGGATCGTACATCTCGGCGAGCTTCTGCAGCCGCACGTCGGGGACAGCCACCACGCCCACGTTGGGCTCGATGGTGCAGAAGGGATAGTTGGCGCTCTGGGCGCCGGCATTGGTCAGGGCGTTGAACAGGGTGGATTTGCCGACGTTCGGCAGGCCCACGATTCCAAGTTTCACGGTTGGCTCTTCCTTTCAGAACAAGATGCGGCCGGGGTATCCCTGGCCGCATCCTTGCGTTGGATTCCGCTAAGGGCCGGGTGCGCCGGGAGCTCAATCCTCCGCGTCCCGTCCGCAGCACTTCTTGTATTTCTTTCCGCTGCCGCAGGGGCAGGGATCGTTGCGCCCCACCTTTTGGGAGGCCGTCTTCCTGACGGTACGCGGGCGGTCGGTCCCGTCCGCGGACGTCGCGGTCGGTTTGGCCACCTGCTCCCGCTTCGGCTCTTCCTTGGCACGGATCTGCACGGTGAGCATCAGCCGGGCGGTATCCTCGCGGATGGAGGCGATCATCTGATCGAACATGTCGAAGCCTTCCATCCGGTACAGGACCACGGGATCCTTCTGACCGTAGGCGCGCAGGTGGATGCCCTTGCGCAGCTCCTCCATATTGTCGATATGATCCATCCAGTACCGGTCGACGGTTTTGAGCAGGACGACCCGCTCGAGCTCCCGCATCAGCTGGCCGCCGTAAGCCGTTTCCTTCTCCTCGTAAATCTTCATCGCCCGGCCGGTGAGTTCTTCCGTCAGGGAATCCCGTTCGAGATCCTCGAGCTGCTGCGCATCGTAATGGAAATCGCTCTCGGTGGACAGCCAGCCGGCGTAGTATTCCCGCAGGCCGTCGAGATTCCACTCTCCGTGATCGTCTCCCGCGGTATACTGAGCGACGGTGGCCCCGATCGATTCCCCGATCATGCCCACGATGGATTCCCGGACATTTTCGCCGTCGAGCACCTTGTCCCGCTGCGCGTAGATCAGTTCGCGCTGGCGGTTCATGACGTCGTCATACTGGAGCACGTCGCGGCGGATGCCGAAGTTGCGTTCCTCCACCTTGCGCTGGGCGCTCTCGATGGAGTTGGTGAGCATCTTGTTTTCAATGGGTGTATCCTCATCGATGCCGAGCATCTCCATGAGGCTGTTGATCCGTTCGCCGCCGAACAGGCGCATCAGATCGTCTTCCAGCGACAGATAGAAACGGGAGGCGCCGGGATCCCCCTGACGGCCCGACCGGCCCCGCAGCTGATTATCGATCCGGCGGGACTCGTGCCGCTCGGTGCCGAGTATGAACAGGCCGCCGGCTTCTTTGACCGCTTCCTCTTCCGGACGGATTTCTTCCTTGTATTTTTCTTCGAGTTCCTGGAAGGTGCGCCGGGCGTCGAGGATTTCCTGGTTGTCGGTTTCGCCGAAGCCGGTCGATTCCACGATCAGCTCCTCCGGGAAGCCGAGGCGGCGCATCTCCGCCTTGGCGAGGTATTCCGCGTTGCCGCCCAGCTTGATGTCGGTTCCGCGGCCGGCCATATTGGTCGCGATGGTCACGGCGCCGAATTTGCCGGCCTGGGCGACGATCTCCGCCTCTTTTTCATGGTATTTCGCGTTGAGCACCACGTGCGGAATGCCTTTTTGTTTGAGCAGCTTGGACAGGTGCTCCGACTTTTCGATGGAAATCGTACCCACCAGCACGGGCTGGTTGCGTTCATGGCATTCGGCGATCTGCTCGATGACGGCGTTGAATTTGCCCTTTTCCGTCTTATAAATCACGTCGGGCAGATCCTTGCGGACCATCGGCCGGTTGGTGGGGATCTCGACGACATCCAGCTTATAGATCTGCTGGAACTCGGTCTCTTCCGTTTTGGCGGTGCCGGTCATGCCGGAGAGCTTCTTATAAAGGCGGAAATAATTCTGGAAGGTGATGGTCGCGAGAGTTTTGCTCTCCCGCTCGACCTTGACGCCTTCCTTGGCCTCGATGGCCTGATGCAGACCTTCGTTGTAGCGGCGGCCGAACATCAGACGGCCGGTGAACTCATCGACGATGATGACCTGGCCGTCCTTGACCACGTAATCGACGTCTCTTGTCATAACGCCGCGGGCCTTGATCGCCTGATTGATATGATGGAGCAGGGTGACGTTGTCGGGATCCATCAGGTTTTCGACGCCAAAGGCCTGTTCCGCTTTTTTAACGCCCGACTGGGTCAGCGTCGCGGTGCGGGCTTTTTCGTCGACGATGTAGTCGCCGTCGACGGTATCCTGCTCCTCCTTGGCATCCATTTCCTTGACTTTGGTGATCTTTAAGCTCTTCGCAAAGTGGTCCGCCTGCTGGTACAGATCGGTCGACTTATCGCCCTGGCCCGAAATGATGAGAGGGGTGCGCGCCTCATCGATGAGGATGGAGTCGACTTCGTCCACAATGGCGAAATGGTGGGGCCGCTGGACCTTGTTTTCCTTGTAAATCACCATGTTGTCCCGCAGATAATCGAATCCCAGCTCGTTGTTGGTGCCGTAGGTGATATCGGCGGCATAGGCTTCGCGGCGGGCGTTGTTGTCCAAATCGTGCACGATCAGGCCGACAGTAAGGCCCATATACCGGTACACCTTGCCCATCCATTCACTGTCGCGGCGGGCCAGGTAATCGTTGACCGTGACGATGTGAACGCCCTCGCCGCTCAGGGCGTTGAGGTAGGCGGGCAGGGTCGCCACCAGCGTTTTGCCTTCACCGGTCTTCATTTCCGCAATCCGGCCCTGGTGAAGAATGATGCCGCCGAGAATCTGCACCGCGAAGGGGCGCATTCCCAGCACCCGGTCACAGGCCTCGCGGCAGGCCGCGAACGCATCGGGAAGGATATCGTCGGTGCTCTCCCCCATTTGCAGGCGGTCCCGCAGCTTATCCGTCTGGCTCCGGAGTTCCTCCTCGCTCATGGCGCGGTAGGTCTCCTCCAGCCCCAGCACCTTGTCGCAAAGCGGCTGGATCCGCTTGATTTCGCGTTTGCTGTAGTCACCGAAAAGAGTCTTGATTAATCCCAATGTTGGTCACCTCGCTGCTATATTCCCAGACATCCGCCAAAAGCGGCCGGATTCCACGATGTCCTGATTTTATATATCATAGCATAAACGCGGGCGCGATACAAGTTTATCCGGAAAGAAAAGGCCGGAAGACAAGAAAAACAGACGGCCGGAACCGGCCGTCTGTTCGTCCATTCGTTATATCGGCTTGAAGGGATCCCGGTTCTCCGCCTCACTCGGCAGCTCGCGGTTGATGGCCTCCATCACAAACTGCACCAGGTTTTCCTTTTGTTCCGCTTCCAGCTGACGGTAAAGCAAGAGAAATACACGCTCGTCCTCCGGAAGACCCGCCAAGGTCCCCTCGGACAGAAGAGGCGCCTCCGGTCCCCTGTCCCGCACAGGAACCGTATGGCTGTCGGCCGGCTCGATCCCCAGCAAATAGTCGGTGCTGACTTGGAATATGTTCGCCATACGCCGCAGCGTGATCAGATCCGGATTGGTTTTATCCGTTTCATAGTAGGCATAGGTGGACCGATCGATATTCAGGCTTTGGGCGATTTCTTTCTGTGTCACGCCCGTCTGCCTTCTCAATATGCGCAACCGATGGGCAAATACGGACCGTTTCTTTTTTTTCGCCTGCATAGTATCCCCTCGCTTGTAAAACCAGTATACCATTCGCAGGAGAAAATTTCATTACCGCTTTTTGACATTTTTAGAACATGTGATAAATGTTCACAGTCCCCGATCTCCATACAAAGAAGAATTTTCAGAAAATCGGCCCAGCCTCTTGACGAAAGGAACGCAGGTTTGCTATAATAGATCCGTTCTTTTGGTATCCTAAACTCTCGCATCCGATGAGGGCGGCATACGGGCCATGGACAGAGCCGTTGTTCCCCGGCCTGTGGATACACAGAAGCCGTTCGATGCGATCCTTTTGGACGCCGACGGTAACCAAGGAAACGTCTTTCACAAACCGAAAGCGGGTTTCCCGCTTTCTCATAGATGCTACTGTAGCTCAGTTGGTAGAGCAGCTGATTCGTAATCAGCAGGTCGTGTGTTCGAGTCACATCAGTAGCTCCATAGGAAAAGGTGAAAAAGATAGTATCTTTTTCACCTTTTCTTTTGATTTCAAACGGCCCCGCCGCTTATGTATCACCGGCTTCTAAGGGCCGAGGACGTCAGGAGCGTTCTTCACTCGCGATATTTTGTTAGAAAGCAGGTTAGCATAAGCAAGCTATGGAGAATTACGAGGTTCATGAAGTTGAAAAGTATAAGGAACGCTTACACATAGCGCTTAAAGCGGCCAGGGTATGCGTATTTGAAGTCGATCTGCAAAACCAGCTATATACGTTTTTTGAAAACGCGGAGGATATATTTGGCGTCTCTGGCCAATCGATTCTGCAGGATGTTCAGGCTTTCAGTAAAATGAATCCCATGGAATATCAAAAAAACGTCTCCGAATACTTTTCTCACCCGGATGACAAAGACGTGATCGACCGCGCTTTTCAATGCATTTTAAACGGAAAACCGACGACCTATCAGGCGAGAATGAGAGCCGGCGGCTCCAAATTTATATGGTGCAAGCTTGATGTCACCCCTATTATCGAAAAGAACGTCCCCGTTAAAATGATCGGGGTAATCACCGACATTTCTGACATCAAAACCAAAACCGACCGTCTGGAAAACGCAGCGAAGCTGGATAACTTTACCGGACTTTTCAACAAAAGCTCTTCGGTGGACTTGATTCGAAAAAAAATGTGCAGAAACGCAGGACAGCGCCATGCGCTCATCTTGCTGGATATTGATAATTTCAAAAGTATCAACGATACTTTTGGCCATTATGCCGGTGACAATATTATCAAATTGGTATCGGATACATTAAAAAGTAATTTTCGCAAAACCGATATTATCGGAAGGTTCGGCGGGGATGAATTCATCCTTCTGATTCAAAACATACCGAATTTGGATTGGCTTACACAAAAGCTGCGTAAGCTGGTCAGGTGCGGGGACCACGGCCTGAACTGCACTAACAGTATTGGCGTATCCCTCTTTCCCGAAGATGGGACGGAATTTGAATTGCTGTTTAAAAAAGCCGATCACGCGTTGTATCAATCAAAATCGTTTAAGGAAAAGTATACGATTTTTTCCGGCTGCGAAGCATGAGAATCGCGTTTGTCTCTCCTTCGGTTTGGCGTATTGTCAGCAGAATGCCCCGCAGGAACGCCCGGTTGGTATGGGATTTCTTCACACGCAGAAAACAATCCTCACACTCCGGACAACACACGCTGTGCGCGAAATAGCCCGCGTCCCCCTGTCCCATAACAAAAGCCCCGGAACCAGACGGTTCCGGGGCTTTCTGCCGATTCCAACAGCCGGCCGATCACCAAGGGTCGGCCTCGTGGTAATGATGCGCCTTTTCGAGCATCATGTCCTTGACCTTCATCAGCCTTGTACGGCTGGAGCGATCGTTCTCCTCGAGTTTCATGGTGATATAGCGGATGGTTTCCTGCAGCCGCGGGATCATCACATGTTCGAGGGCGTTGACCCGACGACGGGTTTTTTCGATTTCGGCCGCCAGGAGCCGAGCTGATTTTTCACATTCCGCCAGCCGCAGCATGACCGGCAGCAGCCCGGACAGCCGCTCCACCGCATCGTCCAGCTCAAACGAGGTAAACGCAAACCCATAGGGGTAAATATCCGAAGGATCGGGGGTCCGGGTGACCGGTGAAAACACCGGAATATCCACGCTCATCACATTGCGGGTCGAGGTCTCGAGCCCCACCTCCTGCTTGGGAGCCAGCAGGGCGGCATCCATCTGTTCCTTCTGCATCACCGCGCTCGCCAGGACGAAATGGCGGTTGGCCTCCGCGATTCCGGCTTCGACCTGTTCCCGCAGGGACTTGTTTTCCCGGATCATATCGAGAAACTGCCGCATCAGCTCATCCCGTTTGTCCTTGAGCAGTTTATGGCCTCTCATGGCCGTGCTCAGCTGTTTTTTCAGCCTGGTGAGCTCCATGCGGGTGGGATTGACATTCATCACCGCCATGGGCATCCTCCCCTTTCCGGACAGCCGCGCCATCCCGCGGGCCCGTATCGTTCGTCACTGTCCGTAATACCGGTCGAGCATCTCGTCGCTGATCCGTTTGAGCTCACTGCGGGGCAGGATCCGGAGCAGCTGCCAGCCGAGATCGAGGGTTTCCTCGATCGTCCGGTTGGTCTCATACCCCTGGGAGACGTACTCCTGCTCGAACCGATCGGCAAATTGGGCATACTGCTTATCGATTTTGGTCAGCGCCGCTTCGCCCAGGATCACCATGAGTTCCTTGGCGTCCTTGCCTCTGGCGTAGGCGGCGAAAAGCTGATTCATGGTGCTGGCGTGGTCCTCCCGTGTGCGGTCCCGGCCGATGCCCTTGTCCTTCAGACGGGACAGGGAGGGCAGCACGTCGATGGGCGGGGTGACGCCCTTGCGGTACAGTTCGCGGCTGAGGATGATCTGCCCCTCTGTGATATAGCCGGTCAGGTCGGGGATGGGGTGGGTCTTGTCGTCCTCCGGCATGGTCAGGATCGGGATGAGGGTGATGGAGCCGTCCTTCCCCTTCTGCCGGCCCGCCCGTTCATACAAAGTGGCGAGGTCGGTGTACATATAGCCGGGATATCCCCGGCGGCCCGGCACTTCCTTGCGGGCGGCCGACACCTCCCGCAGGGCGTCGGCATAGTTCGTGATATCGGTCAGGATGACGAGCACCTGCATCCCCCGGTCGAAGGCCAGGTATTCCGCGGCCGTCAGGGCCATGCGGGGGGTGGCGATCCGTTCCACGGCGGGATCGTTCGCGAGATTGATGAACAGGACCGTCCGGTCGATGGCGCCCGTTTTGCGGAACGACTCGATGAAATAGTTCGACTCCTCGAACGTGATGCCCATGGCCGCGAACACGACGGCGAACCCGCTGTCGTCCCCGAGAACCGTCGCCTGCCGCGCAATCTGGGCCGCGAGCTGGGCGTGAGGCAGGCCGGACGCCGAGAAGATCGGCAGCTTCTGGCCTCTGACCAGGGTGTTCAGTCCGTCGATGGCGGAGACGCCGGTCTGGATGAACTCCTGCGGATAGTTGCGGGCGGCGGGATTCATGGGGGTGCCGTTGACATCCAGCCGCTTTTCCGGAATCAGCTCCGGACCGCCGTCGATGGGGCGGCCCAGGCCGTCGAAAACCCGGGACAGCATGTCGGGGGACACGGGCAGCTCCATCGACCGGCCGAGAAACCGGACCTTGGAATTGGCGAGGTTGATACCCGCGGCGCTTTCGAACAGCTGCACGAGGGCGTTGCTGCCGTCGATTTCCAGCACCTTGCAGCGGCGGCGTTCGCCGCTCGGCAGTTCGATCTCCCCGAGCTCGTTGAATTTGACATCCTCGACTCCGCTGACCATCATCAGCGGGCCGGCGACTTCCCGAATGGACCGGTATTCCTTAGGCATCCTCTTCCTCCCCCTTCCGGCCGAATTCGTCCTGCGCGGCTGCTTTGCGGGCATCCGCCAGCTCTTCGTCGAGCATGGCCATCGCGTGGGCAAAGTCCTCGGCCGCGGCGTCCTCCGCCGCGTATTTGAGACGACCGATCCGCTCCCTGGCCGGCAGGGAGACAATCACGTCGATGTCTACCCCATCTTCGAGCGCGGCGCGCGCCTTGTCGTAAAATCCGAGGATGGCGGTCATCAGCAGGTACTGCTTATCCAGAGATGTGAAGGTATCGGTATCGTGGAACGCGTTTTGGTGAAGGTAATCCTCCCGGATGGACCGGGCGGCCTCGAGCTTCAGCCGGTCGGGTGCGGACAGAGCGTCCATGCCGACCAGCCGCACGATCTCCTCCAGCTCCGCCTCCTCCTGCAGCAGGCCCATCAAACGGCCCCGCAGGAGACTCCAGTCATCCCGGATGTTCTCATTGAACCAATCGGAAAGCGAATCGGCATACAGCGAATAACTGGTCAGCCAGTTGATGGCCGGGAAATGCCGCTTGTAGGCAAGCGAGGCGTCGAGACCCCAGAACACCTTGACGATCCGCAGCGTCGCCTGCGAAACCGGTTCAGAGATATCGCCGCCGGGAGGGGACACGGCGCCGATAACCGACAGCGCGCCCTCGGTATCCCCGGTGCCGCTGACGATCACCCGGCCGGCCCGCTCGTAAAACTGCGCGAGACGGCTGCCGAGATAGGCGGGATAGCCTTCCTCGCCCGGCATCTCCTCGAGACGGCCGGACATTTCCCGCAGCGCTTCGGCCCAGCGGGAGGTGGAATCGGCCATGAGCGCGACGGTATACCCCATGTCCCGGAAATACTCCGCAATGGTGATACCGGTGTAAATCGACGCTTCCCGCGCGGCCACAGGCATGTCGGAGGTGTTCGCGATCAGGACGGTGCGCTCCATCAGGGAGTTGCCGGTGCGGGGATCCTTCAGCTCCGGGAACTCGTTGAGCACGTCGGTCATTTCATTGCCGCGCTCACCGCAGCCGATGTAGACGATGATATCGGCGGCCGCCCATTTGGCGAGCTGGTGCTGCACCACGGTTTTGCCCGAGCCGAAGGGGCCGGGAACCGCGGCCACGCCGCCCTTGGCCAGGGGGAACAGGGTGTCGATGACCCGCTGTCCGGTGGTCAGGGGCACGTCCGGGGAGAGTTTGCGTTTATAAGGCCGCCCCACCCGGACCGGCCAGCTCTGCATCAGCTTCACCGGAATGAGGCCGTCCGGGCCGTTCGGAGAGCGCAGGGAGGCCACCGTGTCCTCGACGGTATAGTCGCCCTCGGCGATGGCTTCCACACGGCCCATCAGGCCAGGGGGCACCAGAATGTGATGCCGCACGACCGGCGTTTCCTGTACGATGCCCAGGGTATCGCCGCCCCGCACCTCGTCCCCGGCCTTCACCGACGGGACAAAATGCCAGCGTTTTTCCCGATTCAGGGAGGGGACCTCGATCCCCCGCTGCAGATTGGTGCCGGAAACCTTCATGATTTCAGCCAGCGGACGCTGGATGCCGTCGAAAATCGAGCCGATCAGCCCCGGGCCCAGCTCCACGCTCAGGGGCGCACCGGTCGATTCCACGCTTTCGCCCGGCCCCAGCCCGGAGGTTTCTTCATACACCTGAATCGAGGCCTTGTCCCCGTGCATTTCGATGATTTCGCCGATCAGGCGCTGGCTGCTCACCCGCACCACGTCGAACATATTCGCTTCCCGCATCCCCTCGGCGATGACCAGCGGCCCCGCCACCTTGGTGATCGTACCTGTCGTCATATGGCTGATCGTTCCTTTCACCGGGCGGTTTCGCATCGAACCGCCCGTATCGGTTTCATCGGCTGCCCGGCCTTTTGCCGCGGCCGACACAAGAACGTGCTTGCGTGGGATTAGAATGTCTAGGGTATAACGGTGCTTTCCAGAGAAAGCCTACGGGCCGAACAAGATATCCGACCCTACGTGCTTTCCAGAGAAAGCCTACGGGCCGAACAGGATATCCGACCCTACGGCTTTCTCTACACATTCCCGGACGCGCTGGAGGCCGGCGCCGGTATTGCCGCGCACACCCGGAATGAGGATCACCGCGGGAAGTATCTGCTCGTCGAGCGCCTCCAGCTCCCGTTCCAGCAGCGCCGCCAGCGCCTCGGTCAGATAGATCACGCCGTACTCTTCTTTACCGGGCTCCCCGGCCGCTGCCAGCCGGCGGAACAGTGCCCCGGCCTCGGCCGGATCGTCGCAGGGAAACACATCGAGGCCCACGGCCGCGAAGCCCTGTACGCTTTCTGTATCGCCCATCACCGCACATCGGCGCATGGCCGTCCCCTCCTTTATCCGATTCACGCCATCCGGCCGGCCGTGTTAGGTGCGTAAGGGTCCCGCAGCCGCGACCGGATACTCGATTCGTCCTGTCCGGCCCGCAGGCCGGAAAACAGGATATGCAGATTTTTGATTTCGGTTTCCCGCCCCACGAAATAGCCGAGCAGCGGCTCGGGTCCCAGGGTCACGGCGCGCCCTTTCAGCGCGGTTTTCATCACCCGGTCGTCCACGTATTTTTCATAGGCGGACGGCGACTCCCGATAGGCTTCCGCCGCCTGGCGGCTGCCGTACACATCCAGCGACTCCATCCGCTCGAGCACGGCTTTCTCACCGTTTGACGGCCCCTCCGCCGCCGCGGAGGCCAGCACCCGGACATCCAGTCCGGGACAGGGACAGAGCGCCTGCTCGAGATAGGCGGCGGACTTGCCCGCCCGCGCGGCCCGCAGCGCGATCTTGCAGTCCGCGTAAAACACCTGGGTGCCGATCAGCTCCAGCAGCATCGGCACTTTCGTCTCTTTCGCGGCCTCCAGCATCGCGGCCATGCCCGCGCGGTCGAGGACCGCGTCGGCGAGCTGGGCATCCGACGCATGCGCGAGAATATCGTAGGCTTTGGCGGCGGCCTCCCGCAAAAAGGAGGGCAGCCGGCTGAAATCCCTATCCTTGACCGCCTGTTCCAGCAAATCCGGAGAAACCGTGGCGGGTTCCAGCAGCAGGGAGCGGTAAGGCCTGCCGGCGAGCACCCCTTTTATAACCGCCTTGCAGTTGTGGATATCCTGACGGTAAACAAACGCGTCATACAAAGAAAAATCCGGCGTAATGTCTTCCAGATACCGCCACAGGGCACGGGTTTCCTCCCGAAACAGATCGTCCATTCCGGCGGCGGATCCGTCGGCCGGCGGCCCGCCCAGGCCCTTGTCCCGCAGCACGCTGAGGAGCTCATCCGCCCCGGACAGCACCAGCAGCTGATCCAGATCCTGACGGGTGAGCAGGGACGATTCCCTGGCGCGCACATTGCCGACCGCGTAAGCATAGGACGCCCCCATGCCGCCGCCTCCCTTCGTGTGTTTTCGTCAGCCGAACAGTTCCCGGTTCAGCAAATCTTCGAGCATTTCCCGCTTTTCCTCGAGCAGAGCCGAAAAGGAGCCGTTCATCTCCAGCTCCCCGTATTCGAGCAAAAAGCCGCCTTCGATCGCGGCGGGGTCCGGCGACAGCCGGATGCTCCGGCCGTCCCGCAGATCGCGGGAGAGGGACTCCGCCCCCGGACGGGCAAGATCCCGGGCGTTCAGGCGCAGCACGCCTTCCCCCGGTCTCGCCGCCTTTTCCGACAGCCGGCCGAGCAGTTCCATATACGCCTTGTCCGGAAGCGCCGTCAGATTCCGGATCGTCTGGCGCAGGGCTTCTTCGATGAGCGCCCGTTTCTTTTCGAGCAGGAGGTTGCGGCGGATGAGCTCGGCCGACGACCGGGCGGAACGCACGATATCCTCCGCCTGCTTCCCCGTTTCCTCGTTCGCCTGCCGCGCGGCTTCCGCGGCCTGCTCACGGGCTTCCTGCAAGATTTTCGCAGCTTTTTCCCGGGCCTGCTCTTCGGTGCGCGCGCCTTCGGCTTCCGCGTCTGCAAGGATGCGCGCGATCATATCTTGCGTACCTGACATCGTGATGATCCACCCTTTCCGCCGCATATCCATACGGCCATGCCGTTCCGTCCGGATCAGCCCGCCATACCGTTGATGGCCAGCACGGACAGCAGAGAAACCAGGAAGGCCAGCAGGGCATAGATTTCCACCAGGGTGGTGGACACCATGGCCTTGGAAAATTCACTCGACCGTCTGGCCAGCAGCGAAATGCCCGCCACGGCAGCCCGGCCCTGGGCGATGCCGGAGATCAGGCCGCCGATGCCGATGGGCAGGGACGCGACGATGTACAGCCAGCCCATGGTGGTGGTGATGCCCGTATTCAGGCCGCCGAAAATCCCGACGTTGAGCATGATGAAGAAGGCGACGATGAAGCCGTACAGACCCTGCGTGCCGGGCAGCAGCTCCAGCACCAGCAGCTTACCGAACTTGGAGGGGTCCTCGCTGAGCACGCCCATGCCGGCCTCGGCGGACATGCCGACGCCCCTAATCGAACCGATTCCCGCAAACACCGTTGCAATCGCCGCGCTGATCAGCGCCAGAATAATTCCCAGACTCATTGTTTTGGTTCCTCCTTGATTCTGATATATTGGCTGCGCAGGGCAAAAGGCCGGAACGGACGGCCGCCGCCCTCATAGAACTTGGAAAACATCTCGACATACTGGAGCCGGATGGTATGCACATACGCCCCCAGGGCGTTGAGTCCGAAATTGATCAGATGCCCCACCGGGAAGATGATCAGCATCATGATGGCCCCGCCGATGCCGCCCCCCATGATGGTGCCCATCAGGTTGAAGACGCTCGCCATGGCGCCGGTGGTCAGAGCCAGGGCCATCAGGCGGGAATAGGACATCAGGTCGCTGATATACCCGGTGGAATCGTAGAGGCTGACAAGCCCCGCCAGCACCTTCATCGGCCCTTTCTTTTTCCGCCCGGCCGTCAGCAGCAGGCCCGCTACCGACGCGATGGTCAACCACATGCCGACAGCGGACATCACCGGGGAAACATAGCCCCCCGCCAGCCACAGGACTATGCCCAGAAGCCCGGTCATCCAGAACCCGGTGTCGAACACCGCGCCCAGGGGATCCCCGCTCTTCCATTGGAGATAGAATTTGCACCCCATCCCCGCGAGGATGTGGACGAACCCCAGTCCCAAGCTGAGAATCAGCATCTGCACCGCCTGGGTCATGGGATCCAGCAGCCGCGGCAGATTGACCTCATGTCCGAAGAAGGTGCGGGAGATGATAGGAATGGCATCCCCGAAAAAGCTGCCGAAGGCGAAGCCCCAGGCCATGGTGGAGATACCGCAGTAGAGAAACAGCTTGAGATTGCGCCGCAGCCCCGGTTCGGGGCGGCATTTCTTGATCAGCAGCCAGCTGCCCAGCGCCAGCAGCAGGCCATAGCCCGCATCGGACAGCATCATGCCGAAAAACAGATAATAGAAGAAGCTCATCACCGGCGTGGGGTCCATATCGCTCGCCAGCGGCAGGGCGTACATCTCGGTAATGGCCTCCGCCGGACGGGCAAACGCGTTGTTGTGCAGCTTGACCGGCGCCGTATCCTCCTTGGCCTCTTCGACCTCCATCAAAACGGCAAAGCGCTCTTCCAGGCGCTCCCGGAGCAGCGGCAGATCGGGCTCCGGGATATAGCCGGATACGAGAAAGGTGTGCTTCGTATGCCCGAGCTCCCCGATAATCCGGTATTTTTCCGCCCGTATGGTATAGTAATCGATGGTATTTTCAATCCGGCGGCGGTCGGCCGCCGCCTCTTCGAGCTTCCGGGTAATGGCCGCCGCTTCCTCTTCCAGCGCCCGCCGCTTCTCGGACAGGCGGTCGATTTCATCCGACGGCAGCATCCCGTGTTTCGAGGTGCCCGCCGTGGCCGGAGGCCGCGAAAAGCCCAGCGACCGCAGCGCCTGCTCGATTCCCGGCGCGTCTTCCCGGCGGCAGAGCAGGAACAGGCAGGTCTGTTCGGGTGAAGCGGCCAGCACCTCGGCCTCAAAGGCCGCCTCCGGTTCCCGTTCCGCCAGGCACTCCCGCAGCGCGTCTTCGGTATACAGCGCGGGCAGAACGCCGATAAACGCCGCTGTGGTCCGGGTTCCACGGAAACGGAAGGGCACGTCCAGCGTCTTCCACGGTTCCATCTGTTCCAGACTGGCGCTCAGGCGGAGGATTTCCGCCTCGCATTCCGTCCGCCGTTTCTGCCAATCGAGCACCTGGTGGCAGATGTCCATCACGGCGCGGCTGTCTTCCGCCATACGGTCAAAATCGTCCGCCGTGATTTCCCGCCGCCCCGAAAGACCGGCCAGCAATCCGCGGGATTCGGGCGCCGCTTCGTTCAGGATCCCGAGCGCCCCCGAGGCGACCGCCGCCGCCCGCTCAAAAGACGCGGTTCCGCTGCGGGTATCCGGCCGCTCAAAGCCTTCCGGCAGCGCAGGGCCGTCCGGACCCGCCGCCGCTTCGATATCCAGCACGCCCATCCATTGCAGCGTCTCCAGCAACGGCTTGCGGTCCGACCGGTGGGCGATCAGCCGGATCCGCATCATACGCATTTTTGCCAAACTCCAACACCTCCAACGGACCGCTCCATAAATGGCGAAATTTCACCAACAGAACCGCCTGCGCACAACACTCTGTCACAGGCGGCATTTACGCGGGTGTCCCTTTATTCCGCGGACTTGTCCAGCCCTGTCAGGCAGGCCGCCGCCGCTTTGAGAGCGCTCTCCTGCCGGGAGGCCGCTGTCTGCGCGAGGGCGGAGGCCGCCGCCTCCGCTTCCCGCTGCGCCTCGGCGCGAATCGCGCCCGCCTCGGCCTCCGCCTTGGCGAGCGCCTTCCGGCGTTCATCCCCCAGCCGGGAGGCCGCCTCTTTCTGCATGGCGTTCGCCTGGTCGGCGGCATCCCGCAGGATGGCGTCGGCCCGCTCCTTCGCCTGCTGCGTCACTTGTTCCGCCTGTTTTTCCGCTTCACGGATTTGTTCCACGATCGATAGAGCCATGTTTTCACCGGCCTTTTGTCAGGATTCCACCGGATGGCTGCACCCGTCCGGATTTCCCTTTGTTAACAGATGTTTCCATTTTATCACAAACCGCCCACAGCCTCAACTGTTTTTTACTATGCCCAGCCCGTGCATCTTCATGAATTTTCTACGATATTTTATTACATTTGACCAGGATTCTGGGATGGAAAAGCGGCTTTTTATGTGGTATACTGGACACAAATGCCGTGCGCGTTCAACAAATACGGAGGGCTTTCGCCCTCTTTTCCGCAAAATTTGTCGAATCCGCCTTTTTTTCGCCTGGGCATCCCCGCTCCGCTTTTTCATCATACGGCAACGGGATCCGGCATACCATGTGACAGGCGGCCTGTCCCGTCATCGTCATGCCCGCCCGGCACCAATCATCCATGCGCAAAGGAGATGCCGTCATGTCCACTGCCAAAACATCTGCCCGCAACCGACGGGCTTTGATCGCCGCTTCGCTGGCCGGCCTTGTCCTGCTGTTCGTGCTGGGCTCGGTTTTCTCGTCCGGCCGGACGATTGAAACGGGCGGCCCGCTTCTGCAGGCCCGGGTGGAAATTTCGGAGTATATGACCAGCAACAGCGCTGCCTTTCCGGACGAAAACGGCCTGTTCAGCGACTGGGTCGAGCTGCACAACACGACGGACGGCCGCATATCGCTCGGCGGATGGGCCCTGACCGACGGCAACACCACCTGGCTGTTCCCGTCCCGCACCCTGGACGCCGGCGAGTATCTCGTCGTTTTCTGCGACGGGGACGGCAAGGATCCGCTGCACGCGGATTTCCGGCTGAAAGCGGCCGGCGGGGAAACCCTCTCCCTCAAGGACGCCTCGGGCCAGGTGGAGGATTCCACCGTCACTATCCAGCTGCAGACCAACGTCTCGGCCGTGCGGACGCAGGCCGGATTTGTCGAATCGGCCCACAGCACCCCGGGATACCCGAACACGGACGAGGGCTACGCCGCCTATCTCGCCACCAGGACCGGAACGACCGGCGCCGTCGTTCTCAACGAAGTCATGGCGAAAAACACCGTCACCCTTCCCGACGGCGACGGTACATATCCCGATTATATCGAAGTGCTCAACCGGTCGGACGAACCCGTAGACCTGCGGGGCTACGGCCTGACCGACGATTCGGACGAACCGCTGAAATGGCGGTTTCCCGCTCTGACCCTCGCCCCGGGGGAAACCGCGCTGGTTTTTGCCTCGGGCAAGGGGCATTCCGCCGATCCGGACGAACTCCACGCGCCTTTCCGCATCAACCGGTCGAGCGATACCGTTTTTCTCTCCACGCCGGACGGGGTACTGACCGACAAAGTGGAGATCAACGGCCTGGCGGCGGATACGGCGCTCCTGCGCAGCGAGGACGGCCTTTGGTCGGTCGGCAGCCCTTCCCCCGGGCAGCCCAACACCGAGGAGGGGGCGCTCGCTTATGCGGCGGATCTGGATGCCCGCCGGCCCTCCTCCATCCGGATCTCGGAAATCATGTCCCGCAACACCCGGTACGGCGCCATCGACCGCAGCGACTGGGTTGAACTGCACAACGTCTCGGACGCCCCGGTCAGCCTCAAGGGCCTCTTCCTGACCGACGATCCGGAACTGCCCGGACTCTTTCCCCTGCCCGATGTCACGCTGCCGGCCGGGGGATATCTGGTGTTTTACTGCAACGAAGCCAACCTCCCGAACGCCCGCAACCGCCAGACGAACTTCAATCTGAACGGGGACGGCGCGGTATATCTCTACGACGGGGACGGCCGGCTGCAGGACGGCGTCTCCTATACCGGCCTGCCCATGAACGTCAGCCGCGGCCGGATGGACGGTGAACCCGGCCTCTTCTACTTCTCCGACCCCACCCCCGGCGCCGCCAACACAGGCGGGCTGCGCCGTCTCGCCTCCGCTCCCAGGGCTGCCACGCCCGCGGGGGTCTATGCGGCGGGGCCGCTCGAAGTCACCCTGCTCGGGGACAATCTGGTTTATACCACGGACGGTACGGTGCCCACCGCAGCGAGCGCCCGCTATACCGGTCCCATCACCCTCGATAAAACGGCCTCCCTGCGGGTGGTATCTCTGGAATCCGGCGCGGTGCCGAGTGCCTGCTCCACGTTTTCCTATATTATAGGGGAAAACCACACGCTGGACGTCGTCAGCGTCACCTCGGATCCGGACGGTTTATTCAGCCATGACAAAGGCATTCTCGTCCTCGGCAAGGGATCGGCCACCTATCCGTACAACGGCGCCAACTTTTTTCAGGACTGGGAACGGTTCGCCCATGTCGAGCTGCTCTCGAAGGACGGCCCCGGCGGGAGCGACGCGGGTTTCTCGGTCGACTGCGGCCTCAAGGTGTTCGGCGGCATGTCCCGCATCTATGAAAAAAAGTCTCTCGCCCTGAATTTCCGGGACTGCTACGGCGCTTCCCATCTCGATTATCCGGTTTTCGATACGCGGGAGTTCGACGAGTACGACAACCTCATCCTGCGCACCTCGGGTCAGGACCGTCTTCTCACCGTGATGAAGGACGCCATGTTCACAAGCGTCCTCGACGACGCGGGGGTCGGTTTCGTCCAGGCCTTCCGGCCGGTCGTGATGTACTTAAACGGCGAATATTACGGCATCCGGTATATCCGGGAACGCCTCAACGCCGACTATGTCGCCTCCCACTGCGGAGTGTCGGCCGATACCGTGGATATGCTGCAGGGGAATAAAACCGTGAATGCGGGCAGCGATGCGGCGTATCTCGAGCTTCTCAATTTTGTCAAGACCCACGATATGGCCGATGCCGCGAATTACGCGTTTGTCACCGAACGCATGAACGTCGAGAGCTACTGCGATTATTTAATCAGCGAAGCTTACTGCGGCAATCAGGACAGCGGCAACATCCGCTTTTTCCGGTCGCCCGATTACGACGGAGGGCGCTTTCACTGGATCGTATACGACGTGGACCTGGGGTTCCAAAGAGCCGCGGATCCCTACGGCTTCTTCCACATACTGAATCCGGCCGGGACAGGCGCCGCCCACAGCCTGAGCACCACCCTTGTCAACCGCCTGCTGAAGAACGCCGATTTCCGGGCCACCTTCATCGACCGCATGGCCTACTTGATGCAAAACGTCTTTACCCCGGACAACATGATCGCGCACATCGACCGGTTCGAGCAGTGGATCCGGCCGGAAATCGGGCGGGATCTCGACAAATGGGGCGGATCGTCCGGCAGCTGGCCGTCCCGGGTGGAGGGGCTGCGCACCTTCGTGCGGGGACGCCAGGCGACGCTTGAAAACGAAGTGCGTACGAGCAGCCAGCTCCGCGCCATCCTCGCCCTGAGCGACGAGGAAATCACCGCCGTGTTCGGCTGAGGAGGGTTTTGGTTGGACGGTTTCCGGCATGAGGAAAAATTCTTTATCAGCACCGCCGGCGCCCGGATGCTCCAGGGCCGCCTGCGCGCGGGGCTCCCGCGGGACGGCCACGCCGGTGAAGACGGCCGCTATTTCATCCGCAGCCTCTATTTCGACGACTATCTCCAAAGCGGCCTGCTCGACAAAATCGAAGGGGTGGAAAAACGGGAGAAATTCCGCATCCGGTTCTATGACATGGACGACCGCTTCATCCGTCTGGAACTCAAACAGAAGATCGGCTCCCTGACGCGGAAGAAAAGCGCGCCCCTGACGAGGGAACAGGCCGACGCCATTCTCGCGGGCGACATTTGGCCGTTTCTGAACAGCGAGGACCCCCTGCTGCGCCATTTTTATCTCATGGCCCGCACCCGTCTGCTGCGCCCGGCCGTGATCGTGGATTACACGAGGGAGGCGTATGTATTCCGGGATGTGCGGATCACGCTGGACAGCGGACTGCATTCGGGGCAGTACCGCACCGATTTGTTCAGCTCCGAGCCGTTCACTCTGCCTGTGCTGCCGGGAGACCGGCTGGTTCTCGAGGTGAAATACGACGACGCCCTGCCTTACACCGTGCGGCAGCTGCTGCGGCCCCTGTCCGCTTCCCGCTGCGCCATATCCAAGTACGAACTTTGCCGCGGCCTGCAGTGACCCGGCCTACTATAAAGGAGGAAATCCCATGAGTTTTATGGACATGATCAAGAAAAGCGTGCTCGAGCAGTTCGAGAGCGTGACGGTAGGACAGATGGCGCTGTCGGTCGGGGTGGCGTTCCTAATGGGCATCTTCATCCTTCTCGTTTACCGCCAGACCTTCCGCGGGGTACTCTATTCCAAGGGTTTCGCCTTTTCACTGGTTCTCCTCGCCATGGTCACGGCCCTGGTCATCCGCACCATCAGTTCGAATCTGGCTTTGTCCCTCGGTATGGTCGGCGCCCTGTCCATCGTCCGGTTCCGCACCGCCATCAAGGACCCGGTCGACACGGTGTTCATGTTCTGGAGCATCACCTGCGGCATCATGACGGGGGCCGGGCAGTATCTCGTCGGCGCCTTTGCCTGCTTCGGTGTGGGGCTGCTCTATTTCGTCATCTCCCTGTTCCACAAGAAGCTTCAGAGCCCCTACCTGCTGGTGCTGCGGTATGAGCCCGAAAAATCCGCCAATATCGGCAAAGCCCTCAAAACCCTGCCCCGTCATCGGGTCAAGTCCCGCACCATGACCCGGGACGGCGCGGAACTGACCCTGGAAATCTCGCTCAAGGACAGCGAAATGGCTACCATCGACCGGTTCCTGCAGGTGGACGGTGTCCTCGATGCCAGTCTGGTGAGCTATGAGGGCGAATTCGGGCTGTAAGACCGATTTCCTGCGCAATCCCCTCGCCGCTCGGCCTCAATGGTTGATATGCCGTGCAGAGAAGCTGGATACAAAACGTTGAATACTGTCGAATTATTTCATATTGTATATAAAATAGCATAGAAAACGGGTCCTTCGACTGCCGAAGGGCCCGTTTTTTATGCTTTGCCAAGTAAAAGGTATCGTGCGCTTCGACGATAAAGGCGGCCGTTCGACCAGGCTCCGTTTGCAGGAATGCAACAGATGGCGACGAAGATATCGAATAAAAAAGGTGGTCCCGTATAAACGGGGCCGCCTCTTTTTTCGGCGTCCGCCCGCAGCATCGGCCGGTTGAGGGTACTCTGCAGGCGCAGGATCGTTACCGGCTTTTTGTGTCTTTGCTGCAGTCCTGGTTGATCTTTCTCTCTCCAACCATTTTGACAAACCATTCGACCGTAGCGGGATCATAATGGGAAAAGAAGGAACTCTCCGCTTGATCCAATGCCGCTATTTTTTCCATATCGCTTTCGGCCAGCTCAAAATCGAATATCCGGATATTTTCCTCCATCCGTTCAAAATGCGTGGATTTCGGAATGGCCACCACGCCGCGCTGAATATGCCAGCGGAGCATCACCTGTGCCGCCGTTTTGCCGTATGTCTCTCCGATGTCTTTGAGTACGGCGTTTTCGAACAAACCGCCGCGCCCCTCTCCGAAAGGCGCCCACGCCTCGATCTGCACGCCGTATTTCTCCATATAGGCTTTGGCCGCCGCCTGCTGGTGAAAAGGGTGCGTTTCCACCTGATTGACCATGGGCCGGATCCTGGAAAAGGAAGCCAGATCCACCATGCGGTCGGGGTAAAAGTTGGAGATGCCGATGGCGCGCAGTTTCCCTTCGTCATATAGATCTTCCAAGGCTCTCCACGCCCCGTAATAATCGGAAAACGGCTGATGCAAAAGCATGAGGTCAAGATAGTCGGTCTGCAGCTTTTTCAAAGACTCTTCCACGGATTTTTTGCAGTTCTCATAGCCGTAATTCTCAATCCAAACCTTTGATGTCACAAAAAGGTCTTTTCTGGCGATTCCCGATTTTTGGATGGCCAGGCCGACTTCCCGCTCATTCAAGTAAGCCTGCGCCGTATCGATCGAACGGTATCCCGCTTTCAGCGCGTCCCGTACACAGCGTTCGCATTCGCCGCGCGTGATCTGATAGACCCCATATCCCAACATCGGCATCTGCACGCCGTTTGACAGTGTGACATAGTCCATTACGCGTCTCCCCAGTCTATTTGGAAACTTTCGAGCCACTCGCGCACGTCCTCCTCAGAAGAACGGCTGTAGAATCGTTTTCCCTCTCTCCATTCGCCCGTTCCCGCCAGTTCGGAAAGCTGTTTGCCGCTTTCGCCGATATCCGAGGAAGAGGCCGTGCAAAACGGTATGACGGTTTTGCCTGTAAAATCATTTTCTTTGACAAATGTTTCCACGGGAAAAGCCGCCATTCCCCACCAAATGGGATACCCGATCAGCACCGTGCTATAGCTTTCAAAAGCCGGCGGCTTTACCGTCTTGAGCTTCACGTCCCGGCTTTCGGGATGGCTGTGTTCCGTGGATACTCTGGATTTTTCGTCGTTCCAATCCAAGTCGTCTGCCGTATAGGCCTCTTCGGGTTCTACGACAAATATGTCGGCATGGGTGGCGGCAGCTATGCTCCCCGCGATTCTCTCCGTAGTCCCCGTAGCCGAAAAGTAGACTACCAGCGTTTTTCCGGGCGTTTCGGGATCGGCGCGTCCGGAAGACCCGTCGTTCCCTTCAGACCCCTGATTGTCCGTATTCTGCGACACATCGCTGCGATTGTTTACGGACGAGGCTCCGCCCTTGTTTTCTGTACCGGTACACCCGGCTGCCGCGAAAAGCAAAACCGCGGCCATCCAGATCATGAACCCTCTTTTCATCATCATACCTCCTGAAGATTGTTTATTGGACCGGGAGAAGCCCGGCCGTTTTATAGACGATCCTCCCAAATGTCCTTTGCCATTCTAAAGGCCGCCCAGGCCTTCGGCCAGCCGGCATAAAAGGCAGCGTGTGTCAAAATTTCCGCTATTTCGGTTTTGGTGACGCCATGGTTTTTGGCGTTTTGCAAATGAAATCGAAGAGAGCCGTCCAAGATCCCGCCGGCCAGCAGCGCCGTCACCGTGACAATGCTTCGGTCTCTGGCCGACAGCCGGTCCTCCCTGGACCAAACTTCACCGAACAGGATGTCATCGTTCAGTTCCGCGAACTTAGGGGCAAAGGTCCCCAATTCGTCCCTTCCCGCCGTTACTTTTGCCATGTTATCCCTCCTTCAATGCCGCATAGGCCTCATCCGAAACCGGTTCGCACCACTCGGTTTTACTGTTTTCCCCCGGCACTTCCAGCGCCAAATGCTGAAACCATGCATCCGCTGCCGCTCCGTGCCAATGCTTTACACCGGCCGGAATATGCACCATGTCCCCCGCCTTCAATTTCCGCGGTTCACGTCCCCATTCCTGATACCAGCCCTCTCCCGCCGTGACGATCAGCATTTGTCCGCCTCCGCGGTCGGCACGGTGGATGTGCCAATGATTCCGGCATCCCGGCTCAAAGGTCACGTTGCCTATGGCCACCTGCTCATCCGAGAGCATCGCCAGATAACTCTGCCCGATAAAATAATCGGCGAACAGGTCGTTCGCTTCCCCTGCGGGGAAGACGCTCATTTCCTGCGGTTTCATCGATTGACCCACCTTTCCATATCCCGTTTGGCCTTTGGCACGCTGCTGCCATGTATCGCCAGTCCCGTCTCCACCTTCGCGCCGGGACACAGCCGCCGGATATCGGATTCGCTCGTCCCCATCCCGCTGCCTTCATGGGTACAAAAGGGTTTGATGACTTTGCCGGTAAAATCAACATGCTCCAAAAACGTGAAGACCGCCATGGGCATGGTGCCCCAGTAATTCGGGAATCCCAGATAAAGGATGTCATACGACTCCATATCGTCCGGGTAAGCCTTCAGTTCGGGGCGGGCCTGCCGCTTCTGATCCGCTTGTGCTTCGGCGATGCATTCATTATAACTTTTCGAATAGGGATGGACCTGCCGGATGGCAAACAGTTCCGCGCCTGTCAACTCTTTTATCATACGTGCCGCCACCTCGGTATTGCCGACATCCAGCATTTTCAGCATACCGCTCACATAATTCTCATCCGCCCGCGAATAAAAGGCTATCAACGCTTTGGCCATTCCATCATCTCCGTCTCTGTTTCTGCGTTTACTATACCATCCTCGGCGTTGACAGGGAATCTCCGATATGATATCGTTGTATAAACTAAAAGTTTATGACTTTGGAGGTGTTGTCATGTACAATCCCCTCTTAGACACCTTGATAGCCGTCGCGGACTGCGGTAGCCTGACCAAGGCGGCGGAACGGCTGTATATCTCTTCCACCGCGGTTATGAAGCAGATCAATGCGCTCGAAAACCATCTGGAATTGAAGCTGATCGACCGGTCCCACGCGGGGGTCCGGCTCACAAAAGCGGGACACATGGTGTATCGCGACGCAAAATTCATGATAGACTATTCCAAAAAATCCGTAGCCGAAGCGAAAAAGGCGGTATCGGACTGCGACACCACCTTTTGTGTGGGCACATCACTGCTCAATCCGGCCAAGCCTTTCATGGATGTGTGGTATCGGGTGAACAAGGATTTTCCCGACTACAAGCTGCACCTCGTTCCGTTTGAGGACAATCACGAGGGCATCCTGTCGGAAATCGAAAAATTGGGGGAGAAATTCGATTTTCTGATCGGGGTGTGCGATTCCAAGGCCTGGCTTGCGCGCTGCCGTTTTCTTCCGCTCGGCCGATATAAAAAAATGGTGGCGGTATCCAGTGAACACCGCCTGGCGGGCAAAAAAAGGCTGGATATCCAAGACTTATACGGCGAGACGCTGATGATGGTCAAGCGGGGAGACTCGGGCGTGAACGATTTTCTGCGGAACGATTTGGAAAAGCATCACCCGCAGATCCGCATCGAGGACACCCCTCCATTCTACGACTTATCCGTCTTCAACCACTGCGCCGAAACAGGGAAGGTTTTGCTGACCATCGAATGCTGGAGCGAAGTGCATCCCGCGCTCGTCTCCATCCCCGTCAATTGGGAATACAGCATCCCCTACGGGCTGCTTTACAGTGCCGACGCCCCTCAGGATGTGCTGCAATTCGTGGAAATGGCGAAAGCCCTAACGGAATGATCGCTCCCCAGGCCTCCCCCGACTGTATCAGACGCAAAAGAGCCGGCGGACTTTTGTCCGCTGGCTCTTTTGCGATAACATCCGTTTTCGAACGGAAACGGCGCTGAAACCGTATACGCCGATAAGGCGCGGTTTTTCACTATGGGCCGGACCGGCCGTCCTGTGTTTTTTACGACGAGGCGCGGTTCAAGCCCGACCCTTCTTTCGCAGCAGGAAAACGAGGGCGAGCCCTTCTGCGGCGATGCCCAGCGCGCACAGGATATACGGGAGCGGACCCACGCGTTTGGGTCCGGGCTTATCGGCCGGCCGGATCAGCGCGGCGGCACCGGGATGCTTCTCCACCCGTTCGACCGGCATCTGGAACGCCAGCGGATAATATCCGCCGCTGTTCACCAGATTGGCGTCCTGATTTCTCGTAGCGAACGCCAAGGAAACGTCCGACACAGACCCGTCCGCAGCCGGAATGGATACGGTATGGGTTCCGCGGATGGCCGCCTGCACGGCGGTCCCGCCCAGGCGAAAGCCTTGGAGCGTCTCGCCGGCGGCAAGCTTCAGCCCGTCCCCGACGTTGTCGAAAACCACCTCCACGGTCGATCCGTCAAACGTAGCGGAGACCGGTTTCGGTCCGCTGTACAGCTCCTTTTTGCCGTATACCATCCCCAGAGCGGCATCCAGCAGCTTGACGGCCACCGGCCCTTTATCGGGGGGATGGATTTCGCTGAGCTTGACCGGCACATCGTAGATCGGGACGGATAAGGCCTTACCGAAGGCGGCGGCCTGCTCGACCCCCTGATTCATGAGAAAATTGCCCATGGGCACGATGGTGCCGTCCGCCCCGCCGGTATAGCCGCTCCCCTCGAGATAGTCGCTCCGGTAACTAAAGGAGGCGAGCTGCACCGACAGAAAGGGTATCCTGGCGGCACCGTCTCCGAAAACAGCGCTCCAATCCTCCACCAGAAGCGGGATCCCCTGCCGCAGCACCTCGGGGTTTCCCCGCTCGATATCGGCCTCCCCCTGATACCACAGGATGCCGGCCGCCTGATACCCGCGCAGAGGCGCGATGCGGGAGTTGTAAAACCTCCCCAGGGAGTCCCAGGTGCCGTCGTCGGCCCCAGGGTGGATCCGGGTTGTCACCAGGGTTTTGAAATCCGGATGCGCCTCTGCCGTCTCCCGGCCGAGCCAGGTGCACAGCCGGGTCGCCCCCTGCGCCGTATTGACGACACCGACCGGGACTCCCAGGGTCTCGCTCAGCCGATAGGCGAACATGTACCCGATGGCCGAACACCGCTTGGCGGCATCCCAGCTGCCCGAAACAAGCCAGTAACCGGCTGAATCGGCCTGCGGATCGGCATGCCCCGAATCGAGGGTCACGAAAAACCGCACCCGTCCGTCATGCGTCGTTTTCTCCCACTCCGCGGCCTCGGCCGCCTTGCCCAGGGTCCATTCCATATTCGATTGACCGCCGGCCACCCATACCTCGCCGAACACCAGATGATCCACCGCCTTCACGGCGTTTCCGCAGGCAGCTTCCAGGCGGTATTCGTCAAAGGAACCGGCCTGCGCGGGCAATTCCGCGGACCACCGGCCGCCGCTGACGGCGGCGGTCCGGCTTTCCACGACGGCGTTCCCTTTTTTCAGAGTGAGGGCGACGGTCTCGCCGTCCCGGCCGAACCCGAACACCTGAACCGGGCGGCCCTGCTGCAGCACCATGCCGTCACCGAAAATCGAAGCCAGGCCAAAGGCCGTATCGGCCCCGGCCGCGGGACTCAATACCGTACACATCAAACACACCGCCAAGAACACACAAAGGCGTTTCATCCTTACACGTCCCTACCATCCGCATCCGGCGTCCCCGACGGCGGCGTGCCGCCCTTGGACCGTTTGATGAGGAAGATCACGACGACCGCCACAGCCCCCGCGCCCAGCACGCAGAGGAGGACGATCAGCGCAACCGGCAGGCCCGCCTTCTCTTCCCCGTCATCCGGATCGCTCGCGAGGCCGGAGGAGACGCCGGCCGCAGTCGTTCTATCCACAGCGGACGACAAATCCGCCGTTGTCGCGTCGGAACTGGGAGGCGGCGCCGCCGTCGCAGAGGAATCGGCGGGGGGCGCCGTAGGTGGTTTTGTCGCAGGAGGAGGCGCGGTGGTGGGATCCGCCGCTCCGATCTTGGCTTTCACACCCGACACCCGGATATCCCGGATATAGACATCCGTGCCTTCCATATAGAGCCCCACGCCGTATATGGCGTTCAGATGGTCGGCGATGCGCTGGCTTTTCAGGTGCGAGGAACGGCAGTTCATCTGGGACAGGTCAAAGCCCACCCATCCCTCGTATCCCGAGGCGATGAACATATGCTTCCAGGTGTCCTCGGTGGTGGTTTTCTCGACAAACGCGCCGTTTTCCTCCAAAAGGTATTTCACCCCGGCCACCTCGCTGTCGAAAAAGCCCTGCACATCCCCGGAATCCTCGTTGTCTGTCGCGAGCACCACGTTGAGGTAGGCATCTCCCGCGGCTTTGATGTAAAACCAGAGGGTGGTGCCGCCCGTCCAGTCGGTCACGGCCTTCTTCTTGGCCTTGGCCCGGATCAGGTCCAGATAGATGCCGCCGTTCCAGTTCTTGTTGTTGCGGTGGTACAGCAGCCACTCTTTGCCGCCCTCTTTGACCTTGGAAACGACCAAATCCTTGGACGTGACCATTTGTATCCCCATAAATCCGCCGATATCGTTTGCCAGAGTCAGCTCCTGCCCTTCCGGCAGGTAGGTGAAATCGACCACCGGCGTCGCATCGTCCGGTTTATCGGCCGCGAGCGCTGCGGGCGCCATCACGCACACCAGCATGAGCAACGCTGCGCAAATGGAAATCCAGCGAAACGCTTTTTTCATAGACCACACCCCATTGCTTTCTTATTCTCGAAAGGCTTATCGGAACTTTCCTGCGGCCTTCGGCCGGCGCAGGACCACAAGGGCGGCACCCGCCGCCAGAACCAGCGCCGCCGGAAGCAGGGCAAAGGGGACGCCCGTTTGGGGAGCGCCGGAGCCGCCGTTGGAGCCGGTACTGCCGGAGCCACTGGTATCCGAGCCGGTGCTGG
Source organism: uncultured Oscillospiraceae bacterium (assembly GCA_902492895.1). GTDB lineage: Bacteria > Bacillota > Clostridia > Oscillospirales > Acutalibacteraceae > UMGS1623. The sequence continues at coordinate 169,002 of CABUNG010000002.1, read as the reverse complement.
AAGTGCCGCCCTGGCCTTCTTCAAGTCCGCGGGCGATGCCATCCGCGCGGAAATCGGTTGCCGCCAGTGCGCCGCCTTCCATATAAAAGCCGATGCCGTACACATCGCCCAGATGGGCGGCGAAGTTCTGCTCCTTCAAATGCCCGGAGCGGCAGATCATCTGGGACAAGTCGAAGCCGACCCAGCCTTCATACCCGGCCGGAAGGAACATATGCTTCCAGGTATCTTCGGTGGTGGTTTTCTCCACAAACGCATCGTTTTCCTCCACATAGTAGATCAAACCCGCGCCTTCGCTGTGGAAATACCCCTGAACCTCGCCGCTGTATTCGTTGTCCACAGCCGCCACGATATTGAAATAGGTATCCCCTTCCGTCTTGGCGTAAAACCAGAGGGTTTCCGCGCCAGTCCAATCGGTTACGGCTTTTCCCGCAGCCGCGGCGTTCAGCAGATCCACATAAATCCCGGCATTCCAGGTGGTGGTGTTCCGTTTGTAATGCAGCCAGGCTTTTCCGTCCTCGACCGACGCAGACACCACCAGATCCTTGGATGTCACCGCCGTGCCGTCGAGGCCGCCGAGGCCGTCCGCCAGCGTCAGATCCCGGTTCTGGGGCAGATAGGAGAAATCCGTCACCGGCTTGGCATCGTCAGGCGACACGTCCGCCGGAACCACCGGTTCGTTCAGATCTTCCAGGCCCTTCGCGACGCCGGCCACCCGGACATCGCGCACTAAACACGTTTTTTCCGCATAGAAGCCGACGCCCGTGACGTTGCCCAGATAGCCGGCGAGGTTCTGGTCTGTCAAATGGCCGGAGCCGCAGGCGAAATTCGCCAGCTCCACACCGACCCAGCCTTCATAGCCCTCGGCCAGGGAAATATGCCCCCAGTCGTTGTTGTCGTTGGCCAGGGTGACGGGAACGAGGCCGTGCTCGTCCTGATAGTAGTATTTCACGCCCGCGTTCTTGCTGGAGAAAAACCCGGTATCCTCGCCTTTGGCCGCCCGCAGCTGCAGATCCAGCGTGGCGCCATTTTCAGCATCCACATAAAACCAGACGGCCGTGGCACCCGTCCAATCGGTGATGCCTTTGACCGGGTCCTGGCTTTTCGCCTTATTCAGATCCACGAGCAGGCCGTTGAACCAGCCGCCATACTCATATTTAAGCCAGTCCTTCTCTCCTGCGGTGACACAGGACAGCTTGAGTTTGCTGTCGTCAAAAGCCTGATCCTGATACACGACCGCCCCCGTGGAGCTGCCGAGGGCTTGGTTCTTGGTCAGATAAGAGATATCCAGCACCGATTTGGCGCTGTCCGGCTCCGTTTCCGCCAGGGCGGACATCCCGCCCGTCAGCAGCATGGCCGCCAGCAGCATCGCCGTGAAAACCAGAGACAATCCTTTTTTCATTCTTGACACCTCATTCCTCAAAAATGGGTATGACATCCGTCGATCCGTGGGTACCGGCGCCCGCCGGTTTCGGTTCATCAACCCCAAACAACACCTCCCGTTCCCAAATCAAAGCCTTTTCAGACACGGCTTACAGCGGAAAAACAAAAGTGGTCACCGACTGGGCGGGCAGCACATAGCCGTTGTCCGCCTTCATGATGCCCTTGGCGGTTTCGCAGGTGCGCTGCATGGACGTCTCGTACACCTCTCCCTCGCATCCGGCCGGAAGGCCCGAAAGGGTCACGGTCCGATCGCCCGCATCCGCATTGACGGCCACGAAAACCAGCTTCCGGCCGTCCGGGGCGAGGTAGGCCGACCCCATGACGCCATCCGGCAGCCCGGTTTCCTCCACGTCCACCCGTGTATACCCCTTGATAAATTTGGAATAGTTCCCGATCGCCCAGAAATGCCGGGTGACCGCATAGTACGCAGGTCTGGTGTCGTTGACCACGATCAGGCCGTCGGCACCCCGGGCCACCGCCGCAAAATAATCCCAGGAGGACACATTCAGCAGGGTCAGATCCTCGTGCAGGGCCGTCGCCGTCATGGTCAGCCGCTCGGCGGCCGACAGATTCGTATCCGCCTGCCAGGCGGCGTATTCCGATTGATACACCGGCAGGGCCGTTTTCCCCAGCCGGCCGGCGATGGTTTGGGTCCAGGCGTACAGATCGGAGCGGATCTGCGCATTCGCGGAATAGCCGTGCACCGCGAAATGGTCGAGATAGGGATAGACCGTGCTGTCCGACAGCAGGGATTCATAGAATTGGTAGGTGTAGCGGTTATCCCGGTATTCAGCGGATTCGTTGACGCTGATTTTGACCGGCAGCCGCCGCCTGTTCAGCTCCGCGACGACCAGCCGGGTCAGCCGCAGGGCCTCCTCCGGTTCATAATGGCAGCCCTCCTGCCAGCCGTCGCTCCACTGCCACTGCGGCTCGTTGATCGGGCTGACGTACCGGACGGGGATGCCGGCCTTCCGATAGGCCTCGGCCACGTCGGCACAATAGACCGCATATTGGTTATAGCACGCGGGGCGGAGGTTGCTGCCCGACGCGGGATTATAGGTTTTGCCGTTCACGGTCATCCCGGCCGGCGGGCTGTTCATGAACAGGACGACATCCTCCACCGTCCCCAGGGCCATGATTTTCTGCAGCACCGTCCAGCCATTCGCGTCGGCCGTGATGTCGATGCTCCCGTCGGCCTTCAACGGGCAGGGCACCGCGCGCCAGGGATCGGGGCCGGTGCGGCTGTCGTTCAAGGGGCCTTCCTCCCGGCCGCCGCCGACGTTCTGACGATAGGTATTCAGCGCGATGCCGCGATCGGTGAAGAGCAGGGCCAGAATCTCATCGATTGCCGCCCGGCCGCCGATACCGGTCGACCACCAGGCGCCGGATACGCCGAAATTTTTGACAACCTGGTGTTTGACGCCTGTCTTGGCCCGCAGGACCGCGCTGCCGGCCTTGACCCCGTTATTGAGGACTTCCAGTGTGCTTCCCGAGGATGAATGATCCGGCGGAGGGGTACTCGATGCCGGATTGTCTGACGTGGGACGCCCGGAGGATGGGTTTTCCGAAGACGGCCCGCCGGGCGAAGAACTGAGCTGGCTTTCGGACTGGCTGTTCCCCGGCGCAGGGTCCCCTGGGATGCTTCCGCCCGACGGCTCCCCTCCCCCAGCGGAACCGTCCCCCGGCCGGGATTCGTCTGATAAAGAGGTGTCCGGGAAAGCGCTCGCCGGATCCCCCCCTTGCCGGCAGCCGGCGGCTGCCCACAGAACGGCAGCCGCCGCCGGCAGGGCCAGCATTCGTCTGATTATGCTTCTGATGCCGCATGCCTCCTTCTGTTTTTAAACCGATTCTTCCGTACGCTGGTTAGGCCAGTTGAAAAACAAAGGTGGTGACCGAATACGGAGGCAGTTCATAGCCCGCGTCCGCTTTCATGAAGCCCTTGGAGGTCTCGCAGGTGCGGTCCATCGAGGTTTCATATACCTCGCTCCAAGCGCCTTCCGGCACGCCCGCGAGGGTGACGGTCTGCCCGGCCGCGTTCTCATTGACCGCCACGAAAACCAGCTTTTTGCCGTCCGGGGCGAGGTAGGCCGACCCCATGACGCCCTCCGGCAGCCCGGTTTCCTCCACGTCCACCCGGGTGTATCCCTTGATGAATTTCGAATAGTTCCCGATCGCCCACATATGCTTCGTTGGCCAGTATTTGCCGGCGTCGGTGTCGTTGACCATGATCAGCGAGTCGGGGCCGCGGGAAAGGGCCGCAAAATAATCCCAGGCCTCCACCTGCAGATGGGTAAGATCCTCATACAAGGCCCGGCCCGTCATCGTGATCCGTTTCTCCACCGTCAGCGCCTCGTTGTCCGGGGCCCAGGCGGCGAATTCCGTCTGATAAATCGGCAGCGCCTGCTTCCCCAGGTCTCCGGCGGTCTTCTGCGTCCAGTTATACAGCGCCGTCCGGATTTTATCGGTAGCGAAATACGCGTGGGCCGCGAAATGGTCGATATAGGGATAGATCGCGTCGTCCGAGAGCAGGGTTTTATAGAAGTCATGGACATACTCCCGGTTGCCGTACTGGGCGGACTCGTTGACGCTGACCTTGACGGGCAGGTTCCGCCCGTTCAGTTGGGCGATGACCAGCCGGGTCAGCTTCAGGATTTCGTCCGTCGTGTAGTGGCAGCCCTCCTGCCAGCCGGCGTCCCACTGGGACTGGGGCTCGTTGACCGGGCTGATGTATTTGACCGGGATCCCGGCGTTCAAATACGCCTCGGCCACGTCGGCACAGAAAGCCGCGTAGGCTTCGGTGCAATCGGGGCGGAGGTTGCTGCCCGTGGGATCGTTGTAGGTTTTGCCGTTGACCGTCATGCTTTCGGGCGGACTGTTCATGAACAGGACGACGGTATCCACCGTACCCAGATCCCGTATTTTTTGGAGCACCGTCCAGCCGTTTGCGTCCGCGTTCAGATCGATTGTCCCGTCGGCCTTCAGCGGGCAGGGCACCGCGCGCCAGGGATCGGGGCCCGACTTATCATCGGCAAGCGGGCCACCCTCCCGGCCGCCGCCGACGTTGTGACGGTAGGTGTTCAGGGCAATGCCCTTATCGGTAAACAGCAGGGCCAGGATTTCATCCATGGTTTCCCGGTCACCGATACCAGTGGACCACCAGGCGCCGGATACGCCGAAATTTTTGACCACCTGGTGTTTGATCCCGGTGTCGGCCTTCAGAACGGCCTCGGTTTTGCCGATATCGCCGTTGAGGTATTCCGTCGGCTCCTTTACGGCGGGCTCTCCCGGTTTGCAGGCGGCCAGCCCGCCTATCAGGCCGGCCGCGGCGAACAGGGCCAGCATCCTTTTCCGTTTCATTCGATTCCAGCATCCTTCCTCGGTTGGGGAACAGCATCCCTCTGTTGACTGTGGCGGACGGGCTATCGCGCGCAAGGGAAGACAAAGGTCGTCACGGAATGGGGCGGAAGCGGATACCCGTTTTCGGGCGTCATCGTGCCCTTGCGGGAGGCGCAGGTCCGCTCCATCGAGGTCTCGTAAACGTCTGCGCCGCATCCGGCCGGCATACCCGCCAGCGTCACATCCGCACGGACGGCGGTTTCATTGACGACGACGAAGACCAGCCGGCTGTCGTCGGGCGCGATATAGGCCGAAGCCAGGATCCCGTCCGGAACGCCCTCTTCCCGGACCTCCACGCGGGTATAGCCCCGGATGAATTTGGAGTAGTTGCCGACGCCCCAGAAATGGCGCGTCAGCTCGTACTCCCCCGGGCGGCTGTCGGAGACCACGATGAGGCTGTCCGGTCCTCTCCCCACCGCGGCGAAATACTCCCACGTATCCGCGCACAGGGCGGTAAAGTCGTCATAGATCGACCGGCCCGTCATGATCAGCCGCTTTTCCGGCGTGAGCGTTTCCGTCTGATGCCACGCCGCCCATTCGGTCTGGTTGATCGGAAGCGGCTCCCGGCCCAGAGAAGCCGCGGTTTCAAGCGCAAACCGGTGCAGCTCCTGTTTCATGGCGAAATCCGTATGGTATCCGTGCGCGGCGAAATGGTCGATGTGGGGATAAATCGTGTCGTCGGCCATCAGATCCCGATAGAAATCGTACACATACTCCCGGTTCTTCATCTCCGCCGATTCGTTGATGCTGACCTTGACGGGCAGGTCCCGCTTGGAGAGTTCCCGGATCAGCAGCCGGGTCAGGCGAAAAATCGCCTCGGGGCCGAAATAGCAGCCCTCCTGCCAGCCGGCGTCCCACTGGGACTGGGGTTCATTGACCGGGCTGATGTATTTGACCGCGATGCCCGCATCGAGATACGCCTTGGTCACGTCAGCGCAGAAGGCGGCATAGGCTTCCAAGCAGTCCTCCCGCAGGTTGCTGCCGGTCGGGGAGCCGTAGGTTTTGCCGTTTACCGTCATGCTTTCGGGCGGGCTGTTCATGAAGAGGGTGATATCGTCCACCGTGCCCAGGGCGTTCACTTTCCGAAGCACCCGCCAGCCGCCCGCGTCGGCGGTCACATCGATCGTTCCGTCCGCCTGCAGGGGGCAGGGGACCGCGCGCCAGGGATCGGGGCCGGACTTGTCGTCGGCCAAGGGGCCGCCCTCCCGGCCGCCCCCGACGTTGTGCCGGTAATTGTTCAGCGCGATGCCTTTGCCGGTATGTAAATACGCCAGAATCTCGTCCATGGTATCCCATCCGCCGATGCCGGTCGACCACCAGGCGCCCGAGGCGCCGAATGTCCGGATCGTCTGATGGCGGACGCCGGTCTCGGCCCGTATGACGGCCAAACCCGGCCTGACATGTTCATTGAGGTTCATTCGGATATCCTCCCTTTCGGCCGCGGGACTTATCCCACGATGCCGCTTTGTTCGAAGTTTTCCACCAGCCGCCGCTGGGCGATAAAGAAAAAGAGCAGAATCGGCAGGATGTACAGCAGGCCCGCCGCGTACTTGATGGCATCGAACGTAAAGACGCTCGTATACGGGATTCCGTACCAGCGGCCGATGTTTTCCAGCATCCGCGGGATATCGGCGCTGAAAAACACCCGTGACAGGCGGCTGGCGATATAGGGGCCGCCCGGATGGAAATACCCGGTATAATAGGTGTCGCCGTAATTCCACACGAAGGCGAGGGACAGCGCCGTCACCAGAGCCGGCATGGCATTGGGCAGCGAGATGCGGAAAAACGTTTTATAAAACCCGCATCCGTCGATAAACGCCGCTTCCTCCAGCTCGATCGGCAGTCCCTTGAAAAACTGGCGGAAAATGAAGATGAAGATCCCCTGCTTGATGCCGAAGCCCGTGGCCGCCAGCAGATACAGGGTATAGGGCTGGTTGAGAAGGTTGAGCGGTTCTCCGGTAAGCAGCGTGAAAATCCCGCATATGTCGAACTTCTGAAACCGCAGATACTGCGGGATGAGCAGGGTCTGCGGCGGCACGACGATGGTCACGACCACCAGCACCATCATCAGATTGCGCAGAGGAAACCGGACACGCCCCAGAGAATATCCGGCCAGCGCGCTGAAAAAAATCTGGATACCGGCGATCACCGCACTGTACAGCAGGGAAAGCAGCACCGTCATGCCGTTTCCGAACCCGATGCGGATCGCCGCGGTGAAGCTCAGCAGCGACAGCTTTGTGGGCACCCAGACGACATTGGGGTCGTCCAGCGTGGAAAAATCGCTGAAAACAGCGGGCAGGACTTTGATGAGGGGATAGAGCATGGTGAAGGACAGCCCGAATAGGAGCGTATAAAGAAAAATTCGGAAAACGCCCTTCTGCAGGACCCGTTTGCCGTATGCCGGGTCGAGTCCGCCTTTGATCCACATATCCCGCCGCTGTTTGGACACATTCCGGTTCCCCATTACGCACGCCTCCTCCCTCTTCCGGACAGCAGTTTCAAAATTCCCAGCATCAGCAGAAGATCCAGCAGCACATTCACCATGAAGAGCGAGGACAGGGCCGCGCCCAGCCCGATGTTGGCCCGCATGAACGCGTAATTGTAGATCTCGGACGCGATGCTGGAGGCGAGGAACAGATCGACAAAACTGTAAACCACCACGAAGGTCGTCACGTTGCCCAGCATGGGAAACGTCACTTTCCAGAAGGTTTCATACGAGGTGGCGCCCTCGATCTGCGCCACCTCGTACAGGCTGCGGTTGATCGACTGGAGCCCCGCCAGGAAGATCAGAATCTGCACGCCGCAGCCGGAAGCCACCTGAAAGATGCCGGACACGGCGCCGGCGATATACTCCGTGACCGTTTCGGGCAAAAAGGAGCTTTCGCGCAGCGCATCCATGAGAAACCCGCTGGAAAAAAACGAGTCGATGGAAAAGTCCGCCATGCTGGTGCCGCTTGTGACGGCCAGCAGCTTCTGCACAATGTCCAGCCCGGTGACGATCGGCAGGAAAAAAATCACCCGCACAACGCTGCGTCCTTTAAAATTCGCGTTGAGAAGAATGGCGCAAAACAACGAAAACACCAGCATGATCGGCGCGCTGATCAGAATCCGGGCGTTCTCTTCGACGAAAACCCGCAGGAACGGCTGCCCTTTCGAGCTCAGTTCGGTCCGGAACAGCGCGATGTAGTTTTCCACGCCGTGAAATGCCAGATTCATGCCGCCCTGATCGGCCACCGACACCTGGGAAAACGAGTACTCCAGCGTGTGGACAACCGGCAGGGCAAAAAACAGGAGAAAGCCGATCATCCACGGCAGCAAAAACACAAAGGCATGGACTTTCCGCATGTTCTGGAAGGTCAGGCGGCGTCTGCGCACGCGCAGAGCGTCAGCGGGTTTTGTTCTGTTTCCCATACTCATGATTCACCCTTTCGCATCCCGGGAGACCGGTCCGCCCCGCATCATCCCGCGGGAAGAATGGCATACCCGCACGGCTCCAATGTCTCTTCCCCCACGCTCACGCTGTAGGCATTGTAATTGACCAGCACCCGCACGCCGTTGCCGTATGTCGTCCTGTACACACCCGGGAGCAGGGTCTCGTGACCGGCGATCTCTTTTGTCCCGATCCTGGAAAAGGCTTCCTTGTAGGCTGCATACAGGCTCTTGATAGACGGAGCCACCGTTTCATAGGCGGCCGCGTAATACGCGGAGATGCGCGACTCCATCAAAACGTCCGGTTTTTCCGCGATCACCGAGAATTTCGGGATAGACCCCAGTTCCAGCGCCTGCAGCAGAAAAGTCTCCGGAGACGATCCGCTGCCGTTGACATCCAGCGTCGTATATTCCGTGATGCCGTTCATCACCAATTGGCGGAAGGGAACGGATGTGTAGGAAACGCCGTAATCGCTCGATTCCCGCGAGACGTTCAGGGCATACGCCGCGTACATAAACCGGTCGGCGTTCGGATTGTCCAGCGCCAGGGTTTTCTGCCCGGCCAGCTTTTTCAGGTTGGGGATCAGCACGCTCTGGTTGGCCGTTATGGGATCCACGATGCCGCCGCGGCTATAGTTTCCGTAATATTGGTTTCCAAAATCGGTCAGGGCGATGTTGGGATAAGCCCCGGCCTGTTCCAGAAAACCGTCGGTCACGGCCGACAGATACCGCGGGTGGATCAAATAGTACAGGGAATACCGATACGGCGTATAAAAGGTGCCGTCCGGGCTCCACACGTCGTTGAAGGCGCTGCGCCAATCCGTCTTTCCGCCGAAACCGGTCAGATAAAAACGGCTGTCGTCGAACACCGTCCCTTTGCGGTATACCCGCATCAGGCTGGCCTCCATGAACACCTCACTGTGGGAAGACGAGCGGGCCAGCAGGGACTCGAGATCGTCTTTGGATCCGTTGGCCGCCACCAGCTTCGCGCGGTTGCCGACGGTATTCATCCGTCCGCCGTTGAACCCATACTGATAATTGGCGACAAGGGGAATATCCGCGAGATCGTCCAGAATATCCAGCGCCTGCCGGTAGGTGGTCATCGACACCGTGGCGTCGTAGGGGATTCCCAGGCATTTGTCCCAGACGGTGAAGGCCCCCGCCATCTGTACAAAGAGCTTGGGACGGGAATCGTAAGAAACCTCCAGCCCATACGCGTCGATCAGCTGCTGCCGGTAGTCCTGCGCAAACGCGCCGTACCCCGCGTCCTGAGTATAGAACCGATAGCGCACGGTAAAATCGAAATCGATCAGCCCCGTGGATTCCAGATGGTTGGCCGTCTCCTTCGCATAGGGTCCGTATATGTTGACCATGGCGTACTGCATCGTATCGGCCGACGCATACACCGCGTTGTACAGACTGCCCGTTCCGTCGGCGGCGCCGCTCTTGAGGTTGACCGAAATCTGCGCCAGCTCCGCTCCGCTGTCGATGACCGCCATGAAACCGGACGACCGGCCCTGTCCGTCCTGGCCGTACATCCCGAAAACCGGCAGGAACACGCCTTCCTCAAAATCGGACTTTTGGAATTTCGTATCAAACAGGTCGCTGTTGTACACCGCTCGGCTGTAAACCGGATAGGCGCTGTTGCCCGAATCCATGGCGATCAGCATCCCCGCGCCGTCCGGAACAAAGATATATCCGTCGTTCTTTTCCCCCGCCCAGCAGTCAAAAGCCGGGCACACGCTCACATTCTGAAGCGTATAAAAATCGTTGCCGCTCTTTTGTTCATACACGGGGATATTGACCGTCAGTTCGCCGTTTTGGAAGGTGATCTCCATGTACACGGTAAAGGTCGCGGGCTCTTTGAACTCGGTGACGATGCCGTACATATCGTTGTCCTGGACCAATTCCTCGGCGGTATACCGAATCGCCTTTGTAAATTCCACCAGCGACTTGACCACCGACGCGGGCGGCAGGCCGGACGATTTGCTGTAATAATAGCCCTTAGCCGCGTCCTTGGCGTAAAAGGCCTTGAGCGCCCGCTGATACAGCGCCGTCTGTTCGGGCGTGATCTCCCCTTGCTCAGTCAGCGTTTCCAGCCGCCCCACAAAGATCTCCTCATACCGCTCGATCGACATATACCGCGGGATATATTCATACAAACGGTAAATATCGGTTTCCTGGAAATCAAACTGGATCCGCACGCCGTTCTCGATTCTTTTCAGGCAATACCACTGGTTCGCGATCGAGTTGGTGTACGCATTCCATTCGTACGTGGCGCGGTCCTGGCTCAGAAACCGGATCACAAGCGGCGATCTGGCCACCGGCGGCGCGGCGGGATCGGTGGACAGGGAATGGAACGTCCGGCCGGACGCCTCATCCGTCACCTGTACATCCAGTGTCTGCGTATCGAGCTGAGCGCGGAAGGTGCCTTCCCGGGCGATCTCGACGAGTCCTTCCGACAAGGCGATGTCGCCGGTTTCCGGCGAAAGGGACCGATGAGGCGGCGGGGCCGCGGTTTCCGCCCGGACATTGGCCCGGACGATGCAGAGCGCCACCGGATATATCAGAAGGATCAGCACAAGCGGAACGGCCAGCTTGACGATCGATATGCGGCGCAGGCTTTTCAGCATGCTTTTACCTCCTATTCGCTAATTCCAGCACAACCGTCGAAACAAATCCGACCAGCTTGCTCATGATCTGCAGATACAGCATGCCGATAAACAGGATCACCAGCGCCGCGGCGGCTGTCGCCAGAATGGTCAGGATGTTTTTCGCCGGCAGATATTCATGCACGACGCAGAGACCGCAGAACGTCAGAAAACAGAAAAGCACCAGGCCGAATCCGCCGATGACGTTCAAAATCACCAGTTCCTCGCTGACAACCACATTGGACAAAACCGTGTAGACGATATCGGTGAGGATCTTGGGAAACAGCGCGTAGGCCATCACCATCAGGACATCGCCCATGGATCCGTTGCCGTCGAACAGCGTCGTCACGCTCCAGTTGGAGAGGGCGAACAGCAGAAAGGGAAACAGGGAAAACGCAAACACCTGCAGATTGTTGGTGCCGTACGCGTCCGTCCCGACCAGCATACCGGCATAATAGGTCTTGAAAATTTGGACGGCGCCGTAGAGCAGATACAGCAGGCCGATCAGAACCCAGTTTTTCCGGCGGTGGAAACGCAGCTCATAGAACCCGTTAAACGGATGTGCCAGCGTATAGAACACATAGCGGGTATCCGCCAAAAGAGCGTTCACCTCTCTCCCCCCTTCCGCCTGGCGTATCGGATCTCCGTATAGACAAAGGCCGCCGCCAACAGAAAGAAGGCCGCCACAAACCAGCCGAAATAGCGCTGGATCCGCTCTTCCCGGTATCCCCGGAAAGCCTGGGAATAGCCTTCGTCGTCCCGGGCCAGCTTATAGTAATAAACCGCCTCGGAAAAGTTCCGCTCCATCAGATAATTACGGCCGATCCCGGAATAGCCGGCGTAAAAGTTCGCGTTATAGCCGAGCGCCTTTCGGTAATAGGCCGTGGCCTCGTTCCACGCGCCCTTGTGATAGCTTTCCACTGCCATCAGTGCCGTTTTTCCAAAATCGGTGGCCGTATACACCAGGACGGCGCCCCGTTCCCGGTCGCTCACCAGCAGATCGTACCCATTCCAGGCGACCGCCGACGCTTCGGCCAGATCCCCTTTCATATATCCGAGTCCCGAACAAATCGTGATCAGGTATCCGTCGAAATCGTACACGAAAATCCGGCCGTTCTGCCTGTCAAGCGCAGCGTAAGCCCCGAAATCCGTCACCGCTACATCCACAAAGATGCTGCCGGTGTCGCTGTGCTCAAAATACTCCGGAATATCGCCGATGAGCGCGCCATATCCCTCCGACCGGATCACGTTGTCGCCCTTGGCGTTAAACCGGAAGAGTTTATCCTCCGACGAAGCGTCGGCCGTGACGGAAAAGACGAAGCCGTCCGCATCGAGATCCACCCCGCCGAAGGAGGGGGCATACGCTTTGGCCATTTGCTTTTTCTGGGCATCGCTGGCCAGGGACCTCCAGAAAACCTCCACGAGATTGATCTTGGGCTTGATCAGCCCCAGATAACGGGAAAAGCTCCCGTCCGGATGGAGTTCCACAAGGCCCTCGTGCGAATTGCGCACCACGATGTACAGGCGGCCCAGTCCGTCCACGGCAATCTTATAGGGGGCAAACGCGGTATCCCCGGCCATATCGTCCGGCCGGGAGAGCGTGCGTTTCCTCTCCAGCGTATCCCCGTCCAGGACAAAGACGCGCTCCGCCGCCGGGTCCGCAATATACAGTTCGTTTTCCGTTTCGCTGAAGGCGAGCCCGCTCGGTCCGGCGAGGGGACATCCGCCGTCCTCCTCTCCGCTTGGAACCGTCGCGATATAAGCATAGGTATCCGCGGTGAACACATGAACCGCCGCAGACAGGGCGTCCGCCACATACAACCGCCCCCCGCCGACGACAAGATCGTCGGCGGAACGCAGCGCCGCGCCCTCCAGCGTACGCGCCAGGGTAAAGCCCGGCACGCTCTCCACAATGCCGTCCGGTCCATAGGTGTAATGATGCTGGTCCGTCTTATCGGCTAAGACCGCCACCGGCCCCGCCACCGCCAGGATCATCGCCATACAGGCGGCAAACCATTTTTTCGTCATACCCCACCCACTCTTTTGTTTCAGCGTGAATTCCCCGGATTCCGGGCGGAAGCGATACGGCGGCGCTCACTTGATGCCGGCGTTGGCCATCGTCTCCACCACTTTGCTCTGCGACACGACGAAAACCGCCACGGGAACCGTCAGCATAATCAGGGATACCGCGCCCGCCATACCGGTGCGCACCACCCCCGCCGTCACGATCTGCGAAATGGCATAGGAAACCGGCTTGAGCTTTTCGGTGTAGATGTACATCCCGCCCGACTCCGCCCAAAAACTCTGAAAGGACAGGATGATCAGGGTGATCCACGCGGGCTTGGACATCGGCATGATGATCCGCGCGAAAATGCTCAGTTCTCCCGCGCCGTCGATTTTGGCGGCTTCCAGGACCGAATCCGGGATCTGGGACATGAAGTTCCGCATCAGGAACACCCCGAATGTGGAGCCGATGGCGGGGATGGTCACGGCCAGGTAGGTATCCACCATATGCAGCTTCGACATGGTCAGATAGTTGACAAGCCCCGCCGCCGTGGCGTTGAACATCAGGGAATAGACGATCACGCCCGACATGAATTTGGATCCCGGGAAGCGGTATTTCGCCAGAGGAAACGCCGCAAGGGAGCCGATGATCACCGTGCCGAAGGTTCCCGCCGCCGTAATAAAGACCGTGTTGAATATGTAGCGGGAGATCGGAACCCACGAATCCCCCAGCACCAGGGAGAGATCCCGAAAATTGTTCAGCGTCGGATTCTGCACGAACAGCCGCGGCGGAAACAAAAACACCTCGTTGAGAGGCTTGAAGGCGTTGTTGGCGATGAACACCATCGGATACAGGCTGAACACGGCGAACAGACCCAAAAACAGGGCGAGGAGGATATCCATGCCGATGCTGCGGTTTTTGCGGCGGAATTTGATGTGCCTGTAAACAGCGGCGATACTGGGCACGTCACTCACCCACCCTTCTGAGCAGCTTTTGTACAGCCAGATTGCAGAACACCATCAGAAAAAACAGAATGGTGGCAATGGCCGAAGCATACCCCATCTCCATGCGCGTTACGCCGTAGTCCTGCATGTGGGTGAGCAGGGTATGCCCCGCGTATTCCACGCTGGGGAATCCCGCCAGCTCCATGGAGATCGCCCCCACGGAAAACGAGCTGGTGATCTGCATCACCGATCCCAGCATCAGCTGGGGCTTCATGGCCGGCAGGGTGATGTGCCAAAGCTCCTGCCAGCGGTTGGATATCCCGTCGATGGCCCCGGCCTCGTACAAGGCATGATCCACCGTCTGAAACCCCGCGATGAAGGTCAGAAAGCTGACGCCGAGACTCAGCCAGAGCTGCACGACGATGAGGATCGGCATGACGTATTCCTTCGTCGCAAACCAGAGGACCGGTTCGTCGATCAGCCCCAGATTCATCAGAACGGCATTGGCATACCCCCGGGAGTCGGAGGAAAAAATCAGCTTCCAAATCATATAGGCGTTGCCGGAAATCGACGGCGCGTAGAACACCAGCGTCAGAAACGCCCGGATTTTCGGGGAGAAATTGTTGATCACCCAGGCAAACCCGAAGCACATCAGATAACTGATAGGGCCCGTGATCACCGCGAAAAACAGGGTGTTTTTCAAGGCGATCAAAAACACCTCATCGTGCAGGAACAGGTCGATGTAATTTTTGAAAAACACGAATTCCGGCCACTCCACCATATTGAACGAGGTCAGACTGAGCACAACGCTGGCCAGAACCGGAAACACGGTGAACGCCAGGAAAATCACAGCAAAGGGCGTCAGCATCAAATATTTGGCCTTATGTTCACGCCAGACTCTGCGCAGGGTCATCGGGAAGCCGCCTCCTCCGCTGTCGATAAATGGTACTCGGCTCTCTTTCTGGTGAGTTCCTGGTCGATCGCGTATATATTGGTGTACAGCGCCTGCCGGGGACTCATGGCACTCGAATCCGTGACAACGGCGTTGAAGGCATAGGTCAGCATCCGCTCCGTCATATACGCGCCCGGGATCTCCGGAATGCCGAACGTGCGGTCATACTGCGCCAGCAGTTCATCCAGCGCCTTCTTCGGATAGGGCAGCCGCGCCAGCACCTCTTTGTTGGCAGGAGCATACCGTCCCGACACCCCAAACACCGCTTCGAGCTGCATGGCGTAGTCATATTGAATATCGGTGGACAGCCACCACTGGACAAATTCCCAGGCGGTTTCCTTATCGCTGGAGTTCTCCATGATCACGGTATAGTTGGTTTGGGCGATGTTCCGGTTATCCACGCCGCCGTTTCCATCCGGAACGCCCGGAATGCTGTGCATCGACCAAAGGCCGCGGATCTCGGGCGCCAGCAGCTCCAGGGTGTTGTACATGGAAGAGGCATAAATGCCCAGCGGCATTTCCCCCGTGCGGAACCGGTTGGGGAAATCGGCCTGAACCGGCACCTTGTACGCGGTGAAGAACTTGGTATAATCGACAAACGTCTTCATCGCCTGCTCGGAATACAGCCCGCTTTTGATGCCGTAATCCGCACCCTGGCCCTCATAGAGGACGCCGCCGTTCTGATAGAGCATCGCCGTATACACCGACGTGCCCACCGGCACATAGGCGTCGAAATTGTGCATGTTCAGTTCGGTGACGGCTTTCGTGAATTCCGCCCAGGTTCTCGGCGTTTCGATGCCAAGCTCGCTGAGGATATCGTCCCGCACGAACATCATGTCCACCCACTGCTGCTCCGGCATGCCGTAAACGTTGCCGAGGTAGGTGGCGGATTCTATGCCCGACGGATAATACCGCTCCAGCATATCGCGGTAGCCGGGGAATCCGCTTAAATCCGAGACCGCGTTCCGCATGGCGAAATTGATCAGGTTTTTCCCCGTCATGTTCAGCACCACGTCGGGACCGGTTCCCGCCAGGGTGGCCGGCAGGATCACATCCGCCGGTATGAGCAGCACATTCACCGGACGGCCGCTTTTCGATGAAAAGCTGTCGTCCACCATGTTTTTGAGTATGCGCGCCTGGTCGAGCCCGATGGGGGCCCACACCTCGAGCGCATCCGCGTGCCCGCCGTCGTCCCCCACCTGGTTCTCATCCACAAAAAAAGTGGAGAAGAAGCGCACGATCCCGTACCAGAGCTTTGTGAAAAAGCCCGACTCCGCCGGCGTGTAGGTGGTTCCGGGGGCATACAGCGTGAAGCTGTCGACGTATAAGGCGCCTTCGGAAATCGTGATCAGCCAGTTGCCGAGAGCGGTGATATTGCTCTTGAACGAATCCAGCTCCAGCACCACCCGTTCCGGATCCTCCGCGAACTTCGACAGCTGCAGGGCCAGCGTTTCCAGGATCGCCGTCTGATCGTTTTTCTCGCCCGTGAGACGGACGAGTTCGTCCACCACCTGCCGCAGCACGGCGGCCTGTTCACGGAAATCCTCCGCCGCCTGCGGGATTTTGTCGGCGATATCGTAGTCGATGTATTTGTACGGTGTGGAACCGGTGATCTGCGTGATATTCCGATACAGGGCGTTTAAGACCGTCATGCTCTGTTCGACGAGGCCGTACAGCGGGGCATACGCCCCCAGCTCGTTTTCCAGCGTAAGGCGGTTGGGGCCTTGCTTGAGATAGATATAGATCTCATCATCAAACAGATCCATCGATTGGTATTCGCCCGAAAAGGCGAAGCCGATCGCCTCCGCCTCCCGGAAAGGCGTTTCCCCGTTGACATACAGGCGCCGGTAGGAGGTCACGCCTCTCGTGACGTTCCGCACCCGGAACGACACGGCATAGAGCCCTTCCTCCGGCACGTCGATATCCCAGGTGATCGTCTGCCCCGCGGTGCGCCAGCTGGATCCGCCGATCACGTTGAGCCGCCGGTAATACGGATGGAAAGGCACCGTATCCGGCGACGACATATCCACCTCGTTGCGGATGGACTGCGCGGATTTCAGCACGGCTTTCGTCCCGCCGTCTATCCGTTCGGCCTGGTATGTGACCGGCTCTCCGGCATACCGCGGCCGGCCGGCCAGGCCCGAATCCGCATAGGTCTGGATGTCCGGGGCCGCTTTCAGGGAAGCGGCCAGAATCTGCATGGATTCTTTGATGGGTTCCAGGGTCAGCACATGGCTGCCCTCGGACAGATACAGCACGTAGGGTTCCCCGCTGCGTTTTTTCGCATCCCCGAGATACACCCCCGTGCGTTCCAGCACCTCCGTGGCGCGCGGCCGGATTTCCTCGTGCCCTTTCATGGGGATTTCCCCGCCCGACGTATTGTCAAACTGCCGCTGGAAAACCAGCTGCTCCATCCCCTGGTAAGGGGACTCTCCATCCAGCAGCAGGCGCCGCTCAATGGCCTCCCCTGTTCCCGGCAGGGGGATATACTCCACATAGACGTTGTAAAATCCGGCGGCGGGACAGACAAACGTCCAGGAAACCGGGGCGTTCATATCCGAGGTCTCCCCTCCGTCCGCAACCGGCAGGGCGATCGTCTCGCCGGACAGGGTCCCGTCGAAAGCGTGCTCGTCCAGATACGCGGCCAGGGACGGCTCCGTATATGCCGCCGCTGCCGCCGATTCGGTTTGCGGGGAGGCCGCCAGCGGCTCCGGCACCGTAACGCCGGATGCAAACAGGGAAATCAGAACCGCGGAAGCGGACAAACAGGCAATCCTTTTGACGGCTTTCATACGATATCCCCCTCCAGCATGCGGATCATCCGGCCCGGGCAGGCGGAAGCCGTCTGCCCGGGCGGGTCCATGCGGTCTATGCGATGGCCTTGGCGGCCGTTTCGATTTTGCCGATGGCCTCATTCAGAGCGCCGATGTTTTCCGCGATGCTGACCTCAAAGGAGGACCCATCCCCGTAAATGGAGCGCCCTGCGATCTCGGTAAAGCCGTACATCTGGCTGAGCATCATGGAATAATCGTTGAAGTCCATGGGGCCGTAGTTCTTGAAAATATCCAGGATATCCGGACCGATCTTCTCATGGAAAATATCCAGATTCTGATCGATGGCTTCCTTTTCGGCATTGTCGTCGGAGAAGAAATCCATGGACGCGGAACCGCCGGATTTTTTAGCGTAATAGGTCTGGAAATAGAGTTTATACGCTTCCAGGGCCAGTCTGGACCGTTCCGCCGACACGCCTTTGAGCAGGATAAAGGAGTCGTTGGGGGTGGACACCTGCTGATACCGCGGATCGTCGGCCGCCATATCGTCGGGACGGGGCCACGGCACCAGGCCCATGCTCTCTCCGCGGCTGGCCAGCTTGGAACCACAGCCCTGGGCCGTCCAGCTTCTCGCGTCGAGGAAAACCGCCTCGCCGTTGGCGAAATTGTTGTCCGCCCAGGTGAAGCCGGGATACACGTCGCTTTCCAGCTCGCTGAACAGCAGCTTTTTATCGATGAGTTCCTTGATGAAGCCGACCGCCTTGATCGCCTCGGGCGATGTGCATTTTTCAAAACCGTTCTCTCCATAGATCGGGACCCCGGAGGCCAGCATGGCCGCCCGGATGGAGAACCGGTAATCCGATTCGAAGGCGTTGATCATCTTTTCCGGGCGGATCGGCGCCGGTTTATTGGCAAAATGAGCGCTGATTTTGGTCAGATAATCCCGGAAAACCGACCAGGTCCATTTGCCCTGCTTATACAGATCCGTCGGATACACGGTTTGGCCGTTTTCCTTCAGGGCGTCCACCTGTTCGATATAGCTGATGTTGAACAGGAGCGGACCGGTGCGGAGAAACGAGAGCTCGAAATTCAGGAACAGCCGTTTGCCGAAGATGGGATCCATCAGCATCCAGGCGGCATCCTGGTCATTTGTGAAGATATCGGCATACGGTTCGAGATTCTGGATGATGCCCTGTTCGATGAGGCCCCCCTGGCTGGCGTTGGAAACCATGGCCACGTCGCAGATCGGGTTGCCGGACAGGACGCTCGGCAGCAGGTCCTCTCCCACGCCGTGCTCCCACTGCACCCATTTGATTGTGACGCCGAGCTGGTCCTTCACCGCTTTCGTGGCGGCCTCGATAACCTCCATCTGTTCCGGCGAAACCGCGATGTCTCCGGTTACAGGGTCGGTATACGTCGGATCCCAGGTGGGGATATAATGGGAGCCGAACACGACCTCCTTGGAGGACGTGCCGGGACCGGCGCTCGCGCTCGAAGCGGCACTTTCCGACGGTTTTTCCGCCGGTTTGCAGGCGCCCAGCCCGCACAGCATGAGAACGGCCGAAAGGAAAGACACTCCGCGAATACTTCTCTTGCTCATCGATTTACCTCCCGTAATTCCGTATGGTGTCGGCTTGTCAGGTATGTTCGGATCGGCATTCCGCCGTAATGCCATAAAGCAGAAGCGCATAGTCCTTCAGCAGCGGGACGGCGCGGATACTCGCGATATGCCGCCTAGACGGCAGCTCCACCCGAAGCCGGTTCAGATGATACACTTCCCAGTCGGTATCGTACCGGATCGTCAGCACACGCATAGCCCGAGACGCCCGCGGATCGATCCGGGACGGCCCCAGCAGACCGAACGCGGAGGCGAATTCCACCCCGTTTCGCAGCGGAACGGTCTGGATCTCCCCGTCGTCGAAGACGATCTCATAGCGGGCCGCCTCTTCCCGCTCCCCCATCATGGGATAGCCGTGTCCAATACTGGCCTGCCCGATAAAATGCAGAGCGTCGGCCTCGGCATCCACCCGGATCTCCAGCGGTCCGGCGGACGCCTCCAGCACCACCGGCCGGCCTTCCCGCAAATCCACAGGCAGGCTTTGGATCGAACGGAGGTCTTCGGGCAGCGCCGGACCGCAGGTTAGGCGCCGGGCTTTGTTGCGCAAGCGGCCCAGCATATCCTCCGCCCGTTCGAGCAGGGCCTTCCAGGACTCGCTGTCCGCCCCTGCAGGCATGGCGATGGTTTGATACGCCGCCCCCTCCTCCGCGGAGAAGCGGCCCGTCACCTCCAGACGGCCGGCCGGCTCCGCAGGCGGGGCCGGGTCGGCGGCTTTTCTCCTGAAAACCTCCAGATTGCCGCGGGGATTCCGGTCCACGTCCACCAGGCCCTCGTTGAGAATGCCGTCCCGGCAGGCCGGACGGCCCCGGTTGGTCTCATAGATGTCCGCCCACGACCAATAGGCCATGCCCGCCAGCGTTTTCCCGGGTTCCCCGCTTCTTCCCGCTTCCAGCATCACGTCCATGAAGCGCCCGAACAGAACGGGGTTGCCGACGACCGGCCATCCGCCCCACTCGGTAAAGACCAGGGGTTTGTCGTCCAGCTGCTCCAGGATCTGCCGTATCGATATCGGGCCGCTCTCGGCGTTTACGCCCGCTGTCACTGAGGTCGTTTGATCCCCGTAGGGATGAAAGGTGTAAAAATCGATATGTTCCCGGGTGAACAGCTCCTTGGTCCACGCCAGATTCATAAAATTGGCCCCCGACACCATGCGGGTGTCGTGTTTTCTGCAAACGGCAAGGGCATCGGCCAGAAATTCGGGGGTGAAAAAGCACTCGTTGAAGGCCAGCCAAAACGCCACCGATACCCGGTTGCGGTCCCGCTTCACCGTGCGTTCCAGCACCTCCAGAGCCGGACCCGTCACCTCGGGATCGCTGAGATCCGAGCCCCAGAGTCCCGGTTCTTCGCTCACCAGCAGCCCGATCTCGTCGGCCAATTCCACAATCCGACGATTGTGGGGATAATGCACCAGACGCACGTAATTCGCGCCCGCGTTCTTGATCATCCGCATATCCCGCCGCATCTGTTCCTCGGTCAGGGTATGCCCGCCGTCGTGCCCCCACATATCGTGGCGGCAGACGCCGATGAGAAAGAAGGGGGCCCCGTTGAGGAAAAAGCGGTTCCCCTGCGCGCGCAGTTCCTTGAATCCCACCCGCTCTCTCCGGATGTCCAGCACCCGGCCGTCCCGCAGCAGCTGCATCTCCAGCGTATAGAGATGGGGATCGTCCGGCGACCAGAGGCGGGGAGAGATAAGCTCCCAGTCCAGCCGTCCCCCTTCGGCCGAAGCGGCCTCGCATACGCAATCCCCGCCGTCATACAGACGGGCATTCACGGAACACCCGGACAAGTCGGCTCCGTCCGCCAAAATCTCCAGATGGCACTGCGCGCTCCGGAAGTCGGGCGCGAAATCGGTGCGCCAGATATAGTCCATTATATAAATGTCTGGTATATATTGAAGATAAACCTCCCGGATGATGCCGCCATAGTTTTCCCAGCCTTCCGCCGGACCAAAGGGCAGGCCCATATCCCGCAGGGATACGGCCAAATCGTTGTCCTCGCGGCGAAGCAGGGCCGTTACGTCGAAGTCGTAGCGGCAATACGGCCTCATCCTACCCAAAAACGTGCCGTTGAGCCGGACTTCCGCTTCATACGTGATGCCTTCAAAACAGAGCAGCACCCGTCCGGACGGCTCCGGCGCCGAAAAAGTCAGGCTGCAAACCGATTCTCCGACGCAAAGCGCCGAGAACGGCACCCGGCGTTTCTCCGCCGGACCTCCGTTGACGCGATAGTCCCACCAGGTGCATAAAGACTGCCGGACGCGCCCTTTTACCAGCTCATGGCCGATCGTCTCCGCCATCCCCCACACTCCTTCCGACCGCTCCGGCCGTTTTCAGCATAATTATATCATCCGTTTATATATTACAACACATTGCCTTAAACGTCAAGCATTAGCCATGATATTTTTGCACTTTTTCTCCACCGGCATTCCGGAGCAGTTTGGAGGTCAGGCCATACAGTCCGAAACAATAGGCATACCGGTCCAGAGATGCCTTGATTTTACACGTAACATACGCATCCGCGTCAATGCCGATGCCGCTCAGATTGCGCCGGAGGATCTCCATTTGCTCGCGGACGGCCGGAATTTCATAGGTGTAATGCCCGCAGATATCGGCGATCTGCGCCGACAGGGCCGCATCCTTCAGCACCTCTTCCACGGGCATCGCCGCCGCATCTCCGACCATCCATTTGCGCCAGCGTTCACAGGTGACGGCCTGTTCCGTCATGCACGCCGCCAGGCGCGACCGTTCTCCCTCGCCGATCTGGCGGGCCTCCACCTCCGCAAGCGTCATGTAGGCCCGGGTTTCGACCACGCCGAATTCCGGCGCGACATTCATCGCCGTAACGCCGAGGGCCGGGTGCTCCAGCAGCACGGCATCGGGCAGGTAGTCGCCGTTGTGCTCTTTCAGGCCGACGCCGTGTTTATCCGCGCTGTCCGAGAGCCTGCGCGCATTCTCCCGGTTGAAATGGCCCACGTTTTCCGTCAGCCGGGTCAGAGTCCCTGTCTGGCCGACGACGAATTCCGGGGGCTGCAGGCCCTTGCTCTTCATCAGCGCCACCAGGCGGTCCACGAAATCGCCGAAGGCCGCCACGGAGGTGAGCCCCCCGTTGGTCTCCTCCGTCCCCGCCTCGTATCCGACCTCGGGAAGCCCTTTTTCCCGGCGGTAGCGTTCCAATTCCCCGATCAGCTCCGCCGTACGGTCCAGCACCAGATCGAGCGGTACGGTTCCCTCTATATGCGGATCCTTGGTCGGATCGATGTGCAGCAGATCGAATCCGCTGTCCAAATCGTGCTTATAGGAGCGCAGGCAGAGTTCCATCGCCTGCTGCTCCGGCAGCTTGGCGGCCCGCTCCTCGTCCCGCTGCCACGGACCGCCGTGGTCGCGGCAGAGATAGACCAGGCCGTCAAAACCGACGTCGGCGGCCGCTTTTTCCACGTCCTTGCCAAACCGGTCCTGGTCCCAGCCGCACACATACCCGTGGCCGAAGGCATCGCTGTCCACCTGATTGCGGCTGGCAATGAGCAGCAGCGGAAAATCCCGTTCTTTCGCCAGGGACAGCGAGGCCGTCAAAAGCGTTCTGGACATGGGCCCCACCCCGAGCAGGGTAAAACGCTCCCCCTGTTCTTTCAGCCGGCTGGCGGCTTTCATCATCTCGCGGATCGTGATCCGATTGCGGTACATACTGACCCTTCCTTTCCTGCCGCGTCTTACGCGGCGTTCATCTGTCTGAAATACCCGCGCCGTCCGGCCACAAGCGGCCCGCAGCGGCGCCCGCTACTTACAAAATCTGCAGGCTGTCCTGATACGGGACCTTTTCGATCGCCTCCAGTCCCAGCCAGGCCGCCATCTCCTTGATTTCCTGCACATACCGGCCCATCGCCACCGGGAAATGATGCGGAAAGCCGCTGACCAGTATCGTGTTGACAGCATCCTCGGCCGTGACCGGTTCTCCGTTGAGCGTCAGCGCATCCATCCAGCCCCGGGAGCCGTAAAAGCTGGTTTTTTTATCCCCCATAAACCGGCCGCCCATCTGCATCAGCTTGTCGCATTCCCCGGAAAACCGCATGACCGTCACGTCGTTTTCGTCAAACACCATATCCCGTGTCACACCCGAACAGGAGGTGACGCCTTTGCCCGGTTCATGGGCCATACCGTGATAGTTGACGCTCAGCTTGTAACCGTTCCGCCGGCAGAAGTGGGCGGCCGCCGGGCCGCAGTGCCACAGCAGCAGGGAATCGTCCGCCGGGTCAAAAGCGCCGAGGTCCATCAGCATGACCGGCTCTCCGCCCGTCAGATAGCGCAGCGCCAGCATGCTGACGGCGCTGAGCACATCGCCCTCGCAGGCCACCACCGTCCCCTCGTCGTTGAGCTGCCCGACGACCGAACAGACGGAATACTGGAAATCCTCCTGGAACTTCGGCCAACAGCTGACCGCCAGGGCATCGTACCGGTTTTCCCGGACAAAATCCCGGTACGCCATATATATCCGGGCACTGACCAGCAGGGTTTTCCTGGCCGCGTCGTTGAGAACGCCCCCGGAACAGTCGAGCATACTCTCCGCGACCCGGCCGACCTCCACGGCCGGATAGCGCAAAGCCCGGTCCTTGATCTCGGAATATTCGTGGAGGCGGTTGAAATACAGCCCCTCAAAACGGCGGTTCAGGTTCCGTTCATCGTCATACAGATCGTTGAAACCCGGGGCGATGCCCCCGATCAGCGCCACACGCGCCGCACACAGATTCTTGATCGCGGTCAGCGCCCGGACCGTCACCGACAGGCGGCGCACAAATCCGGGATCCTCGACGTCCCCGTAAAACCATTTGATTTTGATCTGGTAATCCCGCAGATAGTGAGCGACGATGCCCATATGCATATTCACGCTGCAGAAGGAATTGAACGGCACGACACCGTCCTTCGTCCCCTCCGGTATGGCCCAATAACCGACCCGGGCCTTCACCTTCGCCAAGACGGTCGATACAAAGCCCGACGTATAGGAGGTGTGCTGTACCAGCAGGAAATCGATCTCCTCCTTCTCCATAAAGGTGACCGCCTGCTGCGCGTCCTCCCGGGTAATCACCGTCTGCGGATAGACGACCAGGCGGAAACCCAGCGATTTCGCGAGTTTCTCCATCCCCTGCGCCCCCCGCTTGAACGCGCCTTCTTTATCTCCCGGAAAGCTCAGCTGACTCGTACCCAACAGGCCGATCTTGATCGTGTCCATCTGTCTTCATCCTCTCCTTTTCTTTATTCAGCTGCGGTGAACCCGCCCGCCTGCGCGGCATAAAAGGCGGCGCCCAATGTCACCTGGCCGCCGCCGAAGCGGGAAACGGCCATGCGGATGCGGCGGCCGGGAATGGGCTGCAGGTAGGACTCCGCCGCCCTCAGCAGGGCATCGCCGAACACGTCGATGTCCTTCGTCACGCTCCCCCCCAGCACCACCAAATCGGGGTCGAGGATCTGGTAAAGGGCCGCAAGCGCGTACCCCAGATGATCCGCCGCCTCCCGAACGATACCGAGAGCAGGCTCTTCCCCCCGTCTCGCCAGGGCATACACGTCCCGGGCCTCCATGCTGCGGCCGTATCTCTCCGAAGCGATCCGCGCCGCCGCCGTACCCGACGCATAGGCTTCCAGACATCCCCGTCCCCCGCAGGGACAGGGGCGCCCGTTCCGCACAACCTTGAGATGCCCCAGTTCTCCGGCGGCATAGGCGGCGCCATCGACGATTTGGCGATGGCGTACAATGCCGCACCCCACGCCGGTGCTGATCGTGATGTACACCACCGTTTCCGCATCCCGCCCCTCTCCAAAGACACTCTCACACAGCGCAGCCGCGTTGGTGTCGTTTTCCAGGGCCACCGGCAGCTCCAGGGCATCCTCCAGCATGGCGGTCAGCGGCTCGTCGCAGAATCCCATGGTCGGGATGTAAACGATGCGGCCCCTCTTCAGATCCAGCGGGCCCGGACAAGCCACGCCCGCCGCCAGCAAGCTCCGGTCAGCGGGATCCAGCCGCTGGAGCATTCCGTTCGCCGCCTCCGCGATGCGGCAGACCAGGTCCCGGCATCCCCGCTCGGGCCGGGTGGGCATCGCCGTTTCGGCGGCAGTCTGGAAATGACGATCATACAGCGCCAGCGCGGTTTTGGTCCCGCCGATATCGATCCCTAGGTAAACGCCCATTCGGTTTTCCCTCCTTTCCGGACAAGGCCGGCGGTGCCGCCCGCCGCACGCATGCAGAACCGCCGCCCTTCCCGTTTTGTGAGACATACGCACGATAAAATGGTCCATGCACCTCCCTGCAGAATGATGGGGTATCGCCTTATATCAATATTTGATATAATTGTACCGGGTGAGAGCTCATATCGGAGACCCCTCTTACAACGCTTCCGCCTGATCGTCCATGCCGCGGATCATTTCGTCCGCAAAGGCCAGAATGGCGCGGTCCGACATGGCCAGCGCCACTCCTTGGGCCGCCGCATTTTTTCCGAGACCGGAATACTGGATTTTCACCGGTATATTCTTATAGACATACCGGTCGATTTCCTGGCGCATCGCCTCTTCATACAGATCGTGCTGATCCGCCAGGCTGCCGTACATCGCAACAAGGTCCGGATTAAACAGATTCATCAGCAGGCTGATCGCATAGCCCAGATAGCCGCCCATCTGCTCGAAAAGCTCCACGCACAGCGGATCCCCCTGCTTGGCCGCTTCCGCCAGCATCTGATAGTTCAGCCCGACCTCATCGGCCGATACCGAAGAGGCCCGCCCCCGGTTTACCTGCTCGATAAAACGGCGCACCAGCCCCTCACCGGACGCGTATTCCTCCAGGCATCCCTGCTTTCCGCAGACGCAGACCGCCCCGTCCCGGGCCACCGAAATATGCCCGAGTTCCCCCGCTTTGCCGTTCGATCCGGTATAGACGGCGCGGCCGATCAGAATCGACATACCGATACCGTTGTCGATCCGCAGGAGAATCGCATTGTCCGCGTTCCCCAGCATCGTCGTGCCGAAGGCCTGTTCCGCCGCCATAATACAATCCGGGTCGTGCATGATCAGCGCGGGATACCCGTACCGTTCCTCGACGATCTTCTGAATCGGCACGTTCTTCCAGTTCTGCACCTGCGGCAGCCGTTCGGAAATCCCGGCCTCGGAATCGACCACGCCCTGGACGGCCAGCCCGATCCCGCAGATGTGCTTGTGGGAATAGGTCTCCACGATTTCGTCCAGCAGGCCCAGCAGGGTATCCATCACGCAGTCGTATGTATGGCGGGTGAGGTAGCGGATCCATTCCCGCACGACCCGGCCCTTGACATCCACGATCACGCCGCACAGTCCCGCAATATTCAAATCCACGCCGATGATGAAATAATCGTTGGGATTGATGTCCAGCTGAAACGGCTTCCGCCCCACATGGGTCCGCTGCTTGCCTGTGGGCACGATATACCCTTTTTCGCAAAGCATGGCCGTGATGGAGGAGATAGCGCCCCAGCTCAGCCCCGTCCTGTCCTGCAGATCGCGCTTGGAAAGCGGGTCGTTCTGTTTGATTTCCGAAAGCAGCACGCAGATATTGCTCTTGCGCATCTGGGGACCGTTGATTGAATTGATCATGAACCCTGCATCCATTCTCCGGAAAATTTAACGTCGGCGTCTATCCGGCGCCTCTATTATATCATCGTATAATATAAAGTGCAAGCCCGAGTTGCAAAAGCGGCGGCGATTGAATGAGATTATTTTTCATCGAGCGGTCTCTCCTGTCCGCTCTTCGGGGGTTTTTAGTCGGCAGGCCCTCCCGCTCGGGCGGGATGACGGAGAGCGGAAAAATCGAAAACAAGCGGCCGGATACGTGTGCTGTCCGGTCCCGGTCAGCGGAGATGTGCAGGAAACACAGCGCAGGACGCATCGAAGAATGCGTCCTGCGCTGCGAAACGGCATATCCAAACCGTTCAGCCCGGTCCGGACCGAACGGCGCGGGAGCTTGCCGGCCCGCGTTACACCTCGGCGATGAGTTCCACCTCGACGAGAACGTTTTTCGGCAGCTGTTTCGCCGCGACGCAGGAACGGGCCGGGCGGCCGGTGAAATACCGCTCATAAATCGCGTTGAACGCGGCAAAATCGCCCATGTCCGCGAGAAAACAGGTGGTTTTGACCACCCGGCCGAACGAACTGCCTGCCGCCTCCAGCAGCGCGCCGAGATTTTTCATTACCTGTTCGGTCTGTCCCTCGATGGAGTCCGCTTCCACCGCCCCCGTGGCGGGGTTGATCGCGATCTGGCCCGAGGTGAAGAGCAGTCCCCCGGTGATCATGGCCTGGGAATAGGGCCCGATCGCCTCGGGCGCCTTGTCCGTGTGAAGTACCTGCATAGCTGATCTCCTCCTTATTCTGTATGGGGTTCTATCAGGTCCGCGCCGCCAGCTTATAGCCCGCGGCGGTCAGCGCCTGCTTGATTTCCTCGACGTGTGCGTGATCCCTCGTTTCGAGCACCAGACGCAGGAAACAGGCGTTGATATCCATATCGAGATCGGCCCGGTCGTGATAGACGGCCACGACGTTGCCGCCCAGATCCGCGACGATCTTGGAGACGCCGCTGAGCTGTCCGGGTTTGTCGGACAGCTCGATGATAATGTCCGCCGACCGTCCGGATTTGAGCAGGCCGCGGCTGATCACGCGGGAGAGGATGGTCACGTCGATGTTGCCGCCCGAAAGCAGGCAGACCACATTTTTGCCCTCGACCGGAATTTTGTCGAACAGCACGGCGGCCACCGACACCGCCCCCGCCCCTTCCGCGATCAGCTTCTGCTGCTCGATCAGGGTGAGGATCGCGGTGGAGATCTCGTCGTCGGTCACGGTGACGATCTCGTCCACGTATTTCCGGCAGAGCTCAAAGGTCAGATCGCCCGGGGTTTTCACGGCGATGCCGTCCGCGATGGTGGCTACGCCGTCCAGCGTCTCCTTCTTCCCGTCCCGCACGGCGTTGAACATGGACGGGGCGCCCGCCGCCTGCACGCCGTAGACCTTGCAGTGGGGGTTGAGGGATTTGATGGCGAACGCCACACCCGAGATCAAGCCGCCGCCGCCGACCGGTACCACCACCGCGTCGATGTCGGGCAGCTGTTCGAGCAGCTCGAGGCCGATGGTCCCCTGTCCGGCGATGACGTTCTCGTCGTCAAAGGGATGGATGAAGGTGTAATGCTTTTCGTCCCGCAGCTCGAGAGCCCGCTGGTACGCGTCGTCGTACACGCCCGGGACCAGCTCGACATGGGCGCCGTATTTTTTCGTCGCCTCCACCTTGGAGATCGGGGCGCCGTCCGGCAGGCAGATGACCGATTTGATGCCGTTTTTCGTCGCCGCGAGCGCCACGCCCTGCGCGTGGTTGCCCGCCGAGCAGGCGACGACGCCGTGGGCCTTCTCCTCGTCCGAAAGCTGGGAAATCTTGTAATACGCGCCCCGGACCTTAAAAGACCCCGTCACCTGCAGATTCTCGGTTTTCAGATACACCTTGCAGTCGTGCCGGATGTTCGGCGCCTGGATCAGGTCGGTGGAGCGGATGACGTTTTTGAGAACGAACGACGCGTGATAGACTTTGTCCAGCGTGAGCATGGAGATCCCCCGTTTCGATAAAAAATAAAGCTTCCGTCCCTGTATAGAGACGAAAGCCGGCTTTCGTGGTACCACTCTAATGCGGCCGCACGAGGCGGCCCTCTGTCCCCGTCCTCCCTTTTTTGCAAAGGGAAACGCGGTCTCCGATAACGGGGAGAAACCGTACCCACTTACTACGTTTCAGCGGTCTGCTCAGGGGTGATACCCGATACGGTGTTCCTGCCGCCTCGCACCAACCGGCGGCTCTCTGAAAGGACGGAACCGATGGACTTCCCCGTCATCGCCTTTGTTCTGTATATAGTAAGGAGCATACGCTCTTTTTCCCCATTTGTCAAGAGGAATATGGAGCCCCCCAAATGCTGCCGGAAAACTCCGCCGATTTCTCCAGCAATCCGGTTGCGGATCGCCCAATACTATTGTAAAATAAGCAGGCGGGAATTTGGAGGGTAAACCGATGGAAATGTTGTACGCAGAATTTCTTTTATGGTTGCACGGATTCAACTCAGGGGAAGAATACGAAACACTGCTGAATGAACGCTTTCTAAACAACTCTCAACAGGACATTCTTCTCGACTTAGAATACTCATCCCATATGCTCGATACCAAAGAGCTCTTTTTGCGCTATTGGGGTTATGCATGTCCCGCCTTAAATCCCGATACATTCGGTAAAATCCTATTTGCAGGATTAAAACGTGTCTACGAGGCAAATGCCTTTTGTATAGAAGAATTTGGAAGGCGCTGCTATCAGCTGTGGAATGATATTCCGGCCAGTCTTAACCAAATAGAACCTTTTTGGACATTGGGTTATGCAGACGATTGTTTGTCATGGGGGGATGAAGCGCAGACACGGAGGCTATACGAAAAAGCCTTTTCCTATTATGAACAATAATTTGGGCAGCCGCCTTTCTATAGCGGCTGCCTTTGCCCATATATCTCACCAAAGAATTCTAAAAATAAACTCTCCGCAATGGAATATGGGGACCGGGCCGGTTTTCAGGGTATGTACCGATTTCGGTAGATCTCGTCCTGGGGGATCCATTTCGGACAGGCATCCTCCGGACGGCAGTGCCGGATACGGGGCGGATGGACGCAGTGGCCGTAATCGACCGGACGGAATTCAAAACTCCAGATGTAGTGACGCCGGTAATAGCCGCAGTTCAGACAGACATGCTGGTTGGTTTCCATTTTTATCACCTCAAATTTATTTTTGCAAGCACAGTATAGCAGATAAGATCGGTGATATTGAATTTTGACACGACTTGTGTCATAAAAATGCAGAGAGCGAAATTGAAAATGCATGAATTCTATTCATGCATATAGGACGAGACCCCTATAAAAACCCAGCGGGGTGAACTCCCGGGCCGCAGCCCTGCTTGTATGGGCTGATTCAGGCAATATCGTTAATGACGGTTTTCCTCAAAAGAAAACCGTCCAATAACCTGGGGTCCGGGGGAACCCCGGGAGACCTTTTGCCTTCTTTTGGGGCTCAGGCCAAAAGAAGGTGGCCCGCAGGCCAAACCTGCTTCTATATTGATAAAAGCATTTTTTGCGCTTGTGGCCGCGTAAAGGCACATATGCCTTCAGCACCCCCTTTCTTTACGCAAAGAAAGGGGGGAAAGAAGCGTCAGGGGGCATGCCCCCTGAACCCCCTGGTTTCTTGCTGGTTTTCTTCTTAGGAAAACCAGCGGCAACCAGTTTTGCCTAACCAGCCCATACAAGCAGGGCTGCGGCCCGGGGGTTGGGGTGGTCTCCAATGTATATCCCACGCAAACAGCGGCCGCGCCTTGCCAGGCGCGGCCGCTTGTTATCGTATATGTCTTTCATCCCTTGGCGTCGTACCAGGTTTTTCCCACATTGACGTCGACGGAGAGCTTCACCGACAGGGCGGCCGCGCCCTCCATCTCCTCTTTCAGCAGCGCCGCAGCCCGTTCCGCCTCCTCTTCGGGCGCCTCGACGATCAGCTCATCGTGCACCTGCAGAATCAGCTTGGCCTGCAGCCCCTCTTCGGTGAGGCGGCGGTGGACCCGGACCATGGCGACCTTGATGATATCCGCCGCCGTGCCCTGGATGGGCATGTTCCGCGCCACCCGCTCCCCAAACGACCGGGTCACGCCGTTGGAGGCCCGCAGTTCGGGCAGAGGACGGCGCCGGCCATACAGGGTCTTTGCGTAACCACAGTCCTTGGCCTGCTCGATCAGCCGGTCCATGAACCCGGCCACCGCCCCATAATGGCGGAGATATTCCTCGATGTAGGTCTTGGCGTCGGCATAGCTGACGTGGATATCCTGCGAAAGGGAATGGGCCCCAATGCCGTAGACGATTCCGAAATTGACCGCTTTGGCGTGGGAGCGCATGAGAGGCGTCACCATGTCCTCGGGAATACCGAACACCTGGGACGCGGTGATGCGGTGGATATCGGCGCCGGTATTGAACGCCTCGATCATGGTCGGGTCGCCCGCCATGTGGGCAAGCACCCGCAGCTCGATCTGGGAATAGTCCGCGTCGCAGAGCACCCAGCCCTCCCTGGCCCGGAAAAAGCGGCGCAGCTCCCGGCCCAGCTCCTGCCGGACGGGAATATTCTGCAGATTGGGCTCGGTCGAGGAGATCCGCCCGGTGCGGGTTTCGGTCTGATTAAAGGATGAGTGGATCCGCCCGTCCGGGGCGATCACCTTGAGCAGGCCGTCGCAGTAAGTGGATTTGAGCTTGGACAGGGTGCGGTAATCGAGCAGCATCTCCACAACCGGATGGGCGTCCCGCAGGCTTTCGAGCACCTCGGCACTGGTGGAATAGCCGGTTTTGGTCTTTTTCTTGGCCGGCAGGCCGAGATCCTCAAACAGCGCGACGGCGAGCTGTTTCGGGGAATTGAGATTGAACGCATACCCCACCGCTTCCGTGATCCGCTCCTGGATCGCGGTGATCCGGTCTTCGAGCAGGGCGCCGAAATCCGCGATGCCCTT
Source organism: uncultured Oscillospiraceae bacterium (assembly GCA_902492895.1). Taxonomy (GTDB): domain Bacteria; phylum Bacillota; class Clostridia; order Oscillospirales; family Acutalibacteraceae; genus UMGS1623. The sequence continues at coordinate 137,249 of CABUNG010000002.1, read as the reverse complement.
GCCGTCCACCTCGAAGCCGAGCACCTCCATATCCGCGAGGACCCCTGCCAGCGGAATTTCCATCTCCCGCAGCAGATCCCCCATCTCCCGCTCTCCGAGCTCCTGCTCGAAGCGGTCGGCCACCGCGGACAGAACGGCCGCTTCGGCCGGAATCCCCTCCGCCGCGGGCGCGGTCACCTCATATTCCTGGGCGAGCCGGGTCAGCTCATACCCCGAGGCGAGCGGATTGAGCAGATAGCCCGCGAGCATCGTATCCATGGACACCTGCCGCAGAACAGGGCCGTCCGCACCGCCGCGCCGCAATAGGGCGGTCAGCTTTTTGACGTCATGGGTGCGTTTTTCCACCGTGTCGTCCTTTAGTATCGACAGAAACGGATCGTATTCCGCCTCATTCCGGCCGAAATACGCGGCTTTTCGGCCGGTTTTGGATGCGGCCACGCCCCAAAAACCGCATAAGCGGCCCTCTTCCACAGCCGGGACCAGATCGAGCTGCCGGGTGTCCCGCACCAGATCGAGCAGGTCCGCCGCGGTCACGCAGGGGAGAACCACCGCCGGCCGGTCCGCCTCTTCCGCAGCATCCGGCGCGACCTCCGGTGTGGGCAGGGGATCGTTCAGACCCATTTTCTCCATGAGCTTGAAAAATTCCAGCCGCGCCATCAGGCGGGACAGCTCCTCCCGCTGCACGGCCCGGACGACATAGGCGTCCATATCGGTTTCCACGGGCGCCTCGCAGCAGATGGTGCCCAGCTCCCGGCTGAGATACGCGCTGTCCCGGCCAGCCGCCAGCTTATTCCGCACCCCGTCGCGGATATCGGGGGAATCGAGATGAGCGTACAGCTCATCCAGGGAATGAAAGCGATGGAGCAGATCCAGCGCCGTTTTTTCCCCCACCCCCGGGACGCCCGGGATGTTGTCGCTCGCGTCCCCCATCAGGGCCTTGAGATCGATGAGCTGCGGGGGCGTCAGCCCGTATTTTTCTTCGATGGCCGGGATGTCGTAGGCGGAGGTGTCGGGCCGGCCCATTTTGGTCGCGGCGAGCAGCACCGTCACCTTGTCCCCCACCAGCTGGAGAGCGTCCCGGTCCCCGGTGGCGATGAAGCACTCCCCGCCCTGCCGGACGGCGGCGGCCGACAAGGTGCCGAGGATGTCGTCGGCTTCGTAGCCGTCCTTTTCCACGACGGTACACCCCATGAGGGTGAGCAGCTCCTTGATGACCGGCAGCTGCTCGGCGAGTTCCTCCGGCATCCCCTTCCGTCCGGCTTTATAGGCCGCGTACTGCTGATGGCGGAAGGTGGGGGCTTTCCGATCAAACGCAACGGCGATGCGGTCCGGCTCGGTCTGATCCCGCAGTTTCTGGAAAATATTGAGGAACCCCACCAGGGCGTTGGTGTAATGCCCGTCTTTGGTGGTGAGGAGCTTGATGCCGTAAAACGCGCGGTTTAAAATGCTGTTGCCGTCGAGAACCAGTAAACGCATAGCTTGTCCGCCTTCCGTCGCATAGTCTATAGCGCTAGTATACCACGAATGGGAACCGATTGCACCGTTTATCTGAGAGAAGGGGCGGACTCCAATCCGTCCTCTTCAAAACTGGCCGACGGGCTGGTCCGGTCGAAGCACAGGTGCCCGCCCTGATAAAAGCGGTACCGGACGGTACAGCGGACGTGCTCGTGAATGGTGCGGGCCATCCGGCCGATGGCCGGGGCTTTCAGAGGATGGGCGGCGGCTTCGAGGAGTTCCGCCTCCAGCCGGGTTTCGCCGCGCACCAGCGCGACCCGGCCCGGCTCCCACACCGCGGCTCTCGCCCCCGTATAGGTCGCCAGGCGGATATCCCGTCCCTCGTACCAGACCGAGGCGATACAGCCCGTAAAACGCAGGCCCATATAGGGAATCTCCGCCGCCGACAGCATCACCCCACACGTGCGGTTTCCGAAGGTGTTGCACTGGGTCCAGGTATACCGCTTCGGGAAGGAACGGCCCCGGTCCCCCTCGATATAGCCCGTCCCCCCGTCCAGGCGGAACGACTCTCCGTTCAGGGTGATCCGGCCGCGGAGGCTGTGCCCCAGGCTGATGACCGTGTGCCGGCATTCCAGGCCCGGGGCCAGGCGGAACGGGCCCATGATATCGGACCGGGGCGGGGTGAGAAACCCATAGCGAATTTCCCCGTGCAGGGACAAGCCGTCTCCCTCCACATGGAGCCGGACGCCCTCGGGGGTGAACAGCGATTCCCCGATCCGGACGGCCGGGAGATCGGGCCGGCAGCCGAACTGGTCCAGGGGACAGGGGAGAAACCAAGAGCCCCGGCCGCTGATCACCTGCAGAAACGCGCCCCGTTCCCCGGTTTTTTCCACAAAAAAACCGGGGATCAATGCCAGCGTCTCCCCGTCCCATTGATGCTTGAAATACCAGCCCTCGAAATAGGGCCCGCGCGCCTGTGTCATGTCTTCGGCCTCCCATCGGATTCTTCGTATCCAGTATGGGCGGGCCGGGCCGGAAATATCCGGTAAATCTCCTGTCAAAAGGATTTGTATCCGCCGGAGGCGTGCTCCGGGAACACGGAGCCTACCCCTCTCCGTGCGGTTCCGCTTTCTCGATCATGGTGCGGATCACGCGATCCAGGATGATGGAGAGGCAGTCCTCTACGGGTTTGCCATTCAGTTTGGCAATATCCTGGTATATCTCGTACAATTCATCGCTGAGCTCAACTCTACAGCTTTTCATCTCGGCACCTCCATTCATAGATTTTCGGGGATAACTGTCAACACCAGTATACTCAACATCTCCATGCTTTTAAAGGCTCCAGTGGTAGAAATATCCCCGGATAGGGGTAAATTCAGCTAAAGGGTACGAATCGAGCGGAACGCCCGGATCGTCACCGATTACGAGCTGCTCTGCCTGGCGGACGTGTTCAGGTATATCCGTGGACGAGCTGCTCGAGGGTCATGCATAATTTTATGACCACCCCACCCCCTGGGCCGCAGCTCTACTTGTATGGGCTGATTCAGGTGATTTAGCTGCTGCCGGTTTTCATCAAGAGAACCGGCCAACTATCTTGCGTCTTTGCCTTTTGTACTTTGTCATCCCTGGGCAAATAAAATAAAAAAGAAAAAGAAGCGTCAGGGGGGCCCCTTACATCGCATCTCCCATTCAAATTTTCCAATTACGTTTCATTGATGTAAGTATAACACTTTGGATATGATAAAGTCAAGATAACATCTCATTGATGTAGGAGATTTTATCATGAAAACTATTCGCTTTAACGACAACCGGAACATCGTTTCTCAAAGGGTACGAATCGAACGGGAACGTCTGGGTCTTTCACAAGAGGCGCTGGCAACAAAACTGCAAATGAAGGGTGTCGGCATCGATCAACAGGCCATCAGCAAAATCGAGCGGAACGCCCGGATCGTCACCGACTACGAGCTGCTCTGCCTGGCGGACGTGTTCGGTATATCCGTGGACGAGCTGCTCGAGGGTCATGCATAATTTTATGACCACCCCACCCCCTGGGCCGCAGCCCTACTTGTATCGTTCGATAGGGTGATAACACTGGGGAGGCTTTCCTAAAAAGAAAGCCGACAGGATCACCCGGGGGTTCAGGGGGCATGCCCCCTGACGCTTCTTTCCCCCCTTTCTTTGAGTAAAGAAAGGGGGTGGCCTTCAGGCCAAACCTTGTTAGCACTCATGGCTACTAAAAACAGTGATAAAATTATGGCGAGTTTTTATTCGCTCATGCCGCGCAAAGGCACATATGCCTTCGGCACCTCCTTTCTCTGTGCGGAGAAGGCCGGGCCGGACGCGGACAGTGCGGCCGGTATCTTCCCCGGCCTGCGCAAATGCTTCCGCATTTGCCCGGGGATAACAAAGTACAAAAGGCAAAGACGCAAGATAGTTGGCCGGTTTTCTTTTAAGGAAAACCGGCAGGAATGTGAACACCCAAACCAACGGCTATACAGGAAGGGGCCCGAGGCCCCAAGGATTGGGTGGTTATAAAATCATAGGGTTGGAAACCGGCCCTATCCCCGGGTCCTCAGCCCTATATGGGGCGATTCAGACGGCACGGCTGCCGCTTATCCTTCCTAAAACAACAGCAAAAGGGAGCGCCAAGGCGCTCCCTTTTGTTTGATTCCGGAGATTCCAGAGCTGCCGGTTCTAGTGCCGGCTCTTCCGCAGAGCGGCATAGCCGCCCACAACCGCGCACACCAGCACCAGCCCCCCCGCCACACAGAACAGCGTCAGCACCAGGGGCGACATGGCCGGGGGCTGTTTCCCTGGATTTTCGATCACCGTCGAGGTGGCCTTGAACTGCCAGTACAGCCGGTCCGTCACCTGAACCGGATCCCCCTTGTACGCGAACGCGCACCGCAGGGAGACGGTATAGGATTTGGTCTGTCCGGGCGGGACCTGAGCGGTCAGATTCAGCCCTCCGTCGTTGACGGCGCTGTACGGGCCGCTGTACAAAACCGTGTCCCCGTCCCGGATCGTGATGGTCAGGGCCGCGAGATAATCGAGCGCATCCGGATCGTCATAGGGCAGCTCCACCTGCTCCAGGCGGACCGATGCATCCAGCCCCGTATTGTTCTTAATGGTGAGGACTCCCTCGGTCCGTTTCGTCTGACCGGCCGGGACCGTGGGATATTCCCAGAAGGCCGGATCGGACGGGGTCTCCTCGATCACGCTGGCCCCCGCGTTGTCCAGCAGGGTGAACTCCTTGACGGCGGACAATTCCTCCGCCCGGACCGGCGCCGCGAACAGAGCGCACACCGTCAGACAAACGGCCAGGAAGGGGGCCGCTTTCATCCATCGTTTCATCGTCTCCGCCCCCTATCGCTTACGGCGCCAGAAAACCTCAATGAGGCTCAGCACAATGGACAAGATCACAAACAGAGACGCCAGCACGATGATGAGGATCATCGACCAGAGCGGCACGCCGAAAAGCGGGCTGGGCTGGTTGAAATCCACATGAGAGGCGGTGGTGGTGAAGGGCACACCGGTCGTGGTGGTCGTGGTCGGCGCGGTCGGACGAGACGGATCGGGCGCGGCCGATGTGGGATCGGACGAAAAGGGATCCGCCCCCTGCATGGCGCGGCCGATCTGCTCTTCGGACAGCGGCGTTTCGTATACCGCCACGTCGTCGAGAATGGCGTTGAGGAAAGGCCCGCCGTCAAAACCGGCGCCGATTTTCATGTTCGGGGCATCCAGTTCCGCGACCGACCTGACCAGCAGCTGACTCTGCCACAGGCGTCCGTCGATATACAGCAGCATCTCTTTCCCCGTGGTGACCACCGCGAGATGATGCCATTCCCCTGTCGGCAGGCCGTAGGATTCCTGCCCATCTGCCGCCGGATTCCAGAGCTCCGTCAGAGTCCCCTTTTTCTGGGGATCGAAAGCATAGCCCACGTAAACGCCGTCGAGAATGCCGCCCCGGTCATCCGTTTTGTCCGGATTGCGCATATGGGGAGACAAGGTCAGAAACCGGTCGGTCCCCCGGGCCACGGTGAAAATCCGCTGGCCGTAGAGCCCGTCCGGGTCCGCGGGATCCTTGGCACCCTGCCAGTTGATCCAGGCGGTAAAGGTCATCGACGGGATCGCCATCTGTTTTTTGGGGATTTGGAGATATTCCGACACCCCGTCGAGCAGCAAAGCCTTGCCGTGCCGGCCGTTGTCGGTCCAGGTCATATCGTCGAGCGACGCCTTTTTCCCGTCTTTATAAAACGAGACGTAGCTGGAGCTCTCGCCCGGTTCGGTGATCACATTCAGTTTATTGTTCACATAGCCTTCCCGGGCGGCCGATACGGGCAGCCCGGACAAAAAAGCCAGTGAAATCAGCGGCACCACCAGCCATCGGGCACCGCTCCGCCATCGTTTCTTCATGGTTGCCAGCCTTTCCGAAAGGTTACTCCACAAGGGGGGCTTTCTCTGTCTATTCTCCCCCATCCGCCCCGGTTTGTCAATGGGGATATGCGGATTTCCCGGAATCTGCCCCGGCCGGTTGTTCCGGAACCGGTTGAGAAGTTTCCGCCCGCATGGTATACTCTTCCCAAACGGAACGGCGGAAGGGAGCGCGGCGCAGTGGATCAAAACGAGATGCGGGACATGCTTCGGCTGGCGATGCTGGAGATTCCCGATGAGGGACTGGAAGCCCTGACGGCCGACATGGCCGGAATCGTGGCCTTTGCGGACGCCGTCCGCACCCTGCCTGTCTGCACGCCGGAAGAATCCGAGAATACCGGACTCCCCCCGCGGGAAGACCGTATCCGGCCCTCTTTTGACCGCGGCGCCCTTCTCGCAGCGGCCGGGGGCGGCGAGGACGGGTTTTTCACGGTTCCGGACAGACGGGAGGAGACGCTATGATGCCTTCGCCGCTGTCCGCCCTGCACGACGCACTCGTGTGCGGACGTCTCTCCTGCACCGAGCTGACGGCCGCGTATCTGGACGCCGCCGGACGGGACAATCCCCGTCTGAACGCCTATATCACCCTGACGCCCGGCGAAGCGATGGACACCGCCCGGCGGGTGGATCAAAAGCGGGCGGCCGGGGAGCCGCTCCGCCCGCTCGAGGGGATTCCCATGGCCCTCAAGGACAATCTGTCCACCAAGGGCATCCGGACCACCTGTGCCTCCCGGATGCTGGAAGAGTACCGTCCGGTTTACGACGCCGCGGCCTGGGAGATCCTGAAGCGGGAAAACGCCGTTCTGCTCGGCAAAACCAACATGGATGAGTTCGCCATGGGATCGACCGGCGAGACGTCCCGCTTCGGCGCCGCCGGTCATCCGTCCGCTCCCGGTTATGTCCCGGGCGGCAGCTCGAGCGGCACCGCGTCCGCCGTGGGGGGGTGCCTTGCCGCCTATGGGCTGGGGACCGACACGGGCGGATCGGTTCGGCTGCCGGCCGCCTTCTGCGGGCTCACCGGTCTGAAGCCCACCTACGGCGCGGTCCCCCGCACCGGTCTGATCGCCTATGCCTCGAGCCTCGATGTGATCGGTCCCCTGACCGTCACGGCGGCGGACGCCGCCCTGGTTTTCGACGCCATCGCCGTCCCGGACGACCGGGATGCCACCTGTACCGGACGGCAGGGGCCGTCCGCCTCCGCCTCACTCGGCCGGGATCTCCGGGGGCGGCGGATCGGGCTTCTCTCCGCCGGCCTGGACGGTCTAGAGCCAGAGGTGGAGCAGGCGCTGGAACAGGCCGCCGCCGTTTTCCGCGGCATGGGCGCCGAAACCGTGGAAAGATCGCTGCCGGACCTCGCACCCGCTCTTTCGGCGTATTATATTCTCGCAAGCGCCGAAGCCTCCTCCAACCTCGCGCGGTACGACGGTATCCGCACCGGTCCCGTCCCCGCGGACGGCGGCATCCGCCGCGCCCGCAGCGAGGGCTTCGGCCGGGAGGTGCAGCGGCGTATCCTGCTCGGCACCTATGTCCTGAGCGCGGGATACGCGGATGCGTATTATAAGCGGGCGCAGACCCTGCGCCGCTGGCTCATCCGCTGGTTCGAGGACGTTTTCTCTTCCTGCGATCTGCTGCTCATGCCCACGGCTCCCTCCACCGCCTTCCCCTGCGGTTCCGCCATGAATCCGGCGGACCTTTACCGGACGGATCTGTGCACGGCGCCGGCCAGCCTGGCCGGGCTGCCGGCTCTGTCCGTCCCCTGCGGCTTTGACAAAAAGGGGCTGCCCATCGGCATGCAGCTCATCGGCCCGGCCTTTTCGGAGGCGCTTCTGCTCAACGCCGCCCATCGGTTTGAGCGGGAAACGGACGGCGCCTTCCTGTGCACCCGGGCGATACAGGGGGTGACGATATGACCGCTTCCGCGCCGTATGAACTGGTCGGCGGGCTGGAAACCCATGTCGAGCTTGCCACCAAATCGAAGCTTTTCTGCGGCTGTTCCGCAGCCTTCGGCGGCGAGCCCAACACCCACTGCTGCCCGGTCTGCCTCGGGCTGCCGGGAGCCCTTCCCCGTCTGAACCGGGAGGCCGTGCGCTTCGCGGTTCTGGCGGGGCTTGCGACAAACTGCCGCATCCGGCCGGTTTCGTATATGGACCGGAAGAATTACGCCTATCCCGATCTCCCGAAAGGATATCAAATCACCCAGTTCGACCGCCCGCTCTGCGAAAACGGGCATCTCACGCTTTCGAACGGCCGGGTGATCCGGATCGCCCGCATCCATCTCGAGGAGGACGCGGGCAAGCTCCTCCACCGACAGGGCAAAACCCTCATCGACTACAACCGGGCCGGCGTCCCGCTGATCGAAATCGTCACCGAACCGGATTTCCGCAGCGCGGCCGAAATGCGGGAATATCTGGAGTCGATCCGGCTGCTGATGCGGCATCTCGGGATTTCCGACGGCAACATGCAGGAGGGCTCTCTGCGCTGCGACGTCAATCTGTCGGTCCGGCCGATGGGAGCCTCCGCCCTCGGCACCCGGACCGAAATCAAGAATCTGAATTCCTTTTCGTTTCTCGAAAAAGCTGTGGCGTATGAACGCGAGCGACAGGCGGCTCTGCTCGCCTTAGGCGGCGCCGTCGAGCAGGAAACGCGCCGTTTCGATGAGAAAACCGGCACCACCAAGAGGATGCGCGGCAAGGAGGACGCGGACGATTACCGGTATTTCCGGGAACCCGACCTCCCGGCCGTCCGGCTGTCCGATGACGAAATCGAGCGGCTGCGGGCCTCCCTGCCCGAACTACCGGCGGCCCGTTTCGCGCGGTATACCGGGGTATACGGCCTGTCCGAGGCCGACGCCCGCCTGCTCGTGCGGCACCGTCCCATCGCCGACCTGTTCGATGAGGCGTCCAAAGGCGCCTGTCCGGCCACGGTGGCCCGCTTGATTCTAGACGGCGTCTTCCGGAAGCTCGGCTCCGAGGCCGCAAGGGAACAGGAGCCGCTGCCGGTTGCGGCGGACTCCCTGCGGGAGCTCGCCGTTTTGTCCGACAGCGGACGGATACGGAGCGGCCAGGTCCGGATATTGCTCGAGCGTATGCTGGACACCGGCCGCACCCCCGCCGATCTGCTGACCGAACTGGACGCGGATAAGGTGGACGGGGAGCGTCTCGCCGCCCTTTGCCGCGAGGTCATCTCCGCTCATCCTGAAGCGGTCCGGGACATCCAAAACGGCAAAGAAAAGGCGCTGAAGGCCCTGATTGGATGCGTTATGCGGGACACGAAGGGCGGAGCGGATCCCCGGCAGGCGGAAGCCCTGCTGCGGGAGATGCTGAGACCCTGATAGGCCGGCCTGCGCTGCCGCCCCCTGGCAAAGACACCGCCGCGATTCATCCGAATCGCGGCGGTGTGTCAGTTCCGGTTCTCGTTGTGTACACAGTTGTCGATGGCGGCGACCAGCGCGCAGAGAAACGCGGGATCGCCGTTTCCGACGTCCATGTGCAGGCGATAGGTATCGCCCCAGGAGAGGAGCGCCTTTTCAACGGTCGCCACCTCTCCGCCGTTGTACAGGATCCGGAAATCCCAGCCGAACACGCTGCCCTCGATATCAAAGCGCCCATATCCGCTTTCGACCGTGAGGCTGTGGCCGAACAGGGTAAAATTCTTCCGGACCGAAGCCATCGCCGTCCGGCCTTTATAAACGGTATAGCGGGGCATGAAGTGGAACAGTTCCTGCTCCACATAGTACAGCTCCTGTCCCTTCAGGTCGTACAGATGCAGCTTTGCGCCGAAGGTGAAGACCTCGCCCTCCACCCGGAACACCGGCCTCTCCTGGTCATCGGTTATATCGTATTTGTCTCCCCAGGCAAACACCCGCTGGCGAATATAGAGATCCATACCCGTCCTCCCTATCCATATATGGTTTGCAGGATGGTCCGCATCTGTGCCTCCGCCTCGTCGAGCGGAACCCCGGCGTCTGCGTTCACGGCGTGCACCGCTCCGGCGAGCACTGTGTTCAGAACCGTGAGATGAGGCGCCAGCTGCTGCTCAATCAGCCGCCCGCCCTCGTCGGACGGGCTTCCCGACACCGTCAGCAGCAAGCCTTTTTTGGGTTTCCGGATCGGCGGGCGGATCCCCAGGATAAACCTCGCCGACCAATACCGCTGCAGCCGGTCGAGCACCGCTTTCATGGGCGCGGGAAAGGAGCGATGGTACACCGGTGTCGCAAACACCAGCAGGTCAGCCGCCTCCAGTTCCGCATAAAAGCCGTCGAGATCCCGCTTGGAGCAGCCCTCCCGCCGCTTGCAGTAACCGCAGTCGTCGCAGGGAAGCGGCATCCGGTCAAAACAGTCCCATACCATCGTATGCGTCCCCGCGGGCAGAAAGTCCAGCAACGCCTTGGTCAGCCGCGCCGTCGGGCCATGCGGATGGGGGGAGCCCAATATCACCAGCACCCGCTCAAGGGAGCAGGGTACGCTCTTCGCAGTATCGGCAGACAACCAGATCACCAGCCTTCTCAAACAGTGGGGGCAGATAGGGTTCTTTATGTGTGATGCAGTGCGGGTTCCCGCAGCGGAAGGCCTGTCTGACCGGGACCGGATCGAGGCGTTTCTGTTCGCCCTCCAGCATCTTGGCAATCAGGGCCATCCGGGCGTAAAGCCCGTATTCCGTCTGCTCAAAGTACTTCGCCCGCGGATCGTCGTCCACCTCGACGGTGATCTCGTCCACCCGCGGCAGCGGATGCAGAACGATCAGATCGCGTTTCGCCTGCTTCATTTTCGCGCCGTCGAGCACATAAACGCCCTTCTGACGCTCGTATTCCTCGGCGGAAGCGAAGCGCTCCCGCTGGATGCGGGTCATATACAGCACGTCGAGCAGCGGCATCGCATCGGCCAGATTGTCCATTTCCGTATACGAACAGCCCGCCGCTGCCAGAAAATCCTTGATGTAGGGCGGGATACCCAGATCGGGTGTGGAGATGAGCACAAAGGAGTTGCCCGGGAAAGCCGCCATCGCGCGGATGAGGGAATGAACCGTCCGGCCGTTTTTGAGATCGCCGCACAGCCCGATGCACAGATGATCGAACCGTCCCTTTTCCTGGCGGAGCGTCACCATATCGGTGAGCGTCTGAGTGGGATGGAGATGTCCCCCGTCCCCCGCGTTGATGACGGGTACGCGGGAATACAGCGAGGCGGCCAGGGCGGCCCCGGCCACCGGATGCCGCATAGCGATGATGTCCGCGTAGCCGCTGACCACCCGGATGGTATCTTTCAAGGATTCCCCTTTGGAAACCGAGGAGTTCGCCGGATTGTCGAACCCGATGATCCGCCCGCCCAGCCGCAGCATGGCGGTCTGAAAGGACATCTGGGTGCGGGTGGAGGGCTCATAAAACAGCGTGGCCAGGATCTTCCCCCGGCACACGCCGTAATAATCGTCCAAATGAGAGCCGATATCGCAGGCGAGACGGGTGATGTCCTCCCATTCCTGCGCGGATAAATCGGTGATGTCGATGAGATGGCGTGACGGCATGGTCGATCCTCTCCTTCATGACAGGCCGTTTGCAGATCGGATATAGTGTACCATGATTCGACCTTTTCTGCAACCGAAAAGCCGCGGAAAAACCCCTTGCTTTTTATTGACGTTTCGTGTATACTATTTTTGTTTTTCACACATGCCGGTGTGATGGAATTGGCAGACGTAGTGGACTCAAAATCCACCGGTGGCGACACCGTGCCGGTTCGAGTCCGGCCACCGGCACCACGTCGGAGCAAAGTCCGCTTTGCTCCGACGTTTTTTTTGCTTTCGGCAGTAAAAAATATCATCCGCCCGCTCCCTCGAAACGGGTCACGTCTGCTTCCGCTGTTTGCTTGTAAGCGCCCACAACACCCCTCTGCGCTGCCAGTCCGTTTTGGTTATAAGTCTTGCCGCAAAAATTTCCAAAGCATCTTTTTTTCATGAATGAGGTGAATGAGTCTATCGTCGATAACTTGGTGAGCCTTTCATGAGAAAACGGTACACGGATTCAACTGATTCGACCAAATGGCGGGCAGTGGGATCTCATGGGATTGGAGGATTGTTCCGTAGCCCGTCCGCCTTTTGTGGGTCTTCATGGTTGCGGCGAAACTCCCGAATGCAACAGCGGAGGCTACCATTATCAGTTTGGACAGTATAAGTTCAACTACAAAAAGATTAACGAGCAGACTGCAGACTTCTTGTCACTCGAACAGCTGCACGCATTCGTGGCGGTTGCATGTAAAACTCCGAAGAAAGCTCCCGCTGCTCTAGTGGAAGAGTTGATTGCTTTTGGCTATGTAAAAAAAGATGGTGAGGCGCTTATCCCAACCATCTGGGTATCATTTGCCGACAAAATAAAGCCATTGACATCCGAACAGCAAGCGGAGTATGATCGACTTATCGCGCCAGTTTTAGAATTGTTTGAATTGCAGTATAAGGTGTGCCGCGAGGCCGTACTTGCCGAAGTACCGTTTTTTCTTAAGGACGATGAGTTTGCCGTCCAGCATGCCGTGGGGAATTTGATGTTCCCACGTGAGTCGGTGTTTAAAGAGGCGCTGGATATCGGCTGGCTTACCTACGATGCAACTGACCCGGAAAGTGCGAAACACAGAATGCCGGGTGCTTATCTCACGATAGGATCATGCTGAAGGGGGTTGTTTTTTGACCCCCTGACGGTACTGACTTTCCAATCGATTCTTATAAAATAACGCGGCGTCTGCCATGGGTTTTGAATGGGAACCATGGCAAAAACCGATTGACTTCTTCATCACTGTAAAGTGTATATAGGGCTTTCAAATCCTTTTCGGTAAATCGTCTTAAAATAAGCCGTTCCGTTTTAAGCGTTGGTGTGTTCATCGTTTTCCTTTCCAAAGATATCGTGCTCGAAAATGCAAGTGGCTATACGAGTTCCTTTTTATACATGGTTCGGCAATATAAACAAACGGCCGTTTTTATTATAACAGGCCGGACAGGCGGTTTCAACTCGCTGTGTTTTCAGGGCCCCTTCCGGCCGGTTTTCGTCGTGGCCGCAAGCGGAAAAACACGGCTTTTTTCAGTCCGGATCCAAGCCGTCCTGCGGCGGCCTCTTGCACTTTGCCGCCTTCTTTGCTATACTAAATAGGTATGTGAGCAAGGGTGCGTGTGCGGGCGCCGGAGGAGATGCCATATGAATCGAACACAGAAAACGGTATCGTATCTAGCGGGCCAGCTCGCCCTTCTCCTTGTTTCGGCCGTCTTCATGGGCAGCCTGGCGGCTGGAGCTGAAGAAAGCACCGTCGTGCGCATCGCCTATCCGCTGCAGGCCGGCATCACCGATCTGGATGAAAACGGTGCCTATACCGGATACACGTACGAATACCTGGAGGAAATCGCCCAATATACCGGCTGGGACTATGAGTTTGTACAGGTACCCGGGGATGAGAACGAGCAGCTCTCCGTGCTGCTGGACATGGTCCGCAACGGAGAGGTGGATTTTATCGGCTCCATACTGTACAGCGAGCAGATGGCGGCGGAATTCGATTACGGCGGGTACAGCTGCGGCACGGTCGAAACCGTCCTGCAGACTCTGGCGGTCGGGCAGGAGCCCATCGTCATCGACGCTTCCCGGATGCAGACCATCCGGATCGCGGTATATTCGACATCAGGCCGCCTGGCGAACGATCTTTACGAATTCTGCCGCGTCAACCGTATCGAACCGGTCTTGGTGGAATGCACCGACGATCAGGACATGCTGAACGCCCTGAGAGAGGGACGGGCTGACGCCCTGCTCAACACCAGTATGAATTATATCGACGGACTGCATACAATCGCCCGGTTTTCTCCCCGGCCGTTCTATTTCATCACCTCCAAAAACAACAGCCGGAACCTGCTTCCTCAGCTCAATGAAGCCATGGCCAGCATCAATCAGATCGATCCGTATTACCAGAATTCTCTGTACGAAACCTACTTTACGCCTTCCGTCCACGAATTCCGGCTCTCGGAAAAAGAGACGGCGTATATCGAACAGGCCGGTCCGCTGACCGTCGGTGTGCTGAACAGCCGCCCTCCCTATCAGTACAAAGCGGACGGAATGCTCAAGGGGATCGGCGTGGACCTGCTGCAGTACATTGCGGAACAAACCGGGCTTTCCTTCACTTTGAAGGAGGCCGGTTCCGAAGAAGAGCTCTACCAAATGGCCGCCTCCGGCTCGATCGATCTCATCGCGGAAATGCCCTATCAGTATGAGACCGCCCGGGACAAGCACCTGTCCATGACCCGCCCGTATGCTTCCTGTCCCTATACCCTGCTGCTCAACGAACGTATGAGCGCTTCCCAGATCAACGGCAAACGGCTGGCCATGCCGGCGGGGACCACCTATCACGGATACGTCGTCGGCAACGTCGTCACTTTCGACTCGGTCGACGACTGCATCCGCGCCGTCAACAGCGGGGATGCGGATTACACCTATGTCGATTCCTTTACTGCGCAGTATTACAGCAATCTGACGGAATTCAGCCGGCTGAAAATGGTGCCGCAGACATACAAACCCTACCGGACCTGCTTTGCCATTGCCGCCTCCGCCGATCACACGATTCTCGATATTCTCAACAAGGCGATCCTATCCATACCGGCGGAAAATCTGCAGAGCATCTATTATGCCAACACCGTCAATACCCAGCCGTTTTCTCTCGGTGTGTTTATCCAGAAGAATCCTGTACCGGTCATTCTGATTCTGTCCGGCATTTTCCTGCTGCTGTTCCTGCTGCTGCTCGTCATCCTGTATCTGCGCTCCAAAGCCAGCAAGGCCATGGAGCTGGAACTGCAGAAGCATCAGCGCCTATACGCCATCTCCAACGATACGATATTCGAGTACGACTACAAAACACGCCATTTGGTGCTGAACGTCCCCGGATCGAACCCCGGAGAGACGGCCGCCGTGCGCTGCTACGACCTGAACCGGCCGTGTGAAGGGGTGGATAAGCAGAAAAGCATGCGGACCTGGCTGGATCTGCTGAACACCCGGAAAAGCTGCGTCTGCGAGGAGCGTCTCGTCGGGCTCGACGGCGAATGGCACTGGATGCGGATGGCGTTGGAAACCATCTGCGATGCTCTGGGGAAACCGGTATACGCCATCGGCAAAATCAATATAGTCGACAAGGAGCGGAGCGAAAAAGACGCGCTGCTGGACAAAGCACAGCGGGACAGTCTGACCCACCTTTATAACATCGAAAGCTCCCGGAAACAGATTGAAAACCAACTGGCTTTGTCCGGGCCTGCAGGCGGCGGGGCTATGCTGCTGCTGGACATCGACTCGTTCAAATCGATCAACGATACCTACGGACACATGCGCGGGGACCAAATTCTGCGCGAAACGGCGGAGCTGCTGCAGAGGACCGTCGGAAACGACGACATCGTCGGCCGTCCGGGCGGGGACGAATTCCTCATATATCTGACGCACATACAGGACCGGGACGAGCTGAGCACCGTCTGCGAGACGATCTGCGGGGCCGTCCGGCAGATCCGGCTGGACGACAGCCGGCATCCGACCATCAGCGTCGGCGCCGTACTGGCTGTGCCCGGTCTGGATTATGACGCACTGTATCAGATCGCGGACCGGGCATTGTATGCCGCGAAGGATGCCGGGCGGGACGGCTACCGCATCCTGTCCGAGACGTCGACGGAGACCTGCAGGCTATAATCGTCACCGGAACAGGCTCCGCCGCTGATCTGCGGTAAGACAAAACGCGGGGGAGATCCGTCTTCCGGTCTCGCGCATTGTCTTTCCGGCCTCCCGCGGATTTATATATCCAAAAACCGGGCAGGAACTTCATTCCTGCCCGGTTTTTATTATGCTGTATTTCGATTAGCCCACTCGGCCGCATTCGGGTTCGTCCTCGCCGGCGCGCCATTTCAAAGCGGCGGCCTCCCGTATGCCCAGATGGATCAGAAAATCCATCGTCCGATTCAGTTCATAGGCCGTCAGCTCTTCGACTTTGGAGGAAAAGCGCTCCGTATCGCGCGATTCAAGCGCCGCGATCAGTCCCTCGATAATCGGATTATAAAAGGCGGCGAGCGCCGCTTCGCCGGAGAACAGGCTGCGCAGCGGATATCCCCAGAACAAGTGCCGGATCAGTTCCGCGTAAACCGTCCGGACCGCCTTCAGGGGCACGGTCTCAGACAGGAAAACCAGCATCTCGTACGCCGCGGATTCCGGACGGCGCAGCCGCTTCAGTTCCGCCAGCTGCCCGATTCCGCGGCGTATCGCCGCCTCGTCCGCCTCCGGAAGGGTGACACCGGCCACGCCTCGGCAGGACAGCGCCAGGATCTGCAGGCTCTGTGCGCAGTCCAGCAGGCGGTTTCGCACGATCGGATTGGAAAAATCGCAGTTTTCCGTAATCTCATCCAGGGACAGCACCCGGGTTCCCACTCCATTGATGGACGCGGTCGCCCCGATGCTGTTTAAAAGGTCTAAAGTGCGTCGGACCGTGCTGACGGACACCCGCTGTTCCTCCGCCAGCTGATGCAGTGAAGGCAGCAGTGATCCGGAGGGATAGATCTCCCGATTCATAGCGAGAAGCAGTTCCATGCCGAGCGTATAGCAGACTTGGGAGGATTTTTTATAGCTGTTCCAGATAAAGGAAACGGACGGCCCGGCATCCGGCAGCGGCGCGGCCGCCTCATAAAACCGGTCCACCGCGGTGCACAGCCGTTCCCCGAAAGCTTCGACAGCCATCCGAAGGCCCGCCCAGTTCCGGGTGCGGCAGAGAGCCGTCATGTGCAGAAGCGGGTTTTGGTCCTCTTCGAGGAACACCTGATTCTCCGGCACACTCAGGAACGGCGCCTGAAACAGGATGAATTCCTGCCAGACGAGACGCAAAAGCAGATCGTTTCCCAATACGCCGTAAATCTGATGGAGATGCCGGATCATCATATAGGCCGGCCGGACATCGTTCCGGGCGGCGAGGGTCTCGATTTCGTCCAGCGTATCCGGGGACGCGTTCTTCAAGCTCAGCCATTGGGCCTGACCAAACAGCGGCCCCATCGAGCGGCTCAAATCCGTCAGCGCCTCCCGCCGGGCCGCGAAATAGGTCCGTTTGCTGTCGTCAATCTCCTCCTGGCTGTAGCACACTTTCACTGTGGCTCCCACGCTTTTGGACAGAGTGATGTAACCTTCCCGCCTCAGGCGGGCATAGGCGGACCGCACGGTGTCGATCGATACCAAAAACCCTTGGCTAGCCTCTTCCATGATGGGAAGGTGATCGCCGAAACGATAGACGCCGAATCGGATCTGTGTTTTCAAAAAGCTGTAAATCGCCTGCTGCAAATCCATGTTGTGATCCATGGGGCCTTCCTCCCGTCGTCACCTGTCTTGTACCATACGATACTATAGCACAAATAAGCTCAAAATGCCAGACTGCCGGCCGGTTTCCCTTCTTCTCGCACGGGTGCCCCGCCGGCCTGAATGGAAGGGGCCGGAGACGGTCTCCCCGTTTTCTGACCTCTCACCGTTCATCTTCCGTCAAAACCCGGTGTTCCAATTTGAGTTTGTTTCCCTCTCCATATGCGGGATATTTTGGGTGGATTAGTGTCAATTTTGGCTTTTATCCAGTTAAAAATAGTTCGACTCGCAAATTGGAACCACAGAAACCCATATCTAGGCCCTTGATTCTCAAATGGGCATTCACTATAATGGGAAGAGAAAAGATGGTCGTATTGACTATATCCAAACCGAATAATTTGGATATTTCCAGAAAAGATGCCAGGTTCAGCCATGGGGCGGATGGGTTTTGGCGGTTGGATTGGTTTTGTGATTTCAAAAAACAACCACAAACGAAAATCGAGTCCGTTGAATATGAGGCGATAAATCTATAGGATGGGAGTCGGATACCATGAAAAAAATCGGCTTTATCGATTACTTTCTCGACCAGTATCACGCGGAAAATTATCCGAACTGGATCCGGGAAGCGTCGGGCGGTGAGATGGTGGTGGCCTATGCCTGGGCCAAAATGGACCGGCCCGGCGGCAAATCCAACCGGCAGTGCTGTGAAGAGACGGGCATGGAACTGCTGTCCAGTCCCGAAGAAGTCATCGAGCGCAGCGACTGCCTGATCGTCAGCTCGCCGGACAACTCCGAGATGCACGAAGAACTGTGCCGGCTGCCGCTCGCGAGCGGCAAGCCGACTTACGTCGACAAAACCTTCGCGCCCGACCGGGAAACTGCCCGGCGGATCATTCAAATGGCAGAGGCCGGGCATACCCCCTTCTTTTCCACCTCGGCTCTGCGCTTCTCCAAAGAATACACCGGCCTGAAAAAGGACGGCATCGAGGCCATCCACAGCCGCGGGCCTGGACACTTCGACAATTACGGCATCCACCAGCTCGAGCCGATCATCTGCCTGATGGGCGCGGGCGTGGAGAAAATCATGTTCGTGGGCACGGCGAACACCCCGGCGTTTGTCCTGCGTTTCCGCGACGGGCGGACCGCCACCATGTCTCAGCTCGGCTGGGAATGCGATTTCAGCCTGGCGATCAACTACGAGGGAGACCACGCGGTGGTGCTGCAGGGGGCGTCGGATTTCTACCAGCAGTTCATCGTCCAGCTGGTGCAGTTCTTTAAAGACGGCGTGCCGAAAGTCCGGGCAGAGGAGACGCTGCAGGTCGTGACCATTCTGGAATACGGACAAAAAGCGATGAAGGACCCCGACAGGTGGATCACCCTCCCCTGTACATAACGAATGCGAGGGCGCGTATGGATGCAAGCACCGAGAGGATGGGCAAGTATTTCCATTTCGACAACGATTTCTGGGCAAACCCGGTCAAATGCGGATTTTTGAGTTTGTACCAGATCGGGGAACTCTGCTGCGAGCGTGGATTTAAAATCGAGGAACACGAGCAAAGCGTCTATGAGATCACCTACGTTATATCCGGACACGGCTATTCCTATGTGGACGGCGAAAAAATCCGCCTGACCGAGGGCGATGTCCTTATAAACTCCATGGGACATCAGCACGCCATGGAGGCGGGCGAATCGGATATCCTGCGTTATACCTATATCGGGTTCCGCTTCAACGAAGAGGCGGAGGGCGGGGATATCGACGATCTCAAGACGTATTATGACCGCATTCCCTACCAGCTCACCCGGGACCGGAACAACATCCTCATCCCCTTCATGCGCTGCATGGATGAGTTTTTTTCCAAAGCCGCCTACAGCCAGGCCATGATCCGCAGCTACTGCGAACAGATCGTGATCCTGGCGACCCGGGAAACGGACGAGGAAGAGGGCTGGCAGCGCTCCTCCTATCACAACGCGGTCAGTTCCGCGGTGTATGCCGTGATCCGCCACGTGGAGGATCACATCGACACCATCGGCAGCATCCGCCAGCTCGCGGACAAACTCGGTTATAATTACACGTATTTGTCCCATTTCTTCAAGGAAAAAACCGGGACCACCCTGCAGAAGTATATCAGCTACAAAAAAGTGGAACGGGCGCTGCAGCTTCTCAAATACGGGGAACTGAGCGTCTCCCAGATCGCGGAGCAGCTCAATTATGAAAGCGTCCAGTCTTTTTCCAAGGCATTCCGTCGGGTTATTGGGTATACACCCACCAAATATCTGGAGCTCGAGCAAACAAAGGACAAGACGGATCCCCTGATCCTGGCCAATCCCCTGTTTGTTCACGAAGAAGAAAAGAGGAGGCAGATTTCCTGATGAAAAAGCGTTTGATGGCGATCGCAGCAACCCTCGCTCTGGCATCGTCCCTTCTGCTGATTCCCGTGCCGTCCACCATGGCGGACGAACCCGTCAATCCCGTCTCCCCGTCCTACAACGAGGGGACCCTCGTGTTTGAGGCGGAAACCTATTCCGCCAAGGCCGATTCCGTCTATCCCGCAAACGACCAGGAAAAAGAGTCGCTCGCCGGCTACAGCGGCGGCGGGTTCATGCGGGTGATCGAAGGCGACATCACCTACAACATCAAGGTGCCGATGGCCGGCGCCTACGCGGTGCATATCTTCGGCGCCAACGTCGACGCCTCTGGCCGGAAACACGACAGCGTGTACATCAACGGCACGGAATACTACGCGGCCATGCCGGGGCAGGGCTATGCCTGGCAGGATGTACAGCCGTCTACCGCCGGATGGGACAACAGCCTCGGCGACTTTGTTTTCACTCCCGTGGCGTCTGTCAATTTGACCGCCGGGGGCAACACGATCCGGATCGCCAAAAACAACGGCGGCTATCTCTATTACGATAAAATCGTCCTCACCCCGGCGTGGACCCTGTCTGGCGGCGAACAGCTCGTCTTGGACATCGAGGCCCTTCCCTCCGCCGTGCAGCTGACGGACAAGGCGGCTTTTGAAGCTGTCAAAGCCCGGTACGAAGCTCTGGACGCCGATGAACAGGCCAAAGTGACCAACTACAGCAAGGTCACCGTGGCTCTCGACCAGATCGCCGAGCTCGAACGGGCCGGCATCCAGGATCCCACCACAGACGGCGACAAGCTGATCTACGAAACCGAACTTAGCGTCACAAACGGCGGCGCCTCGATTTCGAGCGACGACGAGCACTTTCAGAATTTCAGCGGCACCGGTTATGTCCAAATCGGTGAAAACGGCGGCTTCACCATGCGGATAAACGTTCCCACAGCCGGGCAGTACCTCGTCTATGTCACGGGTGCAGGCACCGATGCCGGGGATAAATGCGAGTATTTCAAAATCAACGACAGCGCCCCCTGGCTGATCGCCCTGCCGGGCGGCACCGCTTACCAGTGGGCCGACTGCCAGCCTGGCACTGAAAACTATACCGATGGCGCTCTGACGCCTGCGGTCCCCGCCGGAGGCTTTGCCTTCAGCCAGGGAGAAAACACGCTGACCTTCACCGCTAACTGGGGAAAATCCGCGTACGACAAAGTCGTGCTTGTTCCCTATACGGAACCCAGCCCCGGCGAAGCGCTCGCGGCCGACATCGGCCGTCTGCCCGCTGTGGTCCAGCTGGCCGACAAGGACAAGATCCAGGCACTCAAAGACCGGTATGACGATCTGGACGACGAAGAGAAAGCCAAGGTCACCAACTACAACAAGCTTCTCGAAGCGCTGAATCAGATCCAGGAACTCGACAAATTCAACCAGCCCCAGCAGCCTGTCAAGGTCGACAACAAGCTGGTGTATGAAGCCGAACACGCCGTGGTCGCCGGCGGCACCTCGATTTCCTCCGACAGCACCAATTTCCAAAACTTCAGCGGATCGGGTTACGTCTATCTGGGCGACGGCGGCTTCACCATGAAGATCCACGTCCCCGCTGCGAACCAGTACCGCGTTTACGTTGTGGCCGCCAATGACAACAACGGCGCCCGCTGCGATTACCTGCAGATAAACGGCGCTGCGGAAAAATGGCTCGTATCCGCCCCCGCCGCTCCGGCCTACGGCTGGGCCATGTGTCAGCCCGGTACCGAAAACTGGGTCAACAACGTGCTGATTCCCACCTCTCCGGAAGAGGGCTTCGCCTTCCGCGAGGGAGAGAACACCCTGGTTTTCTCGGCCAACTGGGGCTACTGTGCCTATGATCAGGTAATCCTGGTCCCCGTATCCGGCGGCGAGGAGCAGGAGACTCCGGCTCTCGAAAAGGTCAACCAGATGATCGCGGCGATCCCCGCCTCCGTGACCGCCGCGGACAAGGATGCGGTGGACGCGGCCTATGCCGCCTATCAGCTCCTGTCCGACAAGGAAAAGGCCGAGGTTTCCGGCCTCTCCCGCCTGATGATCGCGCGGGCCGGCATCAACGCGCTCGTCCAGGATCCGAAGGCGGTTCCCGGAACCCTGCGGTATGAGATGGAAGACTTCCCGCTGGTCGGCAACACGGCGCTGATAAACGAAAGCGCCCTGTTCCAGTCCTTCGGCGGGACCGGCTACGTCTTCCTGTTCGATCAGAAAATCGCGATGGATCTATATGTTCCCACTTCCGGCCGCTACAAAGTCCTGATCGTCGGAGGCTCCGACGACGGCAACAACAAGTGCGATTATGTCTCCATCAACGGCGGCGATCAGTACCTCACTTCCTATCTGGGCGAAAACAAAGGCGTCTTCAAAGCGTGTGAACCCGGCACCGAAAACTGGGTCAACAATGCTCTGGCCCCGTTGGCCCCGGAAAAGGGCTATACCCTGAAATCCGGCAAAAACACGCTGGAAATCGCCGCCAACTGGGGATATTGCTGCTACGATTCCGTCATTCTGATCCCGCTGGAGCTCAACCCCGACACAGGCGCCGACAGCCATGCGGCGATGGCGGCTGCGGGCTTCGGTCTCGCGGGTCTCACCGTGGCGGCGGCTCTGCTGCCGAAACGCCGCCGGAACGAGATATGAAATCCGATTTAGGGTAGAAAGCTGGGGATCGCTGTATGAAGAAGCAAATGACCAAAAAGGGTTGGATAGCCCTGGCGGCGGCTGGGTCCGCTCTGGTGGTGACGGCGGCGGTCCTCACGGGATGGCTGCTGCTGCGCGGCAAAGGCCAGGACCCCGACGCCCCGTCTCCCGATTGGGGAATCTATACCGGTTACTCCCACATCGTCGTGGCCAAGGACACGCCTGAGGCGGTTCTCGCCGAGCTTTCGGGGTATGGAGTCACGCCGGTCGTGTACAAAAAGGACTCTACCCTCTATTCCCCGAACAGCGGCGGCCTGCTCACCGATGTCACTGCAAAATCCAAAATTTATCTGTGCGAAGGCACCTACACGCTGGAAAACGGCCTGTTTCTGGAACTGAACGAATCCCTGCCCCTGACCGTCACAGGGGCAGGGATAGACAAAACCAAGATCGTGGGCGGCGGCAGTCTGCGGGACAACAACGCCCCGGCTATCCTCCTGCGGTCCTCCGGCAGCACGGCCGTCGACGGAGCGGTGATCGAAAATCTGTCGGTTTCCGGATTCGAATACGGCGTCCGGGTCGAAAACGGACGGAATATCCGGATCCAGTCGGTGGCTATGACGGAGAATCATTTTGTGGGGCTGAGCCTGGAAAATGCCCGGGACTGCACCATCACCGGCTGCGAGCTCTCCATGAACGGCAACCCGGAGGGCAGCAACACCGGTTACGGCCTCTCCCTTCTCTATGACAGCACCGGAAACAAAGGCGAGGGGAACTTGTATAAAAACAACGCCAACGCGAACGCCATCGATTTTCTGGAACGGGGCGAGACCGAACAGCCCGCGGGCAACAGCCTGACGTTCCAGATGGAATACACCCTCGAACGGACCGACGTCCCCGTTGTGGATCCGAGCAAACGGGAACCGGGCGCGGACACGCTGCGGTTCGAATTTGAAAACGGAACGGTGGACGGCAAAGGAGCCGTGAAATCCACCAGCACCGCCAAGGTGGAAAAATATGCGGGCAAGGGGTATATCTTCCTGTTCAACACCACCATCACGTTAACCGTCGATGTTCCGAAAGCCGGTCAATACCGGGTGTATGTCGTAGGGGCATCGGACGACGGCAACAACAAATGCGACTATATCCAGATCAACGAAGGCACCAAGTATCTCACCTCCTTCCTCGGCAAAAACCAGGGTAAATGGCAGCTGAGCCAGCCCGGCACGGAAAAATGGGAAAACGATGAGCTGCATCCCCAGACTCCGACGGATGGGTTCACCTTCAAAGAAGGACAAAACGAGATCCTCATCACCGCCAACTGGGGCTACTGCATGTACGATTCCATCATTCTCGAGCCGGTCTCCTGACCGGGAACGGCTTCGCCACTCTCAGTTTCTGTGAAAGGGTTGGTTATGGATATGAAACGCATTGTCCGGCTGTGTATGAGCTGTCTGCTGGCCGGAGCGCTGATGCTCCCCGCAGCGACATTTTCCAAAGCAGACGAATCAGGAGGAAAATTGCCCATGTTATCGGGAATGTTTGTGGCGCCGGAGCTGACCAGCGGCAGCGACGCCTGTAACCAGGACGACTGGAACGCCATCATGACCCAGATGAAGGGCGTCGGCATCGAGACCATCGTCGTCCAATATGCGGTGCAGTATTACAACGACACCGTCAAGACGTATTATTACAATCCTACTTTTGAAACGCCTGCCGCTCCCGACAACGGCGGTTACAGAAACCAAATCCCCTTTATGCTGGAGGCCGCAAAGGCGAACGGCATGAAGATTTATCTGGGTCTCCACATTGCGGAAAGCGCTTGGTTCTCCGCAATGCCGGCCGGATTCAGCGACCTGAACGCCAAGGGAGAAAGCACCTTCTTAGTCTCCAGCGCCGCATACTCCAAAGACGTATTCGACGATCTGTGGAAGCAGTTCGGCTCCGAATACGGCGATGTGATCGCCGGCTGGTACCTGCCGTTTGAATTCAACAACGACGCGGTCAAAAATGAAAACGGATCCCTGCCCCGGCTGATCAAGAATTTCTACCAGCCCCTGACGAACCACATCAAATCGGTCACGCCGGACAAACCGATCCTGATTTCCCCGCTCGTGTATGCGCCCCTGACCGAGGCGCCCACCGCCGCCAAGCTGGATCAGTGGAAGACGATCTGCCGCGAGGTCTGGTCCCAAACGCGGGTCGACATCATCGCCCCCCAGGACGGCTGCGGCTGGGAATCCACCATGAAGGAAACCATCGTCCCCTGGTACCGGGTTATGGACGAGGCGCGGAAAGCCGCCCAGCCTTCCCGCGATGCCAAGGGTTACGGCCCGGCCATCGCGTGGAACAATCCCGAGATGTACAGCATGAACGGCGTCGGCACCATGACCATCAAACGCTTTACGGACAACATGGCGGCGGTCGACCAATATGTCAGCGCCCACGTCAGCTTCAGCCTGCACAGCCTCGTATACGGCAAGGGCGGCATCAACCGGACCAACGAGTCCTTCTACAAGGCCTACAAATACGCCAAGGAAAACGGCAAGCTGTATACGCAGACCCTGCCCGCTCCGGGAGGGCTTTCCGCCGCCGCATCGAATTTTGACGTCACCCTGTCCTGGGACCGGGTGGACGGAAGCGCGGAAGGTCCGGTCGTCGGCTACGAAATCTGGCGCAGGCGGGCCGATCAGGACGAGAGCACCCGCATCCGGGTCAAGGAAGTCGAACAGGCCGCCGAGGGCGGCGGCACCGTGACCGATGCGCAGGTGGACGGCGGTTATACATACGAATACGCCGTATACGCATACGACGCCTCCGGCAACCGCTCCTCCGCCCCCGCTCTGACCACGGTGTCCGTCGATGGGAACGGCATGACGCTCAACCGCGAATTCGGCGGGGACATCATAAGCGAAATGAGCGTATCCGTCAGCGGCGAATGGAACGTGAAACAAAAAGAGGGGTCGCCGGCTCTGATGACGGACGGACTGCCGAAAACGGCGCTCCTCTTTGAAAAAGCTGAGGGAGAAGCACTCGGGAAATACAGCATCGAGCTTCATTCGGACACCGCCCGCACCCTCGGGTTTGTCCGCCTTTACCTGCAGCACAATCCTTATGAAAACGTGTATCTGCCCGAAAAGATCGATGTGCTCGTCGATGGGAAACCGGTGACGGCGGTCTATCCTCTGAAGGAATACTACGACGCAGCGCCCGGCGGCGTCTGGATTCCCATCGATTTGAAAGCCGCTGTCGAGAGCAAGACCGTCACCCTGCGCATCACCCAAAAGTTCGCTCTCACCGGCGTCTCGGAAATCCGGCTCTATACCGCCTCCGCCACCCCCTCGGCCGGGGACGGCTATCGGGAACCGCAGAGTCTCGTGGAAGGTCAGCCCGTCATGATCACCGGTTACGGCACGATCCAGAACTTTAGTCCCGACGAGCATTTCGGCGGCGTCAAGACGAACGTGCTGGACACGCTGAAAGGCACCATGAGCCTCTCCAATTTGGAATACAAAGGCGCTTACGCCACCCGGCTGCTCACGAGAGGGACCGGAAAAGGCCCGCTGCTCTCCTGGAAAGACGACGATTCCCGCAGCGAATATCTCCTGGTCAGGAATCTCGGCGAATCCTTCGATCTGGCGGTCGATCTCAAAACCCCCTCCCGTATCCACGGCGTGGAAACCGAGTGGCTGCTCGACCGGGATGCGACGGTTTTTCTGCCGAAACGGGTGGAATTCTACGGCATGACGACCTCGGGCGTGGAGGAAAAGCTGGGAGAGGTCGCGGAACCGTCGTCGGCGCTCCTCGATTTTAACCGGGCGCCTGCGGCCGACAACACGCACCGCGTGGAAATCAAAGGATTCAAACTGGCCGTTGATTCCGAAACCCCGTACAAAAAAATCATCGTACGGGTCTTCCCCCAGTATCCATCAAATGACCATTTCGTACGCAGCCTCAACGTATACTGAGAAAGGTCGTGGATCCAACCATGCTCAAACGCTTTGTCAAGGGCTTTCTGCCCATGCTGCTGGCCCTTTCCCTGCTGCTCTGCGGGTGCAGCGACGATCCCGATGTTTCGGGCGGCGGAACCTCGTCCGGAACCGGCGCCGCCTCGGACACCTACAAGCTGCCGGTCATCGAAGACGTGTCGGGTACCGTCCGGTATGCGGTGCGGGACAACGTGCGGGAAGAAACCGAGATCTGGCTCGAATCCTTTAACGAGATGTATCCGAATATTACCGTGGAACTCGTGGAATTCACGGGCGATCTGCAGAATTTCCTTTCCACCCAGGCTACAGCCGGCAAAATGCCCGATGTGGTGCTCGGCTGGGATAACCTTTCTCCCTTTGCCCTGCAGGGATGGCTCTATCCCCTCGACGAGTTCCTCGCCAAGGACGACGAGGCCCAGTACATCCACCAGACCTCTCTCGAGGGTTTCCGCTATGAGGGCAAGATCTACGCGCTGCCGGCCTGGCTGCAGTTCTCCTCTATGATTGTCAATCTCGATCTGTGCAGGGATCTGAACATGGATCCGCCCGACTACAACTGGACGATGGACGAGTTCCTGAATATGGCGAAAAAAGCCACCAGCACCATCAACTCCGGCATCAACCATGTGGAATCCCTCGACCAGTATCTGATGATGCAGATCGAAGAGAGCGGCCATCAGTGGGGGTATAATCCGGAGACCAAGTCCTTTAATCTCACGAGCGGCGCCTTTACGCAGGCTGTGGGCTTCACAAGCGATATGCTCAAGATCAGCCAGCTCGTGGCTGACTCCATGCGGAATGAAGAGATCACAAAAGCAGGCGGGCTGGACGATTACAGCAAAAAATTCGGCGCCAAGGCGGACGGACTGGCCGACGGCAAGATCCTGATCGCCTGCCAGAGCACCTGGGACGATTCCTGGATGAATACCAGCCTGACCAAGTTCAAGTGGGATTACTACCCCATTCCGGCTCCGACCAAGGAACAGAGCAAGCAGATCGTTCACGCCGATTACGGCCTGATGCTCTCCACCGCCAAGGATCCGCAGGCCGCCTATGAACTGCTCAAATTCATCACATTCGGCAAGGACGGCCTCATCACCCGCATGGAACTGCAGAACCGGCGCAACAAGGACAACCCGACCAACAACCGCTTCACCATTCCGTCCAGCTCGCATCCGGATGTATCCGCGCGCTTCAACGGATATGAGCAGGTCCCGGACGGTGTGAAATACATGTATAACCACATGGATAAATCCGTCAAGGGCGACTACAGCAAGGTGCTCCCCGATTACTGGACCGTGGTCAACGACAACATCTACAAGGCCAAGGAACTCATCGAACAGGGACAGGATGCCGCCACAGTCGCCAAGGAAACCGAAAAGAAAATCAATGAGGAATTTGCGAAGAGCTATGCGGTCTTTGCAGAAAAAATGCAGAAGGTACAGCAGGATTTCAAAGGCTGACCGAGGTCGCGCTGACGGGGATGCGGCAACATTGCCGCATCCCCGTCCTTGGAAAACCTCGGATCCTCCGTGTTCAGCTGAAAGCGTCCGGTCATTCGTACAGGAAAGGACAGGGTTGCAGCATGGGTATACAAACAGGGAAACGGCTATTGGCCGTGGGGCTGACGGCAGCGCTTCTGTGCACCACGCAGGTGGAGTTCCGTGCAGCGGCCGTCGTTCCGGCCGCGGATAAGGCTTTCACCGGATATTTCGACGTCTGGACCGCTGTGGATGAGGAACAGGTCGTCTGGTCGTCTTCGGAATCCGCCGGTCTGCCGCTTCATCTCAAAGTGGGCGAAGCCCGGGAGATCCCCCTCTCCGTTCCCGAAACCGGCCGGTATACCCTGCTGCTCGACTACCGGGCGGACTCCTCCGTTCTGCTCAAAAGCACACTGCAGGTATCGATTGGCGGAACCGGCTGCCGCACCCAGGTGTTCTCGCTCTGGGAGGACGTCTCCAAGAATTATCGCATGGACGCTTTCGGCAATGAAATGCCCGCCGAGCAGCGGGTGTACGACGCCCCGATCGTCGATTTTGTGCAGGACCAGGCAAGCGTCTCGCGCCGTCCGGCGGTATTTGAACTGGCCGCCGGCGAGCATACCCTCACTTTGACGAGCGACGATGTACCGCTCAGCGTACAGCGGATCCGTGTGGTGCGCGAAAGCGAACCGCCATCCTACGCCGCATACGCGAAAACCCTCGCCGGGAAGGCTCCCGGAACGGATTTCGTCGTCATCGAAGGAGAGGACTATACCGTCAAGTCCGATTCCCACATCCGGGCGGGCGCCGAACGCAATCCGGCCCTGTATCCCTATGACTACCGGGTCAAACGACTCAATATCCTCGACGCCGGCTCTTTTGACACCGTTGGACAAAAAGTGGTGTATGGATTTGAAATCAAGCAGGCTGGGGTGTATCACATCAGCCTGCGGTATTCACAGAACTACAAAGAGGACATTCCGGTTTTCCAAAACGTCCAGATTGACGGCCGGAGCCTGTTTGACGAGATGCGGAGTATGCCCTTCGCCTATACGGGCGTCGCTTTTCAAAACACCACCCTGACCGCCGCTGACGGCGCGGCCGGCGTGTATCTGGACGCCGGATGGCACACCATTTCCCTGGAAGCGGACGGCACCCCGGTGGCCGCCTATATCGAACGGCTGCAGGCTATTCTGTCCGACCTTTCCTCCATCGGCCTGGAAATTAAAAAGATCTCCGGAACCGGGGCAAGCGAATACCGCACTTGGGATGTGGAGAGCTATATACCGGGCGTTGTGGAGAAGCTGCGGGGGTATCGGGAAGAGCTTCTGGAACTGTATGAGGGCCTCGGAACCCTGCAAACCAAAAATCCCGCCGCTGCTCTGAATATAAAGCTCGCCGCCGACAATCTGAGGAAGCTCCTCAAAAATCCCGATAAGATGTTCGCCAATCTCTCCCTGCTCAGCGAAGGGTCGGGATCGGCGGCACGGTATCTGTCCGACCAGATCGACGAGCTGACCTATCAGAATCTGGCGGTGGACCGCCTGTATATCCACGGAAGCGATGAAACGCTGCCCGCGGCCAAAGCCGGATTCTTCGCCAAGATAACCGACGGCATCAAGCGCTTTTTCCATTCCCTCTTTTACAGCGAGAAAATAAAAACCGAGGATGACGTTCTGCGGGTCTGGATCAACCGCCCGATTTTCTATATGGAGATGCTGCAGTCTCTGGCCGACACCTTGTTCACGCCGGAAACCGGCATCCGGGTGCAGTTTTCCCTCATGCCGAGCGAACAGCGCATCATTCTGTCCAACGCCACCAACATCTCTCCCGATGTGATCATGGGGGTCCAGTCGAATATGCCGTTCGATCTGGGGCTGCGGAATGCCGCGGTGGACCTGAATCAATTTCCGGACTTCGCCTCCTATATGCAGAAGGAATACAATCCGGAATCCCTGGTACCGTACACGCTCGGGGATCAGGTGTTCGGCGTGACCGAAACCCAGGAATTCTATGTGCTCATGTATCGCCGGGACATCCTGGAGCGGCTCGGGCTGAAAATTCCGGAAACCTGGGATGATGTGGCCGATATGATGCCCACCCTGCGCCGCAACTCGATGGATTTTTATCTGCAGCTGTCCGGTTACAGCGGCGCGAAGCCTTTGTACACCACGGTTCCGTTCCTTCAGCAGGCCGGGGCCGACCTCTATTCCGCGGATGGCCTGACCACTGCCATCAATTCCAAGGAGGGGCTCCGCGGCTTTGAAACCCTGACCAACCTTTACAAGCTGTACAGCCTGCCTCAATCGGTATCGAGCTTCTACAACAGCTTCCGCTACGGGCAGATTCCCATCGGCATCGGTTCTTTCACCGATTATGTGAAGATCAAAAACGCCGCTCCCGAAATCGCGGGGCTGTGGGATATCGCCCTGGCTCCCGGCATGCGGGACGATGAAGGCCGGATTCACCGGGGTTCGGTGTGCGCCTCCACGGCCTGTGCGCTGCTCTCTCAGTCGCAGATGCAGGAGGAGGGCTGGGAATTTCTGAAATGGTGGCTCTCCAAAGAAGTGCAGACGACTTTCGGCAGCATGCTCCAGACCACCTATGGTCCGGATTATCTGTGGAACACGGCCAATCTGGAGGCCTTCCGGGAACTGACCTTCCCCGAGGCGGACAAAGCGGTGATTCTGGAGCAGTGGGACGTCATGCAGGAAGTTCCCCGCCATCCCGCTCTGTACGCCGTGGAAAGGGAACTGAGCAACGCCTGGATCGGCACCGTGCTGGGCGGGAAATCCGCCCGGATCGCGCTGGACGACGCGGTTCTGATTATCAACCGGGAGTTTGAACGCAAGCTGTCCGAATTCGGTTACACCGACCGGGACGGCCAAATATTAAAACCCTACGTTTTCTATTCCATCGAGGACATTCTGCAGAAAGGAGGCCGTTCGTCATGAGCACCAAATCGGCTGCGCTGCCTGCCTCCGCTCTGCGTCCCAGGGCCGGATCGGACCGGGGGATCCGGGGCTTTTTAAACCGGTATTCCCATTGGGTGCTGCTCTCCCCCTTTCTGATCTGCTTCACCCTCTTCATCCTGCTGCCGGTCCTGTGCGCCATCCTGCTGTCGTTTACCAAATTCGACTCGGTCCAGGCACCGGTCTTTGTCGGCCTGCAGAATTATCAGGATATTTTCACAAAAGACACCCAGTTCATGCAGAACGTCCTGCCGAACACCATTACCTACGCGCTGATCGTGGGCCCGGGAGGCTATGTCCTCTCCTTTGTGCTCGCCTGGCTCCTCGCTCAGCTCACGCCGATGCCCCGCACCATCCTGGCCATCGTCATCTATTCCCCCTCTCTGCTGGGCGCGACGTCCATGGCCACCATCTGGGGCGTCCTCTTCTCCGGCGACCGGATGGGGTATCTCAACAGCGTGCTGCTTTCCTTCGGCCTGATCAAAGAGCCGGTTTCCTGGCTGACCTCGACGGAGCATCTCCTGCCCATCATGATCTTCATAGCCCTGTGGTCCAGCATGGGCGTAGGATTCCTCGCCATGCTCTCTGGCATCATCAATGTCGATACCGAACTGTACGAGGCCGCCTATATCGACGGGGTGCGCAACCGTCTGCAGGAGATCTATTACATCACCATCCCCTCGGTCAAGCCGCAGATGCTGTTCGGCGCCGTCATGGCGCTGGTCAGCACCTTCAATTCCCCCGGTCTCGGCGTGACGTTGTCGGGAACCAATCCGACACCCGGCTATGCCGGCCAGCTCATCGTCAACCATATGGACGATTACGGATTCCTGCGGTATGAGATGGGCTATGCGGCCGCGCTGTCGGTGCTGCTGCTGATCCTGGTATGGCTGTCGTCGCGGCTGGCCTACCGCCTGTTCGGGGAGAAAAACTGACAAAACACACAGGCTTCCCCCTGCATAGGGAATAGAAGCTCCTGCGGAGATGCCAGGCGGGGATTCCCCCGCGGAGAAAGGTGTGGATACACATGGCGAAAATCGGCGTCAAACTGAGTCCCAGCAAATTTCATGCCGATCAAATCAAGTTTTATATTCTCCTTCTGCCGGTGGTGGCGTTTATGCTGCTGCCGATCCTCTATATCGTGTTTCACGCGCTGAAGCCCATGGACGAACTGTTTGCTTTTCCGCCGAAATTCATCACCCATCGTCCGACACTCGAGAATTTCCGGCGTCTCTTTTCTACGGCAAACGCCTCCAATTTCCCGATCAGCCTGTATATTTTCAACAGCATCCTGTCCACCGCCGTCGTCGTGGCGGCCACGGTGTTCATGTGCGCGGCGTCGGGATATGTTCTGTCCAAAAAACGTTTCAAGGGGAAAAAAGCCATTCTGGAAATCAATCAGGCCGCGCTGATGTTTGTGACTGTAGCCATGACGATCCCCCGGTTTCTGATCATCAAGACCCTCGGACTGATGGATACGTTCCTCGCGCAGATTCTGCCGCTGCTCGCCATGCCGGTAGGGCTCTTCCTGGTCAAGCAATTCATCGACCAGGTTCCCACATCGCTGGTGGAAGCAGCCCAGCTGGACGGCTGCTCCGATTACGGCATCCTGTTCCGCATCATTATGCCGATTGTCAAGCCGGCCCTCGCAACGGTCGCCATCCTCTCTTTCCAGTCCGCCTGGAACAGTGTCGAGGCCTCTCAGCTGTTCATCGATCAGGAAAAACTCAAAACCTTCGCCTATTATATGTCCGCTGTCACCTCCCCCACGAGTGCTGCCGTATCCGGACAGGGAATGGCGGCCGCCGCGGTACTGATCCTCTTTATTCCGAACATGATCCTGTTCATCACCATGCAGTCCAAGGTGATGAATACGGTCGCCCATTCCGGCATCAAATAAGAGACGGCGGCAGCCGGTCTTCCACCCGGGTCTGCTTCCTGCCTCCGGTGATCTCGCCGTATCCGCAGGAAGCCCCGGTCTCTGGAAAGGAATGAGTCATTCATGAAAATGCGCAAGCTCGCGGTGCCGCTGCTTCTGGCGGCGGTTCTGGCCGTCCCCTCCGTATCTGCCGGGGCTCCTCAGACCGGCAACGCCACCGCTTACACCTATACCCTGGCGGCCGACTCCAGCTGGACCCGCACCCAGGACGCCTACCTGACCGGAGAGGTCCTCTTCATGGACAGCCCTCTGAATGCTCCGGAGGATCTGTATGTGCAGGACGGCCGCCTCTATGTCGCGGACAGCAAAAACGGACGGGTGGTCTGCCGGGATCTCGCGACTGGAGACATCTCGTATTACGGTGAGGGAATCCTCAATCTGCCCACCGGCGTTTTTGTAAACGGCCAGGGAGACCTGTATGTTGCGGACATGGGGCTGAATCAGGTGCTGATCCTGAACGAATCCGGAGACGTGATCCGCACCTACAGCCGTCCCGAAGATATCACGTTCGGCCAGGATGCCCCATTCAAGCCCAAAAAAGTGGCGGCGGACCGGGCCGGTATCGTCACCATTGTATCGGACGGCTCCTACGACGGCATGATCCAGCTCAGCGCGGACGGCGAATTTCTCGGCTATTTCGGATATAATTCCGTCCCCATGACCTTTCTGGACCGGCTGCAGGATCGATTTTTCACCGAAGCCCAAAAGGCGCAGCTTTTCGATAAAATTCCGCTGAATTTCGGCAATCTGGCGCTGGATTCCATGGGCATCTGCTACACAGTCACCCGCGGTGTAGAAGGAAACGCGGTCAAAAAACACAACGTCACCGGGCAGAACATCCTCGGGGAAGCCATGAGGGATGAAAAAGATTTCGCCGATATTGCCATCGGACCGGACGGGCAGATCTTCGCCGTGACCGAAACCGGTCTTATCTATGAGTACGACAACGAAGGAAATCTGCTGCTCTCCCTGGGCGGACGGGCCGCATCGAGCGAGCGGGCCGGCCTGTTCACCCTGGCCTCCGGCATCACCGTGGACCATGACGGCACCCTCTACATACTGGACCGGGAACGGGGTCTCGTGCACACCATGGTGCCCACCGCCTTTGCGAGCGGACTGCATGAGGCGATCCGGCAGTATCAGGAGGGCGACTATGCCGCCAGCCGCGCGGGGCTCACGACCCTGCTCAAGCAAACCGGCAACATCCGCATGGTATATGATTATATGGGAAAAAGTGAGCTGCAGCTGCGGGATTATGAAAGCGCCGCCCTGCATTTCCGCAACGCGGGCAACCAATCGGGCTATTCGGCGGCGTTCTGGGAAATCCGCAATGCCCGCCTCAACCAGGCGCTTCCGTACATCGGCATCGGGCTCGTCCTATTGGCGGCATCCGTCATCCTTCTCGGCCGCCTCCGCCGCAGACGCAAAGCCGCGGAAGGGCCGCCCTCCGCGGGAGGTTTTCGCCTCCGGACGCTCGACAGCCTGCTCTACTCCGTCCGTTTCCTCCGCCATCCCTTCGACAGCTTCTACGAGGTGCGGGTCGGCCGGAAGGGCGGCGTGCTCGCCGCGAGCATCCTGTACGCCCTGGCGCTCTTGGCTTTCGCGTTTGACACCCTCGGCCGGGGATTCGCCTTTTCGACCAGAAGCCTCGACAACACCTCTCCCCTCTATGTTCTCATGCTCTTTCTTCTGCCAGTGGGCCTGTTCGTGATCTGCAGCCACATGGTCAGCGAAATTCACGACGGCGAGGGACGCTTCAAAACCGTGTATATCGGGTTTGCCTACGTTCTCACGCCGTTTATCCTGCTGCTCCCCATCCTGACGCTTCTCACGCACGTTCTCGCACTCAACGAGTCCTTTATCGTCTCGTTTTTCTCCTTGTTTATTTACGCATGGGTGGCGGTCCTGCTGGTCATCGCGATCAAGGAAATTCACCAGTACGAATTCCGGCAGGTGTTCCTCAATTTGCTGCTGGCCCTGTTCCTGATGATCGTGCTGCTGTTTGTGGGTTCCATCATCGGCATGTTCTGGGACAAAGTCGTCGACATCGTGACATCGGTGTGGAAGGAGGTACAGGTCCGTGTGGGGTAAACGATATCGTGCCGCCGCGGGAGTCTGTCTGCTGGCGGGGCTGATGGCCTTTTCGGGGGCCGCGGTGCCTTCCTCTCCTGCCGCATCGTCCGCGCCGTCCTTTGCTTTTAACGAAAAAGAGCTGCTCTCGAACCGCTTTACGCGGCCGGAGCCGGAGGCTGGCGAACAGCCCTCTATGAGTCTCGAGGGGTTCGAACCCGCTCTGGAAGACAACCGGCTGGCGGTGTACCTGCGCAGGGAAACCGGAGCCATCCGGGTAATCGACAAAAACAGCGGCTATGTCTGGGGGTCGATTCCCGAAGACAAGCCGGATAATTTGAACAAGGCGTGGTCCAAAATCGCAGGGTCCATGGTCGCGGCCGATTTGTACGACAAGGACGGCGTGTCCCGCTCCGTCGGCGCCGGAGGGGAGGAACTCACCGTCCGGATTTCCGGCCGAGTGCTGACAGGCGAGGTCTACTGGGAAGAACAGCAGGTCGGCCTGACCTTCCGCATGGAGCTCGCCGGAGGCGGCCTCCGCTTCTCAATGGAGGACGATTCGATCCGGGAAGACGGGGATTGGAAGCTGGGAACCGTGTATTTCGTCCCGTTCCTGGGGTCCACCGTGGGAGACGAACGGCAGGGATACATTTTCGTGCCGGACGGTTCCGGTGCGCTCATCCGGTTCCATAAGCCCCGCAAATACCTGCAGGGCTTCGACAAGCGGGTGTACGGGCTCGACGTGGGGATCGACAGCCTCGAATCCATCACCGGCCTGAATGCCAACCGTACCGGCGTCTATATGACGGAGGAGGAGACCGTCTCCCTTCCCGTTTTCGGAATGGTGCACGGGACCGGTCAGAACGCCTTTATGGCGCAGATCGACAGCGGTGCGGATTACGCCCGCATCCTGGCCGACCCGGCCGGCATCATCACCGATTACAACCGCGCCTATGTCAAATTTGTTTACCGGCAGACCTATGAGCAGCCGGTCAGCAAAACCGGCACCGGCGTGCAGACCCTGCAGGAGACGCGCAACCGGGTTTCCCCCTGCATCACCTATCGCTTCCTCACGGGGGACGACGCGGACTATGTCGGAATGGCCAAAGCCTACCGGAGTCATCTGGCCGAGCAGGGCATTCTCAAAAAACGCACCGTGACGGACGGCGTCATCCCGCTGCAGCTCGACGTATTGGCGGCCGAGGTGCAGAAGGAGTTCATCGGTACCTCGCTCAACAAGGCGACGGGGCTGGATGCTCTGACGGAGCTTGTCTCTTCCCTGCAGGAACAGGGGATCGGCGGCATCCACATGACCCTCGTCGGATGGCAGAAGGGCGGCCTGAACGGCTACCGGAAAACGTCGGACGGGACCGGCACCGTTTACGGTTCCCTTCGCACCTTATCCCCTCTCCGGGACCGGCTGGACGGCCGTCTGTATCTGCGGCTGGCGCCTTTCACCGCGAGCGAAAAGCAGCTCGAGCTTCGCTCCGAGGCCGGCATTTCCCTGTCCCAATCGATCATCGTGAAAAAAGCGGAGGACAGCGATGATTTTATCATTCGCCTGTATGAGACCCAAAAGCGGAGGACAGCACGGCTTTCCTTGGGGATCTGTATTATCTCAAGCCGCGAACCGGGGTCGAGGCGCTGCTTTCTCAAACCGGAAAGCTCGCGGACGGAGGCTTCACCGGATGGAGCCTGGACGATATCGGGTACCAGCTGTACAGCGATTATCTCAAGGGGAATCCGGACACACGGACCGTTATCCGGGAGCTGATCGAGGAAACGATGGCCACACTGTCTCAAAACGGACAGGTACAGGCCATCCGTCCCGCCGCGTATCTCTTCCCGTATGCCGATTCCTACCTGTCGGCCCCCATGACGGGCAGCGGAACCCTGTTTGAGACCGATTCGGTGCCGTTTCTGCAAATTGTCCTGTCGGGATATATGGATCTCTTCGCCCCCTATACCAATCAGAGCTTCTATTCGCGGGCGGACATCCTCAAGCAGATCGATTACGGCACCTATCCCTCTTATCTGCTCACCGAAAAAGACAATTACGCCCTGCGCAAAACGGCTTCGAGCGATCTGCGCTCGACCCGCATCGCGGATTGGCAGGACCATATCCGGGCTACGGCGGAGGAAATGAACGCCGTCCTCGCCCCGGTGCGGGGGCAATCCATCTCCGACCGGGTGGTGCTAGAAACCGGACTGACCAAAACCGTGTATGAAACCGGGGCGGTTTACGTCAACTATCACGCCGAGACCCGGACGGCGGACGGGCACTCGATTCCGGGCGGCTCTGCGCTGTATGTGAAGGGGGAGGGTCAACCATGAAGAAGCGTCAGACGGCTGCCGTCAAAACCCCGCGTCCCCCCATCCGGCCGCGCACAAGGGAGGCGATCGGAGGATATCTGTTCATGGCCCCCTGGATCGTGGGCTTCTTCGCCTTCACCCTCTTTCCGTTCCTGTATTCGATTTATCTGAGCTTTCAGGAGGTCAACCTCCAGAGCGGAGGCGGCATCCGCGGCACCTTTGTGGGGCTGCGCTGGTACAAGGAGGCGCTGACGGAGGACACCACTTTCACGCTCAGCCTCCTTGACAGCCTCAAGTTTATTGTCCTGTCCACCCCCATGATCGTGGTGGTCGCCCTTCTGCTCGCCCTGCTTCTCAACGGCAAATACCGGGGACGCACTCTGTTCCGGGCCATCTTTTTCTTCCCGGTGGTGATCGTCAGCGGCCCGGTCGTGGACGAACTCATGCAGACGAACGCCGCCGCGGTCGTTCATCCAGAAAATTACCTGATCTACGATTTCATCCAGTCCCTGCCGGGCGTGCTGTCCTCACCTTTGCTCTATATCTTCGACAACATCGTCATGATTCTGTGGTTTTCAGGGGTGCAGATCATCCTTTTTCTCGCCGGTCTCCAAAAGATCGGGCAGCCCCTGCGGGAAGCTGCGTCCATCGACGGCGCTTCCTCCTGGCAGATGTTCTGGAAAATTTATCTGCCCTTTTTAAAGCCCCTGCTGCTTTTGAATACGATTTATACCGTCGTCATGCTTTCCGCCTTTTCGGATAATGCCGTCAACGGGGAGATCGTCGGCAAGATGTATGCCACAGGAAAGGACTTCGCCTATTCCTCAGCGATGGCCTGGATCTATTTTCTGATTCTCCTGATCCTGCTCGGTGTGGTATTCCTGCTGTTTCGCGGCAGAAAGGAGACGCGCCATGGATAAACCTAGAACCCTTCTGCGCAATCCGGCCAGGCTCAAACGCAAAAGCAAGCACGCAGCCGGGAGTCTGCTTCGGTATTTTCTGCTCATCGGGGTGGGTGTGGTATTCCTGTATCCCATTCTGTATATGATCGTCAACTCCTTTAAAAACGTGACGGATCTGGTCAATCCCACCATCGAGTGGGTCCCCTCATCGCTGTATATCGGGAATTTCCGGAAAGCGCTTCAGGTGTTGGACTACGGCCGCAGCTTCGTCTTCACCCTGCTGCTGGTCACGGCCGCCACCTTGCTGCAGACGCTGTGCTGCTCCCTGGCCGGCTACGCGCTGGCCCGTCACCGCTTTCCTCTCAAGGGGATGTGGATCGTCATGATCGTCGCCACCTTCATCATCCCGACCCAGGTGACCCTGATTCCGAAGTATCTTCTGTACACGACCTATCATCTGGTCGACAGCCCCCTGGCCGTCCTGGTCCCCTCCGCTTTCGGCCAGGGAGTCAACAGCGCCATCTTCATTCTGGTGTTTTATCAGTTCTTCTCGAGTTATCCCAAATCCTTCGACGAGGCCGCACAGATGGACGGCGCGGGGCTCTGGAAAGTCTTTTTCCGCATCGCCCTGCCCATCTGCGTTCCGGCGGTCATCATTTCCCTGCTGTTTTCCTTCGTCTGGACTTGGAATGAAACCTATACCTCCGGCACTCTGATGGGGAAGAGTTTTAGGACTCTGCCCATGAAGCTTGCCTCCTTTGTGGAGTCTTACAACACCGCCTACTCCTCGGGCACGGCCGGGCTCAGCCGTCTCAACGAGGGAATCCGGCTGTCTGCGACCATGCTGGTCATCGCCCCCCTGCTCGCTCTGTACCTGGTGCTGCAGCGGCAGTTTATCGAGGGCATCGAGTCCACCGGACTCACAGGAGAATAACCGCATACACAGCAAACACCCCCGGCCGCCAGGCGGCCGGGGGTGTTTGCCTAAATCAAAAACTGTCCGGTACGAGCGACAGCCTCTGCATGGACTCCTGAGCCCGGGCCAGAGCGTCGTGCACCACCAAAACATCCTCGCAGTCCCATAAACGCAAGGTGTTTTCCTCGATCACGCCCTTGCTTTCCCCGGCGATTCGATCGAGCTGCCTCCGATCCGAAACTGCAATGACCGCCTGCACAGCCGGGTTCTGCTGCGCCCGTTTCAAATTCATGATCGCACTGTCTTGCGACCCTTTCGATTGGACCTCGAATACATAAATGGCTTTGCCCCGGTTGCCGATGCGGATCTCCCAGACGACGTCCACCACCGCGCCCGTTGCCACCTGAACCTCCGGACGGCTTTCATACCCCAAAAATTCGCCGATGGCCACCAGCTTTTCTTTGAGTTCCTCGTGAAGGGACATGTCGTTTTGACGGGGTTTTGGAGGGATGACGGGCGTTTCCAGCCTTTTCTCTTCCGCCAACGGCAAAATCTCGTCCCAAAGAAAGTAATCCACCGTCAGCAGATCGGGATTTTCCGCGCCGGCGGCGGCTAGGCAGCCGGCCAATTCCTTGGCACAGCCGCAGGCTTTTGCGTATGTTTGTCCGGTATACTGGTAGTTGTGTCTGGGCATACCCTGGACACCGAGATAAGAAAAACACCGAACGGTCGTCTTATTAAAAATCATATACCGGCGGGGATCCACATAGGACAGCAGCTCGCTGATCATGGCGGGACCCATGCCTTTCACGGTGCTCAAAAAGGCATCCCAGCGGTCTTCGATCGGGTTATTTCCATACAAGAGCGCGGCCAGCTGCTTTTTCAGATGGCCGAAACCGTTGTCCGCTATGAGCTTGTCGGCGATATAGGCTTTGTTGTTGCGCCAGATCTGATTAGCCCAGAGATCCCCGATATAATCGGAAAATTCCGTCTCCGTCATAGACAGCAGCTTCGTTTTGTCGATCGACTGATATCTCTCTCTGCGCCGTTTCCGTTCCGCTCCATGATCGTCTTCGCGGGACGGATCCTTTCGGATAAAATCCTGCATCAGAGTCTGCAGCTTCGCCTCATTCATAATCCTTCACCTCGTTTGTTATTCCGCCTAACCCAAAAAGCGGCAGAGGATCTTCCCGCATAAATAGATGTTTCCATACAGAGCACAAAGGATCATTTTTCCGGCTTGCGTTCTCTCCGCGACTGATTACCGTAAAAGGAAGATTCGCCCTGCCATGAATGGTCATAATGGAGGATATCGGGCAGAATCTCGGCGGATTCAACGTAAGGATTATGGAACTGCTGCGCACAGGGGACCGCATATATTTCGGGCATCACGCCGTTTTCTGTAAAATACAGCATGCTTTTTACTGTCTGTAAAGGAGAGCAGACACAGCAGAGCCTATCAAAGCACCCGTTTTTATATATTTGCGAACTCACATAGCATTCATCGGCCGAATTGTATACGCCGTACTCCCCCTTATAAAGGGTATTCATATCATCGCCGTAAATATCGTTTTCCGGAATGCCCATTTGTATCAAAAAGGCTTTCCCCGCATCGCTCAAGGATATCTGATCTTCCTGTTTTTCCGTCTTGTGGCGGCTGCCGGGAACATAAATCTTCACTTGTTCTGCGTCGTTTGTATAGGTTTTGTACAGATAGGCCGCCATCCGGAGCCGCTTTTCAAATTCCGCATCTGGGTATAAGCCGTCTTTCAAGGGATGCTGGGCGGAGGCTTGTATCAGAATACGGCGGCTCTCTTCTGCGCGGCAGCTGTTCTGAACGGCCTCGGTGTATTTTTTCTGCCAATATACCGGGGCCGTCTCCTCCCACCGCTTGCTTAGTTCCCAAACGGAATCGAAGTGCTTCATCATCATCAGCACCAGATTTCCGTCGTCCGTATGGTCATAGTCAAAATCTTCACGTCCGCGGAGCAGAAATTTCTTGCTTGACTTATATGGCGGCAGCGTGATATTCAGCCATGACATCGCGTAATCCGATTTTTTATCTGAAAATTCCGCAATCGTCATCGGCAGCCTGTATTCGGTGGAATAATACCGAACTTCCAGTTTGGCGCCGGGTACTTCTCTCTGGATTTTGCTTAAAATATCATGAACATTGTCTGTTTCACTGTCGATCCGGGTATTGCATTGGCGGTTTCCAGCCTCTACTTCCAGGTTGACAATATCCTTTAAAAATACATTATCTTTTCTGGCCAAAAGTATTTTGACTTCCGCACCTCTTTCCAGAGCGTGGGTGATTTGCCGAATTCGCTCCCGATTTTTGAAAAAACTGTTGGCCGATACATACATGATCCGAATGGTGGTGGCCTTCTCAAAAATCATTTTGTATTCTTTGGACGATATGTCGTTGGTGGTGACCGATGTGGAAAAACCGTATTTCTTCATTTTATTGGCAAAGGTGATTTGCTTGAAATATTTTTTGGTAAAAAATAGCGCGAGGCCGGATGTAACGAGAGCCACAACGAGCGCCTCACCGATATTGACCAAGGATTCCACCCAATTAATATCCAAACTCATGATTTCCCTCTTTCCATCTGCATCATGCGATTCGAATTGGATTACGATACACCGTCCAGCGCTTTCTCCTTTCGCATTATATCATTCTTTCGCGCAAAAATATAGTTCTATTCTCCGCTCCGTCATAAAGCTCGGCGCGCCGTACTTTAGAAGGAAAAATTGGACATGATGAAAGGCCCCGAATGTTCCCTTTTTTATATATCGGGGACAGCGAAATAAACGCTTCGTTTATCAACTCAACCAAAATTAAACGATACGGTCATTGCATCGAATTTCCCCGTCTTGTATAATGAAGCCAGGACAAGCGCTTGTTACTTTTTAATCAGAGGATATCTATATGGATATTGCAATCGGCAAGAGAATGAGGGAACTTCGCTCCCAAAAAAAAGAATACGCAGGAGCAGCTTGCGGTGCACCTGGGGATTACGATTCAAGCCGTTTCAAAATGGGAACGTGGAGAAGGCTATCCCGACATGGCCATGCTGCCAGCCATTGCGGCTTTTTACAACGTGACGGTTGATAATCTGCTGGGCGTTGATGAAGCTGCAAAGCAAAAGAAACTGGAAGAGTATGCTTCCAAAGGCAAAAAGCTCATGCGGCCTGCTGATGTGTCTAAGCGTGTTGGTCTCTGGCGAGAAGCCTTTCAGGAATTTCCGAATGAACCGACGGTGCTGCATAATCTGTCTTGGGCACTTCGCTGCGAAAGCCTGACGGAGCACACCGAGGAAATCATTTCTCTTTCCAAAAGATTGTTGAAGGAAGCAACGCAAAGCGGTGAATACTTTGGTGCGATCAATAACCTCTGCCGCGCATATAAAGAAAAGGGAGATATCGAAGAAGCAAAGCGATATGCATCTATGGCCGGACGGTATATCGGCACAGAGAATCAGTTGATGATCCATATTCTGGAAGGAGAGACAGCGGCGGATTTTTGTAAAGGGAATATTGAAACCCTGGTAGATCTTATAGCCATCAATGCCCATGTCCTGCTGCAAAAAGGAACATTCACCAATGAAGAGC
Organism: uncultured Oscillospiraceae bacterium; assembly: GCA_902492895.1. GTDB lineage: Bacteria > Bacillota > Clostridia > Oscillospirales > Acutalibacteraceae > UMGS1623. The sequence continues at coordinate 94,825 of CABUNG010000002.1, read as the reverse complement.
AGATCCATATTTCGGAGCTTATCGTCAATCTCTTTGCTCTGATTTATGAGGATGGGAACTATGGCTTCTATCATTGCCGCGCTTCCAAGTGGTCTATGCGGATCGCAAAGTGCTATGCCCGGGACCGAAACACCGAAGACACTCTACGCTGGATGGATATCGCCATGACCCAGGCCGCTGCGTATGATTCGCTCGATGATGGAAACTATACTTCACTGATCGTCAAGCAGAAAAAGTACGATTCCAGCCGGAATGACGAAAGCCAGGCGGCATCAAGAAAAAAAGACTTATCCGATAGTTGCTTTGACTTTGTTAGGGATGATGTGCGATTCATAAATTTGGCCGACCGACTAAACGCCGCAATTGAAAAGAAGCAACAAGACATGGCGAAATCCAAAATGTTTTCTTCATTTCTATGAGAAAACGAAAGTAAATATCCGCCGTTGGCTTTGCAAAAACACATGAAAGGCCCAAGCAACCGATATTTGTTTGCCACACGACGAATTTTCTTAAGGAGAGCGGTTCCACCTGCCAAGATGCTGCTATCTCCGCCCTCCCATTACCACGGTTTCACTTCCCTCTCATCGTTTCCTTTTTGCGTCCGCCGTCTATTGCCTCTTTTACTTCTGGTCGCTAAAGCTTTTTCTGTCCACCCCCGGTAGAACCGGGGGTTTTGTTTTCTTTAGCAAACAAAACAATAGGCCACCCATCCCGAGCGGCCTATCACCGATGCGTGAGAGGTAAATTTTTTGCCTTTTTTGCGGGTAGGTTCGAACCCTCGCCGCGAGTGCATTTACTGCCGCAGCAAGCGTAACCTTTTCGGAGAGGAGAAACAGGGTACGGGTGGACGGATGGCTTATTTATCTGCTGCAGGCAAAAAATAAACCGGAGCAAAGCGAACTTTGCTCCGGCGTGGCGGAGAGTTAGGGATTCGAACCCTAGAGGCCTTTCGGCCTACAGCATTTCGAGTGCTGCACCTTCGACCACTCGGACAACTCTCCCGATATACAGCGCCTCTAATTATAAAAGACTCGTCCGCATTTGTCAACCGCGAATTGGCGTCGGCGCCGATAAAATCACGCGAGGCGGCCTTTTGTCCGCAATGCCGGGAATCCCCACTGCCGGAGCGTTTCATACACGCCGACAGCCACAGTATTGGACAGGTTCAGGGAACGGGCGGCATCATCGTCCAGCATCGGGAGACGGACGCAGGTTTCGAGGTTCTGCCGGAGCAGATCCTCCGGCAGACCGGCCGTCTCCTTCCCGAAAACCAGATACGCTCCGTCGGGATAGGCCACATCGGAGTAGATGCGTCCGCCTTTCGTGGTGAAATAGAAAAAAGGGCCGGCATTCCGGGAAAAGAACTCTTCGAGGCTTTCATACGTGGTGATATCCAGCAGATGCCAATAATCGAGGCCGGCCCGTTTGAGCTGACGGTCATCGATGGAGAAGCCCAGCGGCCCCACCAGATGCAGATGGCAGCCGGTTGCTGCGCAGGTGCGGCTGATGTTCCCCGTATTCTGCGGAATTTGCGGTTCGACCAGTACGACGTGCAGCTGCGGCATGCCGTCCCCTCCTTTTACACCCGGCTGCACAGCAGCTGCAGGTTTCCTTTGACCGGGACCGTGAGCCCGGCCGGCAAAAATACGCTGGCGCCTTTGCGGAGCGTCAGCTCACCGTCCGGCCACGTAAGCGTACCCTCACCGCCGAGGCAGAGCAGCGCGGTAAAGCTCTCCGCGCAGCCGACCCGAACCTGTCCGTCTACCTCCAGCAGCTCGGCGGTGAACAGGTCGCAGGATACGAGGGGCCGGACCGTGCCGCCCGGCAGGGGCGACACCCGTCCCACCGCCCCATAGGGAACCTGCGGGGGCACCGTCACCGTCACGTCCACTGCCTTATCCACATGCAGCTCGCGGGGCTGGCCGTCCGGACCGAGACGTCCGTAGTCGGACACCCGGTAGGTGGTATTGGAATTCTGCTGAACCTCCGCGATGAGGATCCCCTCCCCGATCGCGTGCAGCGTTCCCGCCGGGATAAAAAACACGTCCCCCGGATGGACCGGAACCTGGTTGCATACCTCCGGAAGGGAATTCTCCTCGATATGGCGGCGGAACTCGCCCCTGGTCATACCGCAGTTCACGCCGTACACCAGCTTGGCTCCCGGCTCGCAGTCGACGACATACCACATTTCCGTTTTGCCGTACTCGCCCTCGACCCGGGCTGCATAGGCATCGTCGGGATGCACCTGCACCGAGAGGGGGGCGCGCGCATCGATGAGCTTGATGAGCAGCGGAAAATACGGAAAGCCGGACGCCCGCCGGCCGAGGGCGCTCTTCCCCCAGTCTTCCAAAACCTCCGGCAGGGTCCGGCCCGCAAGAGGACCGTTTTCTACCACCGAGGGGCCATCTTTATGGCAGGAGAGCATCCACGCCTCCGCTGCGGTCGAAGCGTCGGTCTGAAATCCAAAGTCCTTCAGCAAGCGGGTGCCGCCCCATATATAATCTTTTAAACAGGGAGTCAGAAGCAAAGGATACCAATCCATCTGTGTTCCGCCTTTCTGCAAAAATCGAACATGCATACCCTTTCATTTTACTCCATCCCTCCCTCTCTGGCAATGCCTGGAATGGAAATTTCTCCATTCCGCCCACAATCCACTTTTATTACAGCTAAAAATCTGCCTATTTTTGTGATTGTTGCCCAATTAATTCTCCTTATCGTGGCAAATCAGGAAATGTTTTTAGATGATATGGAGAACTATTGCGGTTTCAGAATATATTGTATATAATAATAGAAGACCCTCGACGCCGCGGTTACACCGTACTGTCTGACAGAAAGGAAAATCGTTATGGCTAAAACATATAAGGCATCCGCGCCCGTTCCCCCGGACACGGCCGAGACGCAGGCGCTCCGCAACGCCCTGACGGCAAAACTGCTTCACAATTTCTCCGTCCAGCCCGAAAGCGCGACGAACGAGCATTTTTACAACGCCCTGGTCTTGGTTCTGCGGGACCGGATGCGGTCGGACCGGGTGGGATACATCCGGGAAACGCATGAGCAGCAGAGCAAACAGGTGTATTATCTCTGCATGGAATTCCTGATGGGCCGCTCTTTAAAGAACACCCTGTACAACCTCAATCTGACCGAAGAGGCCCGCACGGTCCTGGACGGCTTCGGTGTCAAGCTCGATTCCCTGTATGAGCTCGAACCGGATGCGGGACTGGGCAACGGCGGCCTGGGGCGGCTGGCGGCCTGCTTCCTGGACGGTCTCGCCACCGCCGGGGTGCCGGCCATCGGGTACTCTCTGCTGTACGAATACGGCATTTTCCGGCAGAAGCTGGTGGACGGCTGGCAGACCGAGCTGCCCGATTTCTGGCTGCCGGGCGGACGCAGCTGGCTGCTGCCCCGTCCCGAACTGACCAAAGAGGTCCACTTCGACGGGCACATCGACGAATGGTGGGACGCGGGCGGCTTCCACCATGTGGAACACCGCGACGCCACCGTCGTCGTGGCCCAGGCCTACGATATGATGGTCGCGGGCAAGGACGGCCGGGGCGTATCCACCCTGCGGCTGTGGAAATCCACGGCCCCCGGCATGGATATGTCCCTGTTCAACCAGGGCGAGTATATGCGGGCCATGGAGCAGAAGGCCATGGCCGAGGTCATCACGCAGGTGCTGTATCCCGCGGATAACCATCGCGAGGGCAAGAGCCTGCGGCTGTCTCAGCAGTATTTCCTCGTCTCCGCTTCGGTGCAGGACATCGTCCGCCGTCACCTCGATGCATACGGCACGCTCGACAATCTGCCCGATATGGCGGCTATCCACATCAACGACACTCACCCCACCCTGGCCATTCCCGAGCTGATGCGCATTCTTCTCGACGAATGCGGCTACAGCTGGGACGCCGCCTGGAACATCGTGTCCCGCACCGTCGCGTACACCAACCACACGGTCATGGCCGAAGCGCTCGAATGCTGGCCTGAAGACCTTTTCAGCCAGCGCCTGCCCCGCATTTATCAGATCGTGCATGAGATCAACAACCGCTTCAGCGCCGAGATGATGGAGGAAACCGGCGGCGATGTCGACAAGGTCAGCCGCATGGCCATCATCAGCTTCGGCCTGATCAAAATGGCGAACCTGTGCGTCGCCGCGGCCCATTCGGTCAACGGCGTATCCCGTCTGCACAGCGATATTCTGAAAAAAGAGGTATTCCATGACGCCTACACCGTGATGCCGGGCAAATTCACGAATGTGACGAACGGCATCGCCCACCGCCGTTGGCTCTGTCAGGCCAATCCCGGCCTGACGGCCTTTATCAAGGATCGGATTGGGGACGGCTTCGTCCTGCACGCGGAGGAGCTCGCCAAACTGAAGCCCTATGCCGCGGACAAAGCCTCTCTCGACGAGTTCATGGCGATCAAGCGCCGAAACAAGGAACGCCTCGCGGAATATATCCGCAAGGCGAACGGCGTCTCGATCGATCCCGATTCCCTGTTTGACATACAGGTCAAGCGCCTGCACGAATATAAGCGCCAGCACCTCAACGCTCTCCACATTCTCCACACCTACCTCACCCTCAAGGACAATCCGTCGATGGATTTCGTTCCCCGCACCTATCTCTTCGGCGCCAAATCCGCCCCCGGGTATTACTTGGCCAAGGAAATCATCCGGTTTATCTGCAATCTCGCCAAGGAGATCGACGCCGATCCGGCCGTGCGGGAGAAACTCAAGGTCGTATACCTCGAGGATTACCGGGTGACGCTCGCCGAGCTGCTGATGCCCGCCGCGGACATCAGTGAACAGATTTCTCTTGCCGGTACCGAGGCGAGCGGCACGGGCAATATGAAGCTGATGATGAACGGCGCCGTGACCCTCGGCACCCTCGACGGCGCCAACGTGGAGATTTACGAGCAGGTCGGTCCCGACAATATCTTCCTGTTCGGCATGAAGGCCGAAGAGGTCGAAGCTCTGAAACAGCAGGGCTACCGGCCGCGCGACATCTACAACGCCAATCCGCGCATCCACCGCGCCATCGACCGGATGTTCCAGGGCTTCGGCGGGCGCACCTACGGGGAAATCGCGGGGTCTCTGACGAGCAACGATCCCTATATGGTCCTTGCGGATTTCGAGGATTACTCCCGCGCCCAGCAGCTCTCTTCCGACACCTACCGCGACCGGGACAAATGGGCCGCCATGGCGCTGACCAACACGGCCTGCAGCGGCGTTTTCGCCTCCGACCGCGCCATCGCGGAGTACGGGGACAGCATCTGGCACACCCGTCCCCTGCACGACTGACCGCTGCCGCGGCTTTTCTTCCTCCGTATAAAACCCGGGCCGCCCCAAAACGGGCGGCCCGGGTTTTTGTCAATATACGCCGTCGTACAGCGTTTGCCCGTTCACTTGGACGGTGTAGGAAGCCCCCTCCTTCAGCGCAGGGAACTGTACGAGGCTTTCCGAATAGAGGATTTGGACCGGCGGGAATGTCTGATCGCCGCTTCGAAGCGATACGGATTCCAGCACCGCCCCCGCCGCCTTATCAAACCGGAACGTCAGCGTGGCCGCGCCCTTCTCGATCGCTTTCAGCCGCACAGTCCGGCCATCGATTTTCCGGGAGACGTCTGTGTCTTCGGTGGCGGCCTCATACACCTCAAAGGCCGTTTCCAGCTTCACCGGTTCGGGCTGGTCCGGAAGGCCGTCGACCGTCAGGACAAGCCGGGCCGAACGGCCGAAAGAAAACCCTTCCGGATCATCCGCTGACAGCAGAAGCGCCGCTTCATACCGGCCATTCTCGCTTCCCGCGGCCTCCTGGGCCTGATCCGCCTTGTCATATGCGATCCCGTCGATCTCGATGCGGCATTTGTCCGCCAACCGATAGGACGAGGCGTCCCCGGACAGCGGCTTATCGCCGCCGGTCACCGTATACCGGATCAACACACTCCGTTTATCGGCATAAATTTCCTCAATCGACAATTCCGCGCCTCCGACCGGCTGCCGGACCGCAACCGGCGTATACCGTCCGGCCGCCTTCGCCGCCTGATATCCGGCATCGGTATAGTCGGCGCGAAACCGCGTTTTGGACGTCTGCCGGCCGCTTATCCAAGCCGTCAGCACACAGCCTGCCGCCAAAACGCAGAGGGCCGGGATACCGATCCCCAAAATTCGCTTGACGCGCCTCGTCATAAGACAAACACTCCTCTCTCCTCTAACCACCTTTATCAAAAAATTGCCGCATAAAAGGGATATTTCTTATATTATAATGAATTTATAATACTTTGTCAAATTATTTTGTGATTTATGCCGTAGTCATTCCGTTCTCTGAAAAGGCATGCCGTTTTCCGTTGGATTCGGTCGAGATGTCTTAAGAAAACGGGAACTTTTCTCAGAAATTCCCCGCACGGATTGACAGTTTCCGTCCGGGTATTGTACAATGGGCAGGAAATGTTCCGGACCAGGGGATCCGTATCCGCTGTCCGCGACATACTATCTATATGGAATATAAAAGTACAGGATGGTGGTTGCATGGCGGTCAAACGGTCGCGCAAAAGCCGGAGACGGCGGAAAATACTCGTAGGGGTGCTGTCAGTCGGCTTATGCCTGGGCCTCGTTCTGGTCACGGTCGGCCTTGTGTCGTTTATCCGGCGCCAGCCCGCCATCGGTCCGGCCGATTCCTCAGGCGAAACCACAAGCGACGCCGCGTCGGCCGCCCCTACCGATCCTCCCGGCCCTGTTCCGGTCGCCACGGCGACCATCGGGAATTCCGGGGACATCCTGATCCACAAGCCGGTTCTGCAGGCCGCCCGCCAGGCGGATAAAAGCTATGATTTTGCGGGCATGTTCGCGCTGGTCTCCCCGTATGTCAAAAAGATGGATTACGCGGCGATCAATGTGGAGCTGGCGATTTCCCGCTCCGGGTTTGAAACCCCGGAAATGCAGTTCCGCATTCCCCCTTCCCTGATCACGGCCGTGTCGGGCGCGGGGTACACCCTTGGCCTGCTGGCAAACAACCACGCGGGGGATGCCGGTTCCCAGGGATATATCACAACAAGGGAAGTGCTCACCGAAAACGGGATGGATTATATCGGTACCCGCGGCGCGGTTTCGGACAAGCGGTATCTGGTCAAAGACGTAAACGGCATCAAAGTCGGCATGGTCAACTACACCTATGGGCAGGATACCTCCGCCTCCTCCCTCATGAACCGCTTCAGCGACGCGAACCTGGAGCTGTTCTACACCGATATGCAGAAACAAATCGCCGACATGAAGGCGGAGGGCGCCGAAGCGATCGTGCTGTATATCCACTGGGGCTACGAATATTTTCTAAAACCGAATGCCAAACAAACCGCCATCGCCCAAAAAATGTGCGAACTCGGGGTCAACGTCACGATAGGCGGACATCCCCACAAAATTCAGCCGCTTGAGTTGATTACGGCGGAAAACGGCAATCAGATGGTTTGCCTGTATTCGATGGGCAATTTTCTCTCGAACCAGGTCATTGAGTCGATGTACGGCGGCAACCGGTCGAACAGCCGCAATTTCCAGGATCATGTGAGCTGTCCCATTCCGGATGTCTCCAACCGCTACAACGATGCCAAGTGGGATCAGCACGTCACCGACTGCAACGACAACGGCCACACCGAAGACGGCCTGCTGTTCCAAACCACATTTACCAAATACAGCGACGGCGTGGTCAAGCTGACGGGTATCGAGGTGCTTCCCACCTGGTCCTACCGCTATAAAGACAGCGCCTCCGTCAGCGGATTCAATTACAAGGTCGTGCCGCTCGACAAAACGGTGGACAACTGGGGATCCGCCTTCGGCATACCGGACGTCGATCTGACCTATGCGAACCGGTCCTATGACCGGACAATGAAACTGGTGGGGGACGGCCTCACCGCCTGCCGCGAAGCCATGACCAAAGGGGACGGCTTCATTCTGAGCGGTGCCCCCTCCTGACAAAATAAGAAACCCCCGAAGGAGACAATCTCCTTCGGGGGTTTTTTATGGAGTATACGGCTGTGTACGGCATCCGGATTCCCCTGTGAATCAAGGCCATCCGGCCGGCGTCCGACAAGACCGCATCGGTACAAAAGCGGCCCCCGCGGAAATCCACGGGGGCCTTGCTTTCGAATTATCAAACATTGGTACCGTGATCCTGTTCCGGTGTCTGATCCTCTCCATGATCCAGATAGGTCTCCACCCGGAACCGGGGTCGGGCCTTCACTTCGCTGTAGATTTTGCCGATATAACCGCCGAGAACCCCAATACACAGCAGCTGGATGCCTCCCAGCAGCCAGATGGAACAGACGATCGCCGTCCAGCCCGCCACGGTGACGCCCACAAAATAGGAAATCAGGGCATACAGCAACCCGAGAATGCTGAGCGCAGAAATGAGAATGCCCAGATTGGAAATCAGCTTCAACGGCTTGACGCTGAACGACGTGATGCCGTCGAGCGCAAACGAGATCATCTTTTTCAGCGGATATTTCGATTCGCCCGCGAAGCGCTCGTGCCGGTCGTAATACACATAGTCGCTCCGATAGCCGATGAGGGGGACGATACCTCGCAGAAACAGGTTAACCTCCCGATATTCACGCAGGGCGTCGAGAGCGCGGCGGCTCATCAGGCGGTAATCCGCGTGGTCGTAGACCACATCCACCCCCAACATCCTCATCACCTTATAGAAACCGCGCGCCGTGGACCGCTTGAAAAAGCTGTCGGTATCCCGCTTGTTCCGCACGCCGTACACGACGTCGCAGCCCTCTTCGAACTTCTGCAGGAACCCGTCGAGCGCGTCGATATCGTCCTGCAGGTCGGCATCGAGGCTGATCGCGCAGTCCGCCTTTTCCCGTGCGGTCATCAGCCCGGCGAGCAGCGCATTCTGGTGCCCCCGGTTATGCGCCAGCTTCAGCCCCGCGCACAGCGGATTCTCCCGGCTGAAACGGCTGATCAGTTCCCAGGTTTTGTCCTTGCTGCCGTCATCCACGAGCAAAAACCGGCTGTTTTCATCCGCATGGCCCGCTTCGATGAGGGCGCTCAATTTTTCGGTAAGGCGGCGGACCGTCTCCGGCAGGACCTCTTCTTCATTATAACAGGGCACGACGAGATAGACTGTGGGCATATTCAACGCTCCTTCTCTTTGGGTTTTCTATAGGATATAAACAGATAGGCGCCATAGCATAAAAGAGCCACACCCGTCAGGCCAATACCGACGGCCGCGCCCGGGACTGTATAACGAAACACGATATGGTTATCCCCTTTTTCGACCGGTACAGCCATCATCCCGCTGGACAAGATCACCGGCACCTCGTTTCCATTGACAGTGGCCGACCAGCCTTTGTCATATGTGACCGAAAAAAATGCCAGGGTATTCTCCTCGCAGTGGATATCCGAAGTGAAACTCCTGTTATCCCTCGAAAAGTTGGATGACGATTCCTCGCGCCGATTCTCCAGCTCGGCAGCCGCCTCCTCTTTCGTCAGGCCTTCAATTTGCTGCTCTGTCAGCGGCCGCATTCCATGAAGCTTGTCCACGTCTTCCTCGTGGACGACGAGCGCTTTACTCATCACAAAGGCACGTTCCTCAACCGGAAGCCCCAAAAAACGATTTTGCGTGATATAATAATCATACGTGAAGCCGATAGGCAGCGCCGTGGCGTCCTCATAAACATAATATACGGTATTTTCATCGGTAGAACGGGATACCTCGGTCAGGGAATCCACCGGAGCTGTCGTTACAACGTACTTCATGGATAAAAGTTGTTTAAGGTAATCGTGCTCCAAAATGGGAACTTCCCCATTGCCGCGATACAGCCCCATATTAGAATACAATTCAAAGATACTTCCGCTGACGGAACTATTAAAACAGGGCATCGAGGGCACCCCTGCCACCATACCCTGATTCACATAGGGAAATGAAAATCGGGCGCTTGGATCGTCCGGCAGATCGAGCCGGAGCGTCGACGCGATATAGGTATCCTTCACCCATTCCGACGACGGACCGTTTTGCTTCATCCGGTAGATATTTAACGTGATCGCCGCAGATGCAAACAGTATCACGCTCACGGTCAAGGTGGGGATGAAATGTTTTTTATGCCTGCAGAACCCCAGGAAAACCCAAGCGGCGGCTATTCCTCCAAGAGCGAGGATAACCTGAACCGCAAAAGCTCTGGGGGCTTCAATAAATGCACCGGATTTCCTGATTTTGGGGATCAACCAGAGCGCAACCGCATAGAGCAGCGTACCGCCGAATGCCAGACCCAGTCCCCAACGGAAAGGCACATCATCCAAATTGTCAAGCGCCATAGCCGTAGCCAACGCCATCACTAGAGTCAGCATATACACCCAACGAAACATAGCCCAATCTTTTGCCATATAGAAAACACTGTTTAGCAAGGGTATCGCCGTCGCCGTAATCAAAACAACCAGAAAACCCGTAACGAAATTCCTCTTTTTTACAATCCATGCGATTACCAGCGACACACTGAACATGGGAAGGAATAACGCCTGTGAGTCATAAACGCCATCGAAGGCGGTAGGGAAACCCTCGCTGTCACCCGGCAGCAAAAATGCTTTCACCAATCGCAAATACTGCCGTACATCGAACAGCATCGGTATATCCCGCCAAATCGTTGCAGCCCTGGGATTGGTGGATACCATGAGTGCAGATGGCAGTACGATGAAGCAGGCCAGTCCCAAACCGATACAGGCCTCCAGTAAACAGCGGGGAATTCTGCGGACGGCATGACGGAAATCCGCTATCAGATACCGGCAAACAAAATATAAAACGACAAAGAACACTTCTCCAGGAAAAAAGACGAAATTAACCAGCGCATTGAGCGCAACGGCTAGGGTAAACCAACCGAATCGGCGCTTTTCCATCATTTCGTCCAGAGTAAAGAGCAGCAGAGGGAACAGCGCCACCACATCATGAAAATGGTTATAGAGCAAATTACTGGACTGATATCCGGAAAAGGCATATAAAAGAGCGGCGATGATCGCATAGTTCTTGTTGTTCACGTACCGCTGCAAAAATGCGAAAGACGTTAGACCGGCCACGCCGTATTTTAAAATCAGAATCGGTCCAATCAGATAGGGGAACACCGCGCTGGAAAACAACAGGCTAATCCAGAAGAACGGACTTCCCAGATTGTAAAAGCTATAGCCAATAAAGGCACTTCCCAAATCTGTATTCCAATTCCAGAATACGTCTCCATTTTTAATGGCGTCGTTGCACATCATATTGAACGGTATCTGCTGATGCACGAAATCAGCACGTGTGATGAAAATACCTTTTCCCAGCAGGATGTAGGGACCAACAATCAGACAACCTGTCAACAGACTAAGCAGAAAGGCTTTCATATAGGGACTGCGTACCTTTGGCCACCGCATCCGCCCTGATTTATTCATATCCCGGCTCTTCTCCCCTCTTAGGCTTTCTTATCCGCAATTTTTTAAAAAAACTAGATAAAATGGCCGCACATTCTGTTTCGAGCATCCCGCCTTCAATCATGGGATGGTGATTATACGGAAACGCCGTAAGATCCGTCACCGATCCCAACGACCCCGCCTTCGGGTCCGACGCCCCGAATACCACCCGGTCGATTCTGGCGTTCAGTATCGCGCCCGCACACATCGGGCAGGGTTCCAGCGTCACGTACAGGGTGGAGCCGGACAGCCTCCACCCGCCCAGACGGCGGCAGGCTCCGTCGATGGCTTCGATCTCCGCGTGAGACAACGCATGGCGCAGAACTTCCCGCCGGTTGCGCCCGGTGCCGATCACCTCGCCGTCCTTCACGATGACGGCACCGACCGGCACCTCCCCTTCCGCAGCCGCCTCCAAAGCCAGATCGAGCGCCTGCCTCATATAGTCTTCATCCGTCATGAAGATAATATCCTTTCTTCCATCTCAGGACGCCACGATGTTGAGCACCGTCATCAAAACGAGCCCGATGAGGCCGATCACCATCGCCGGAGCCGTGAGAATCAGTCCCGCCCTCCGGCCGACTGTAAGCCGCGAAAATCCGTTGCCTATCGGACGCAGAAGCGCCGTTTTCGCGGTGTCGCCTTCCCGGTGTCCGGCCCACAGAATCGCCGCGCCGATGATCCCGATGACGGCCATGACCGCGAACGCCGTCCCGTTGAGCATACCCTGGGCGTCCGTATCCGGCAGGAACAGGCCCGCATATTCGAGACATACCGAGGTGGCGTTGGTGAGAAAATGGATCAGCACCGCCGGCCAGATGGAACCCGTCTGAACCGTCAGGTAGGCGAAGATCAAGCCCAGAATGAAGGCAAAAGGAATCTGCAGCAGATTGCCGTGCAGGAGACCGAACAGCAGCGCCGAAAAGACAATCGCCAGACCGTCTCCCTGAGGGCGCAGAGCCCCTAGGACATACCCGCGGAAGACCATTTCTTCCACCAGCGCAGGCAGAACGGCCGTCGATACGAGATTGAGGACCAGGTTCAGGACCGACTTGTCCATCACATTGGGCGAACTCGGCCAGGGAAGCCCGAAAGAGGAGAGGATGTTCATCAGAATGCTCGCGACCAGATTGGCGAGCACCACCAGCCCCAGCCCCGCCATGACGGCGGGAATAAAAACCGACGGGGCCATCCGCTTTGTGGGGAACGGACGCAGATCCCGCCGCATGAGCAGCGTCACGGCAATGGACGGCAGGGCGAGATACAGCAGGTACGACGCCATTGAAAACAGCGTATACCCCGTTGAACCAAGGCCGTACTGCGGCAAAGACATATCCGCAGCCCCTGTAATCTGCAGGAACAGCAGCAGAAGCGACGGCAGGAAAAATGCCGCGCCGATCAGCGCCAGCATCAGCACACCGACAAAGTTGGCATTCTTTTTTAACGGCAGTATTTCCTCCGCCCCCGGCTCCTGCCAGCCGTAGGATCTCCACTGTACGTTCATAATAGCCTCCCATCCGGCAACCAATATACCGGTATTATAAAACGTTTTGCCCCCGCGTGCAACCCATTCGGAAAAATAGGCGGAAATCGGAAAACTTTTCACAGGATCTTGCCGTCGGGAACGCGAAGCGTTACAATAGAAACGCGGCCGCCGCTTGTGGGAGCGCCGCCGCGTCATTTTCATTGTGGGAGTGTTGTTGATGAAATCCAGCCTGACTGTCGAAGCCCTGTACGACCTCGATCATACCATAGCCGCCCCTCTGCTCCGGTCCGTGACCTATCCGTGGGAGGCGCTCTCCGGGATCCGGGAGTTGATCCGGTCTCTCGGAAGCAAGCTGCCGGCGGACGAATACGATTCGCCCCGCCCGGGCGTCTGGGTACACAAAACGGCCCATGTGTTCGACTCCGCATATCTCGGGGACGATGTGATCATCGGGGAGGGTGCGGAAGTGCGGCACTGCGCTTTCATCCGCGGGAGCGCGCTGGTCGGTGCGGGAGCCGTGGTCGGCAATTCCACCGAACTCAAAAACGTCATTCTGTTCGATAAAGTGCAGGTCCCGCACTACAACTACGTCGGGGATTCGGTGCTGGGCTTCCGCTCCCATATGGGGGCCGGCTCCATTACCTCCAACGTCAAAAGCGACAAAACCCTCGTCACCATCGTCTGTGAAGGGGAAAGGATCGAAACCGGGCTGAAAAAAACCGGCGCCATGCTCGGCGACGACGTGGAGGTCGGCTGCGGCAGCGTGCTCAATCCGGGCACCGTGATCGGCCGCGGCGCCCGGATCTACCCCCTGTCGATGGTCCGGGGCTTCGTGCCGTCCGACAGCATCTACAAACGGCAGGGCGAGATTTCCGTTATCGAACGCTGAATGCCCGTCCCTCTTCCGCCCGCATCTCACCGATGCGGGCGGCGGCATCTGCGGCTCTTTGCAGAAAGGCCGCGGCAGGCATTCTCTCCTCGTACCCGCCGCCCGCCTGAACTTCCAGCGACGTCGGGCCTGTATATCCGGTCCGGGCGATCTTCCGGGCGAGAGGCCGCCAATCGATCCCGCCGTCGAAAGGCAGGCTGTGGCTGTCCTGTTTGCCGTCGTTGTCGTGGAGATGGAGGGTAAACAGGCGGGAACCGTAATCGGCCAGCCAGTCCGCCTCCCGCCCCCAGCCGTGATGATGGCCACTGTCGTAACAAAGGCCGACGCACGGGCTGTCGAAAGCATCCAGCACCTTCCTCAGATGCGGAATATGCCGCAGGTTTTCGAACGCGAGCTTGACGCCAAGCCTTTCCGCCGTATCCACAACGGGGCGCAGGCGCTCCAGACCGACGGATGAATCGGGCGGAGGCGCCGGTCCGTCGGTCAGGTGCACCACTAGGACCGGCACCTGCGCGGCCGCGCAGTCCGACACGCCGGCCAGCAGGCCCGCCGCGGCCTCATCGCCCCGCAGGCCGGGGACCCAGAGGTCGTTGCAGCCGTCGAAAGGGGCGTGCGCGTTTTCGACCGTCAGCCCCGTTTTGCGCGCCAAATCCGCCTGAGCGGTCCGCGTCAGTCCGTCCGGCGCATCGGCCCACCAAAGGCTCACCGCGTCGAATCCCGCCTCCCGAATCCGCTCCAGGGAAGCCGCGAGGGGCAGCTCATAGCCGAACCAGGCATAGAGGCCCCGCGAAAACCCGTTCGCCGCTTCCACCCCATCACATCCTTTCTTGTTCAGAAAATCTTAACATGAAAGCCGGATTTTTTCAATTGTTTTCCTCAGCCATACAGGGTATACTGATAGCGTTGCCAAATTCATCGGAAGGGAGAATTTTCCTGCCATGCGCTACGCCATGCGCACTGCGGCCTTGATCGCCGCCTGCCTGTTGGCGCTTTTCGGCCTGCCGGGCTGCCGCAAAAAATCGCCGGAAGGAAAATCCTTCCGTTTTCAGCTGGAAACCGATCCCCGCCAACTCGATCCCCAGGTATCCACCGACCGCTCCTCCGTCACCATGGCAGCGGCTTTGTTCGAGGGACTGGCGCGTCTCGATGAAAACGGCGACGCCGTCCCCGCCGCCGCCACCTGGACAGTCTCGGAGGATCGCCGGGTGTACACCTTTACCCTGCGGGACTCGAACTGGAGCATCCAAAAATCTAAAAAAGACGAGAATCTGTGGAAATCTCCTACCCCCGTGACCGCGCAGGATTTTGTTTTCGGCATGCAGCGGGCGGTGCTGCCCGCGACCGGATCCACCCTCGCGCAGGAACTTTTCTGCATCGAAAACGCCGAGGCGGTCAACAAGGGCGAGCGGCCGGTCTCGGATCTCGGCGTGAAGGCGGTGGACGAAAACACGCTGATGATCACGCTGCGCGAGCCGGATGACGACTTTCCGAAAAAAACGGCCTCCACCCCCTATATGCCCTGCAACCAGGCATTTTTTGAATATACGGAAGGCCGGTACGGCCTGGAAGCCGAGTATGTCCTAACCAATGGTCCTTTTTACGTCAAAACCTGGCTGCACGGGGAATCTATCACCCTGACGAAAAATAACGGCTATCACGATGCCGATACCATTCTGCCCGCTTCGGTGCGTTTTCTCATGAAGGCGCCGGACGATCCGGTGGCCGCTCTGGAAGAAGGGAATCTGGACGCGGCCTCCCTGACCGCCGCCCAGGCGGACCAGGCGCAGGAAAAGAAGCTGGAACTCGTCCGCCTGCAGGATACCGTTACGGGACTTTGGCTCAACAACCACGTGACGGCTCTGTCGGAACCCGCTATCCGCCGCGCCCTGCGGGACGCGATCGAATGGGATCTGGTGCGCGGCCGTCTGACGGCCGGCGGGGCTGCGGCCGCAGAGGGGTATATTCCGCCCGACGCCGTCGTCTCCGGTTCGGAGCGATACCGGAACGGGCAGAACGCGCACCCGGCCGTTTCCAAAGGGCGGGACGCCCTGACGGATTTCAGCGCCGGGCTCTCGGACGCCGGCCTCGCCTCTGTGCCCAAGCTCACCATGCTCTGCGCCGACGACAACGCGAGCGTCGAGCTGGCGCGGTATATCCTGCAGTCCTGGCAGAAGAATTTATCCGTCTATTTTGAACTGACGCCTCTGCCCGCAGCCGAGCTCCACTCCCGCGTGAGTGTGGGAAATTACGAGCTGGCCCTCTACACCTACACCCCAGTTTCCATGACGGCCCAGGGCATACTCGGCGGCTATGCCGGGGCCGCCGCCAAGGGCAATCTGGCCCGCTATGAAAGCGCCCGGTTCGAAGCCGCGTTCGGCCGTCTCGCCTCCGGCACCTCTACCAGGGAGGAAATCGATGAGCTGGAGGGCATTCTGTTCGACGAATGTCCTTTCATCCCCCTGAGCTTCCCCGTGCGGACCGTGGGTCTGGGAAAAACGGTATCCGGCATCGTGGTGCGTCCTTTCATGGGCGGCTCTTTCGGGGCGGAGCTCGATTTCCGCGCGGCTGGCAAGCTGGACTGATCGGCTGCCGGACCGGCAGCCGGCCGGTTTGCAAAACCGCTTCAAAAATGGTATACTGCTGTTGTTCCGCCCGGCGGCGGGATGAATTGGATAAAGAATGGTGGAATCGCGGTATGGACAAGATTCAAATGCGCACCCCCCTGGTCGAAATGGACGGGGACGAAATGACCCGCATCCTGTGGCAGGCGATCAAAGAAAAACTCCTGCTGCCGTTTGTGGACCTGAAATGCGAGTATTACGACCTCGGCCTGCCCCATCGGGACGAAACGAACGATCAGGTAACGGTCGATGCCGCGAATGCGATTAAGCGGTACGGCGTCGGCGTCAAATGCGCCACCATCACCCCCAACGCCCAGCGTGTGGAGGAATATAAGCTCAAAGAGATGTGGAAAAGCCCGAACGGCACCATCCGGGCCATCCTGGACGGCACCGTGTTCCGCACCCCCGTCATCGTCCGCGGCATCAGCCCGAGCGTGTCCACCTGGAAAAAGCCGATCACCATCGCCCGTCATGCCTACGGCGATATTTATAAAAACAGCGAATTGTATGTGGACGGTCCCGCCAAGGCGGAGCTGACCGTCACCTACGGGGACGGCCGGGTGGAGCGGAAGCCCATCCACGAATTCGCGGGCCCCGGCGTGCTGATGGGGATGCACAACACCGACGCGTCCATCGTGAGCTTTGCCCGCTCCTGCTTCACGTATGCTCTCTCGGTCGGGCAGGACCTGTGGTTCTCCACCAAGGACACCATCTCCAAGATCTATGATCACCGGTTCAAGGATATTTTTAACGAGCTGTATGAGGCGGAATACCGCGCCGCGTTTGAGAAGGCCGGCATCTCCTACTTCTACACCCTGATCGACGACGCGGTCGCCCGGGTTATCCGGTCGGAGGGCGGCTTCATCTGGGCGTGCAAGAACTACGACGGCGACGTGATGAGCGATATGGTCGCCACGGCGTTCGGCTCTCTCGCGATGATGACGAGCGTACTCGTCTCCCCCGACGGGAAGTACGAGTACGAGGCCGCCCACGGCACCGTTACCCGCCACTATTACAAGCACCTGAAGGGCGAGCCGACCTCGACAAACGCGGTCGCCACCATCTTTGCCTGGTCGGGTGCCCTGCGCAAGCGGGCGGAGCTGGACGGTCTCGCGGATCTGGCCGCGTTCGCCGACCGGCT
Organism: uncultured Oscillospiraceae bacterium; assembly: GCA_902492895.1. Classification (GTDB taxonomy): domain Bacteria; phylum Bacillota; class Clostridia; order Oscillospirales; family Acutalibacteraceae; genus UMGS1623. Next base: position 77,272 of record CABUNG010000002.1, on the reverse strand, counting down.
GGAGGCCGCCACCATCCGCACCATCGAAGAGGGCGTCATGACGGGCGATCTCTACGCGCTCTCCACCCTGCCGAACAAAACCCGGGTGGATTCCCTCCCCTTCCTGGAGGAAATCGCGAAGCGACTGGCGGAATAAGAGCTATTGCGAACAAGAGAAGGCCTGCGTATCATGACGCAGGCCTTCTCTTGTTCTTTATGAGTGGAAAGGGGAGAAGATGGAAACCACCCCAATCCCTGGGCCGCAGCCCTGATTGTATCGTTGGTTCCGATGAAAACGCTGCCGCTGGTTTTCCTAAAAAGAAAACCAGCAAACAGAAAGAGCCCTTTTGCCGAACGAATCTTTTGTGGCGAAAAGCTTTCGTTTCGGACGAAAGCCTGGGACAAAAAAAGGTAATCCGCAGGCCAAACCTTTTTTTAACTTGGTTCCAGGCATCCTTTATGCGCTCATAGCCGCGTAAAGGCACATATGCCTTTGGCACCTCCTTTCTCTGCGCGGAGAAGGCCGGGTCGAACGCAGACAGTACCTCCACTTTCTTCCCCGGCCTGCACAAATGCTTCTGCATTTGTCCGGAGTGACAACAGTACAAAAGGCAAAGACGCGCCGGGGATTCCCCCTGAACCCCAATCTACACCGGGCCATTTCAGCCTCAGCTGAAATGGGCGGTGACCGGCCTAAAACCGTAGGGTTTATGAATCGGTCGGAGGCCGGTCTGGTTTTCTTTTTAGGAAAGCCTCCCTGATGCAGACGTCTGGCATTGACGATACAATCCGGGCTGCGGTCCCGGGTGGGGGACTTTTATCTTAGACTTTTCCGCCTGGGGCAAGCGGCAAATCATGGACGACCATCTCGACGGCTGTCCCCTGGAGCTGTCCGAGGCCTTCATCGACGGATTCCGGCTCGGGGCCCGGATGATGATCGATGTGTATGAATCCCCCGCCCGGACATAAGCAAGCAGCCGCGTCACGATAAAAACGTGACGCGGCTCTGTTTTGGCGGTTATTCGATATCGAGATCGGGAGGCCGGTCCAGCTCCTCCGATACATACTTGCCGTTCTTCTTCCGCTGACGCACGCACTCAGAGAGCAGATACTCGATCTGTCCGTTGACCGAGCGGAAATCGTCCTCAGCCCAGGCGGCGATCGCGTTATAAAGGGTCTCGGACAAGCGGAGCGGGACCTGCTTTTTCTGCGCGCCGGCCATCTTAATACAGACTCCCGGAATTGACGACGGGCTGCGCGTCGTGGTTGCCGCAGAGCACCACCAGCAGATTCGAGACCATGGCCGCCTTCCGCTCCTCGTCCAGCGTGATGGTCTGATTCTCGCCGAGCCGCTCGAGCGCCATTTCCACCATGCCCACCGCGCCGTCGACGATCATTTTGCGCGCATCGATGATGGCTGAGGCCTGCTGCCGCTGCAGCATGACGGCGGCAATCTCAGGGGCGTACGCCAGATAGGTGATCCGCGCCTCGAGGATTTCCAGGCCGGCCTCCCCCACCTTCTGCTGGATTTCGTCCCGGATACGGGCCGCGACGATCTCGCTCGAGCCGCGCAGGCTTCCCTCATCGGCCACCCCGTCCCCGGTCGTGTCCACCCCGGGTGCGACGTCGTAGGGATAAATCCGCACGATGTTCCGCAGGGCACTGTCGCACTGCAGGGAGAGGTATTCCTTATAGTTGTCGACGTTGAAAACCGCCTTGGCCGTATCGACCACTCTCCACATGACGGCAATGCCGATCTCCACGGGATTGCCGAGGCAGTCGTTGATCTTCTGCCGGTTGTTGTTGAGGGTCATGATTTTCAGGGAGATTTTTTTATTGGCGAATTCCACGCTGGACATCTGGCCCGCGGCGAGCACGATGGATTTGCCGGCTCCGCCGTCGACGTCACCGCTCTGATTCAGCTTCGTCTTGGCCGCGGGGTTGACCGCCGTGCAGAACGGGTTGACGTAATAGAAACCGTCGCTTTTGAGGGTGCCGACGTATTTGCCGAACAGGGTCAGGACCAGCGCCTCCTGGGGTTTGAGCACCTTCAGACCCAGGAACGGAATCCATCCGACAATCAGCCAGACGGAGCTGACGATGATCAAAAGGAGGGCGACCGCCGTCGCGCCGCCGTCCACCAGGATGCAGCCGAACACCAAACCCGCGATCGCGGCCAGATAGAGCAGGGTGGAGAGCACCAGAACCGCCATACCGTTTTTCTTATTGGACAGCACATTTTCTTGCATACAGGGTTCCTCCTACAATATGATATTAAAATCATATCACTTCAATATAATTTTGTCAATATTCGGTCTTTAAAAAGGCCGGAAGGGGCATCCCTTCCGGCCGTGTTTCAGTCGAACAGCGGCACGCCTTTGTCGAGCAGCACCTGCTGCACCTGCCCTACATCGAGCCCGCGGGGCGGCACGCCTCCGGCGGCCGACAGCGCGGCGGCGATACCCGCCGCTTCCCCCATCGCCATGCAGATGTTCATGACCCGATAGGACGAATGCGCCTTGTGGGTGCCCGAGATGCAGCGGCCGGCCGCCAGCAGCCCCTCGACGCCGCGGGGCAGGAAACAGCGGTAGGGGATATCGTAGGGCCGGGTATTCCGCGCCTCTTCAAGGGCCTCCGCCTGTCCGCCTCCGGCGGGATTGTGGGTGTCGAAGCAGAAATTGGCCCGGTGGACCATCACGTCGGGGAAGGTACGGCCCGCGGAAATATCCGCCGCGGTCAGGCAGTAGTCCCCTTCGATCCGCCTCGTCTCCCGGAAACCCGGAGTGTCCGCGCTGTCGAGGAGGAATGCATTTTCAAATCCGGGGATCCTGCGGCGCAGGAAGGAGAGCACCTGCTGCATCTGCCCGCGCAGGGTCAGATCGGCCGCGGCCACATCGGAGGTCCGCACGCCGTTTACCCGGCAGAGCTGAGTGGCGTTGACCAGCCGTTCCCCGGCTTTTCCGCCCCCGTACAGGCGGACGATGGTGACATCGGCGGGCAGCTCCCCCGTGCGGCTCGCTTCCTCGCACAGCGCGAGATAGCTTTCCCCATTGATCACCGTATCGTCCGATTCATGGGTGCAGGTCAGGTCCGAATCCACCCCGCCGATGGTGAAGAGGATCGAAGCCGGCTGGGTAAGCCCGTCCACATCCCGGCCGACCGTACAGCGCACCCCCGCCAGGGCGCAGAGCGTCCCGTCCCCGGTGGCGTCCACAATCGTCCGGCCGGGCAGCAGACCGAGCCCCTCCGGTGTCGACACCACGACGCCGCAGACCCGGTCCCCCTCTTTCCGGACATCCACCGCCTGCGTCTGCAGAAACAGGGTGACGCCCGCCTCGGCCAGCCAGCGGGACAGCGTGTATTTCGCGTTCTCCACACTGTGGGGCACGCATGCGCCGCCCGTGCCGAGCAGAGCACCGATTTCGTCCTTCATCGTACCCGGGGGGACTGCCCCCATACAGGTCGTGACATGTCCGAGGGTCAGGCAGCCGCCTACAGCGCCGAACCGCTCGAGCAGCGCCACCCGCGCACCCTGCCTGGCGGCCGCAGCCGCCGCGCAGAGCCCCGCCGGCCCCGCACCGGCCACCACCACATCGAAATCCGGCCAGACCGGAACGGCCCGGCTGTACCGATAGGATTCCATCTCGACCGTCTCCTCTCTCGATCCCTTGCTACCACACTTATATCACACTTTCCGTCCGGTCACAACGATCCGGCGGCAAAACTGCAAAATCGGACACCCCGGACCCTAAAATCAGCGTACACGCCCGCATTTGGCATTCGTCCCCTCTTGTGCCGTCCCCCCGTTCATGATACAATGCTCGCAAACCCCGGCAAGAACGGCGAGGACACGTCCGTCTCCGCATGGTATTCTGTCTACAGGAGCTGACACGATATGGAATGGCTGGAGCAATGGAATAACGCGCTCGATTATCTGGAGGAGCATCTGACCGGAGAACTGGACATCGCGAAAGCGGCACAAACCGCCTGCTGTTCGGTGTTCCACTTCCAGCGGATGTTCTCCTATCTGGCGGGCGTCCCCCTGTCGGAGTACCTGCGCCGCCGCCGGATGACCGCTGCGGCGTTCGATCTCCAAAACGGGGACAAGGTGCTCGATACCGCGCTGCGGTACGGGTACGATTCCCCAACCTCCTTCAACCGCGCGTTCCGGAGCGTACACGGGATCGCCCCCTCCGCCGCACAGAGGGAAGGCGCTCCTCTCCGGGCCTATCCGCGGATCAGCTTCAAAATCACCATAAAAGGAGAAGCGGAAATGGAGTATCGGATTGTCAAGAAAGACGCCTTCCGGATCGTCGGCCATGGGGTGGCCCTGCCCAAGGCCCTCGACGAAAGTTTCGCAATGGTTCCGGAATTCTGGAACAAAACCATGTCCGACCCCGCCACGATTCCCTGCCTGTGTGCCCTGATGGACAGCGAACCCCAAGGCATTCTCGGCGTCAGCGCCTGCATGAACAGCCTGGAGGAATGGCGGTATTACGTCGCCGTCTCGAGCAGCCAGGCGGTGCCGGAAGGGATGGAAGAGGCCCATATCCCGGCCTGTACCTGGGCGGTATTTTCCGGACAGGGCGCCATGCCGCTGGCGATCCAGGAGCTGGAGAAACGCGCGGTCACCGAGTGGCTTCCCACCTCCGGCTACGAGTACGGCGACGCCCCGGATATCGAGGTGTATCTCAACGCCGACCCCGCCAATGCCTCGTTCGAAGTCTGGCTCCCCATCGTCAAAAAAGGTTCGTAATCAAAAGCCCGGTCTCGGATCTTCCGACGCCGGGCTTTTGCTCGGTTTCCATACAGGCGGTATTCCCGGCCCCGTTTTCTTATGGAAAGGCTATCTGCCTCCTGTATCCGCAGGCCGGAACGGCTCATTCTCCGATGATACGACGCCGTCCTTTTTCATAGGTATTTCAGGTGTTTTCCGCGGAATCCTTGACAAATCCCGCCGAATGCCGCACAATTTTTATAAGAAGCGGTTGAAGGAGGCGGGCTATGTACGGCGCGATCTGCGGGGACATCATCGGATCCCCCTATGAACTCAGCAACGTAAAATCGACCGACTTTCCTCTGTTCGGTTCGGAGAGCACCTTTACGGACGACTCCGTGCTGACGGCCGCGACGGCGCAAACTCTGCTGGACCTGCCGGCCGATACCAAAAGCGGCCGTGTCCGGGCGGAAGCGTATGCGTATCATTACAAACAGGCCTTCAGCCGTCATCCCCACGCGGGGTACGGCCAGATGTTCTCCGCCTGGGCCAGAGAGCCCGGCCTGAGCGTCATCCACAGCTATGGGAACGGTGCCGCCATGCGGGTTACCCCTATCGGATACGCCTATTCCACCCTCGAGGAGGTTCTGCGGGAGGCGCGCCGCACCTGCCTGTATACCCACCGGCATCCGGAGGCGGTCCGGGGTGCACAGGCGGTCGCGGCCGCAGTTTTCCTGGCCCGGACCGGAGCATCCAAGGACGCTATCGCCCGCGCGGCCGCCAGGACCGCGGGATACGATCTGACCCGTCCTCTGTCGGCTATCCGGCCGGACTACCAGTTCGATTCTCGCACAGGGTATTCGGTGCCGCCGGCCATCCGCGCATTTCTGGAATCGGACGACTACGAAAGTGCCGTACGGCTGGCGGTCTCGGTCGGCGGGGACAGCGACACCATCGCCTGCATCGCGGGCGGCATTGCCGAAGCGTTCTACGGCGGCGTTCCGAAACCGATCGCGGACGGCTGCTGGAGCCGTTTGGACAGCGGCTTAAAGAAAACCGTACAGGCCTTCCGCAGCGCCTACGGACTGAGAGAATGAGTTGGCTCTGTACAAAATCCGGCACTCGTTTCTCAGGACGCCGCATGCGTAAGCCCCGGAGGCTTTCCCGGGTAAGCCGATCCTCTGCACGGCACAGAACCGGATCAGATTTCGCTTCGGACTGTCCCGGACTATGATCACCGGACAAATTCGGACAAGCCTCGCCAACCCTGACACAAAAAAGCCGAAAAAAATCGGCGTGAAACTATTGAAATAGACAAATGAGTGTGCTATGATACAGACAGAGATTTAAAATTTATGAACCATATTCATCATTAATGAATGATTGAAGGGGTCCGATTATGCGGAATTACGAGTCCGACGGCGGAGAAAGCAAGGTTAAATCCTTACATAAAGCGCTTTTGGTCCTGGAGGAGTTCATGAAGGCGGAGACCTATCTCGGCGTCAATCAGATCGCTGACACCCTCAGCCTCCCCAAAAGCACGGTCTCCAATATCCTGTCCGTTTACCAAAGCCGGGGGTTTATCGAACGGGATACCCGCAGCGGCAAATACAAGCTCGGAATCAAAGCGCTGGAGCTGAGCAACCGCACCTATCAGATGAACGATGTGCGCCGCATTCTGCAGCCGTATATGCAGGAACTCGGCCGTTACTCGATGGAAAACGTGCTGCTCGCCACCTATAACGACGGCGAAGTGGTCTACATCGGCGCCGTCCATGAGGAGAGGTCCTCGTTCAGCGGCCGTTATGTAATCGGCGTGCGCGCCCCCATTTACTGCACGGGGGTCGGGAAAGCCATCTTGGCCTTCTCCGGACCGGACGAGTTCGCCAGCGTGATTCAAAAGGGCCTCAAAGCCTATACCGAAAACACCATCACCGATTATCGCCTTCTGGAAGAGGATATGGCCCTCATCCGGCAAAGAGGATACGCCGTCGACAATATGGAGCATGAATTCGGGCTCAAATGTGTGGCGGTTCCGATTTTCAACTCCGAAGGCGATGTCGTAGCGGGACTCAGCATCAGCGGTCCCTCCCTGCGTATGTCGGATGAAAAAATCGAGGATTACAGCGTCCAACTGAAGGACGTCGCCCGCCGTGCCGCCCCCATGCTGATCTGATCTTGGTTTGCTTCGGATGGTGCGGCTGGAATTTCCACCCATTTTTTGAACTTCGTTTATTATTGATGAATTATGCTAAGTCGTCTCGATTTTTGTATTTTTAAGTATCGCCGTTTTTGTGAACTGCGTTCATTAATAATGTACAACCAAATGGCAGCATTATTACGAGGAGGTACTGTATGAAAACCATCGTCAAGAGATCCCTTCTGGCCGCGTGTGCGGCAGCGCTTCTCTGTCCTTCCCTGGCCGGATGCGGCAAAAAAGAGGAGGAAACTCCCAAAGCCAAGCTGTTTGACGAACCGGTCACCTTCAGCATTATGACCTTTGAACATCCCAGCCAGCAGGTCAATCCGAACGCACTGAAATACCAGGCGATCAAGGAAGCAACCAACGTCACCCTGGATTTCGACATCACGCCGAACGCGGAATACAACACCAAAAAGGCCGCCGCCATGGGGGCCGGCGTCCTTTCCGACATCACGTATGTCTCCCTCGACGACATGTCCAAATTCGCCAAAGCCGGTATCTTCATGGATGTCACCGACCGGCTGCAGAGCGATGTCCCGAATTTTTACAACCGGGTATCGAACGACGTCAACTGGAAGAAAACCGGCGTGGACGGTCGCTATTATGGGTTCGCCATCCTCAACGGCGGGACGGAAAACCTCAACTACGGCGGGTATCTGCCGGTCATCCGGTACGATATTTTGGAGAAAAACAATCTGAAGCTCCCCACCACCTTCGACGAGTGGTTCGTCGTCATGAAGCAGCTCAAGACGATTTATCCGAACAGCACGCCTTTCTCCGGACGGAACAAAGGCCCCAACATGCTCACCCAGATGTCCTATGCCATGGGCTGCGCACCGGGACTGTTCTACGATTATGAGCAGAAACAGTACACCTTTGGATTCCTCGACGCGCAGTATAAGGAGATTCTCCAATTCTTTGCGAAGTGCTATGAAGAGGGGATCCTCGATCACAACTGGATGACCGTCGACGCGAACACGTGGGATGAAGGCGTGAGCAACGGCAACATCTTCTTTTGGTACGACAACGGCGGATTTGCCTCCAGCCAGACCAAATCCCTGCAGAAAAGCGATCCAAAAGCCAAAATGCAGGTCATGCCCCTGATGAAGAATTCCGAAGGCAAAAAACAGGGCCTGCTCTATAACCAGAACTGGTATGCCAACGCCTGGGCCCTGAGCGCGAACACCGCCGAACCCGACAAGCTGCTGAAGTTCATGAACTGGCTCTATTCGGACGAAGGCATGTACATCTGCAACTACGGCAAGGAAGGCGAAAGCTTCAACCTCACTGACGACGGCAAGGTGACCATTCCGCAGGAAATCGTGGAGAAATACCGCGGCGCCACCGCTCCCGAATACAACTGGATGTCCGATTACGGTCTGGGGCTTCTCAGCTTCACCCCCCTGGTCAACACCTCTTACGCCATGAACGTCCAGCTCGGCCTGGTCGATACCGAGTTCAACTCGATCATCGAAAAGGACTTCAAAGACGGCAGCTATCAATATGAAGCGATCGCTGTGCCGATTCCGGAAGACAGCCGCAAAACCGTCAACACCGAACTCGGCGCCATCAACGGCCTCATCTACTCGGGCGTGCGGGATTTCGTCGAAGGTACCCGGCCCATGACCGAATACGACAACTGGGTCACCGATATGAAAAACGCGGGCGCCGAGCACGTGCTCCAGGTATACAACGACGCCAACAAAGCCTTTCAATAATGCTTGATAAAGGGGATTTGACCGTATGATCCGCAATGAACTGCCGAAGGCGATGTCCAAACTGCCGTCCGAACGCCGTGTCATCGCCCCGCCGACCGACCGCGGCGCCTACGCCCATCACGCGGCGGTCGCGGCGTTCCGGGGACGGCTGTATGCCACCTGGTCCTCCGCCAAACGCAACGAGGACGACTGCGGCCAGCGGGTCATGCTGTCCGTCTCGGAGAATTTCGAGCACTGGACCGATCCGGTTCCCCTGCTCGACGTCTCCCGGGACGATCCAGCCGGATTGGTGCTGACAGCCGGCGGCTTTTATGCCGCCGGCGACACCCTTCACGCCTATTTCGGCCGATATGAGTACCCGGCCGAATCCCTGCGGGAAAACGGCACCCTGCGTCCAAAGGCCGAGGATGATCCCGGCCATCTCGGCACCGAAACCGGCGTGGTGTCCACCACCGACGGCGAACATTGGTCCGCCCCCCGGATGCTGGGGCTCCCGCTCGTTCCGAATCACGGGCCCCAGAAAACCCGGTCGGGCCGCCTCATCCTGGCGGGCGGCGTCATGTTCCCGTACAGCGACGACCCCTCCGGCGTGGGCCGGTTTGAGGTTACAGGCATTTACGGGGACGCCTTCGGAGACGCCAGGCCTTACGACGACTCCGCCGCGGTTGAACTGGTGACCCGGGCGCGGGGATGGGACGCGAAGCTGATCTGCGAGGGCGCTTTTTTCCAGACCGACGACGACGTTATTCACATGATGCTGCGCAGCAACGGCCCGGTGCTCTGGTGCGCGGACAGTTTTGACAACGGCGCGAGCTATACCGATCCCTATCCGACCGGCTTCTCCGATGATTCGAGCAAATTCCACTTTGGGCGGCTGCCGGACGGCCGCTTTTATGCCGTGAGCAATCCGGTCACCGGCGGCGGCCGGAATCCCCTGGTGCTCTCCCTGTCTCAGGACGGAGAGCTGTTCGACACCGCGTATATTCTCCGGGACGAACCCTATGAGAAACATTATCCGGGCATGTACAAGGGCGGGCTGTACGGATACCCCCACACCCTGGTGCACGACGGATTCCTGTACACGATCTACTCGAAGAGGAAGGAAGCCATCGAGATCACGCGGGTGGCTCTTCGGGACATCTGACGCAGCGAAAGGAAGGCCATTCATGGGAAACACTGCAATCCGCCGGTTTCTGGCCCTGATCGGCGCCGGCTGTCTTGGTCTGGCCGGGCTGTCCGTCGGTGCGGCCGAAGGCAGGGCCCCCGATCCGGTTTCGCTCAGTTCCAATGTCGAGCGGCCGCCGTATTTTTCCGAGGTGTTCGCCTCCTATCCAGCCGGAGCGGGGACCGACACGGTCTCTTTTCCGGCCTCTTCTGCGGTTTCCGGCTCCTCCGGCGACACACTGCGGTGGACCAAAGATCAGAAAACTCTGTCCTGGACCTTCTCCGTCGCCTCGGCCGGCCAGTATAGCCTGTCGGTGGACTACCGCTTCATCGGCTCGTCCGGCAGCGAAGCGGTCCGCAGCCTGGAGCTGGACGGGGTCTCCCCCTTCTATGAGGCGGATTATATCCCCTTTTACCGCAGCTGGCACGACGAAGGGGAAATCCGGAAAAACAGCCTGGGCGATGAAGTCCGGCCGAGCACGGTCGAGGAGTCCGGCTGGCAGACCGCCGCGATTACGGATGGTCACGGCTTTTACAGCACTCCCCTGGTGTTTTATCTCACCGAGGGAGAACACACGCTGACCATGACCTATGTTAAAGAGGATCTGGAGCTGGGCACCTGGACGGTGAAACCCTACAAAGCGCCGGAGCCTTACAAAGCTCCCGACGGCCTATCCACCGCCTCCGAACTCCTGACCTTCCAGGCGGAAGACGCCGTCAAATCCAAAAGCGACGCCAGCATCCGGATGGAGACCGATGCCGATCCCTCCGCCGAGCCGTTCGAGTACGGCTACCGCCTGCTCAACACCGTCGGCGGCTGGCGCTGGCGGGAAGGCAACCAGCGGGTGACCCTTTCCTTTGAAGTTCCCCAAACCGGGTATTACCGCATCGCCTTACGCTACGTGCAGAAATGGAACGACGGCATGCCCGCCTACCGGTCCATCGCGATCGACGGTTCCGTCCCCTGTTCGGAATTGGCCGCCTACCGGTTCGCCTATGGAACCGATTGGCAGACCGAAACGCTCGGGAACGAAAACGGGGATTTTCTCTTCTATTTCAAAGCGGGTGAGACGCATACCATCACCCTGACGGCGGTGATGGGGGACCTGACTCCCATCATCCAGTCGGTCTACGACGACATGCTGGTGATTTCCGACATCATGAAGGACATCAGCAAGCTGACCGGAAACGATCCGGACCCCAACTACGACTATAAATTCTTTACCTATATACCGACTCTGGAGAGCGACCTCAAAACGCTGTCTGCCCGGCTGAAGCAAAAATCCGAGCAGCTGCGCGCTCTGACGGCCAAGTCCACCTCTATGAGCAGCAATCTGCTCTCCATCGCCACCCAGCTGGACGCCATGATCAAAAACCCCTTTTCCATCGCTAAGCGGGCGGACCAGCTGACCGGCGCCCAGACCAGCCTCGGCTCGTGGTATAACGAGATGCAGACACAGCCTCTGATGCTGGACGAATTCATCGTTGCCACAGCCGACCAAGAGATTCCGGAGCGGAAGTCCAGTGTGTTCCAGAAGCTCTGGGCCTCGGTTTACAACTTCGTTCTGTCCTTTACAAAAGACTACAACAACGTGGCGAGCGTGCTCGAGGGCGACGTGGAGATCCGGGACACCCTGAGCGTCTGGATTGCCCGCGGCACCGAATGGGCCGAAACAGTCAAGACGCTGGCGGACGAAAATTTCACGCCGCAATCCGGTATTCAGATCAATCTGAACATCGTCCCCGCGAGCCAGCTCAACACCGGCAGCTCGAACGCTTTGATGCTGGCCATCACGGCCGGCAATGCCCCGGATATCGCCATGGGCGTCTCGGCGAATTCCCCGGTGGAATTTGCCATCCGGGACGCCGTGACCGACCTGTCCAAATTCGAAAGCTTTGCCGATGTCCGGCCGCGCTTTCTCGAAAAGATCTGGATTCCCTTCCAGTATCAGGGCGGCGTTTACGCCCTGCCCGAAACCATGAGCTTCACCAGCCTCTTCTACCGAAAGGACCTCTTTGAAGAATACGGCATGGAGCTCCCCGAAACCTGGGACGATCTGTATTACACCCTTCTCCCCCAGCTTTATCAGAACGGCATGCAGTTCTATCAGCCTCAGGACTTCACCCCCTTCCTCTATCAGTACGGCGGTTCCTTCTATAACGAGGCGGGGACGAGGTCGGCGCTGGATTCCGCCGAGGCCTTCCAGGCGTTCCGGAGCTACACCGAAATGTTCACAAACTACGGGTCCCCGGTCAACGCCAATTTCCTCACCCGGTTCCGCACGGGGGAAATGCCGATCGGCATCGGCAATTTTGCCCTCTATCTCCAGCTCTCCACTGCCGCGCCTGAGCTTGTCGGCCGCTGGGGAATGGCGCTGCTGCCCGGCGTCGTCCAGAGCGACGGCACCATCAACCGCTCGAGCGGCAGCCTCGCCGGAGAATGCGACATCCTGCTCGCCCAGAGCGGGAAACAGGACGCCGCCTGGGAATTCCTCGAGTGGTGGTCAAGGGATGAAACCCAGCGGGAATACGCCCGGGAACTCGAATCTCTGATCGGCGTGGAGGCCCGCTGGAATTCCGCCAACCTGCAAGTGTTCCAGTCCCTCGACTGGGAGGAAGAGGATCTGGCCGTCCTCGGCGAACAGTGGAAATGGGCGACTGAGACCCCGGTGGTCCTCGGCGGCTATTACACCACCCGCTATGTCAACAATGCGTTCAACAGCGTCGTCGTATCCGGCAAAATGACGGTGCGGGATGCGCTGGAGAACGCCGTCAAGGAAATCAACCGCGAGCTGAAAATGAAGCAGGAGGAATACGGGGTGTTTGTCGATGAACCATAACCTGCGCCGCTTCGTGCGGAAAAACTGGGTCGGCTATCTGATGCTGGCGCCCTTTTTCCTCTTCTTTCTGGTGTTCATGGTCCTGCCGGTCCTGGTGGCGTTTTTCCTGAGCTTCACCAACTACAACATGTTCCAGGACATGAGTTTTGTGGGGATCAACAACTATAAGCTCCTGTTTCTCGACGACCGCATCTTCATGACGGCACTCGGCAACACCTTCGTCTTCGCCGTCATCGTCGGCCCTGTCGGCTACTTCTTCAGCTTCTTCGCCGCCTGGGTGCTCAACCAGATGAAATTCCGCAACGGCTTCGCCCTGGCGTTTTATGTGCCGTCCATCACCTCGGGCGTCGCGATGAGCGTGGTCTGGTCCTATTTCTTCTCCTCCGACAGCTATGGCCTGATCAACAACGTGCTCATGGAGACGGGGATCATCGACACCCCCATCCTCTGGACTCAGGATCCTTCTTACATCATGCCGGTCATTATCGTCATCTCGATCTGGATGAGCATGGGCACCGGCTTCCTCGTCTTCCTGGCCGGGCTCCAGAACATCGACAAGGGGTATTATGAGGCTGCCGCGATCGACGGCATCCAGAGCAAATACCAGGAACTCAAATACATCACCCTGCCCATGATGAAGCCCCAGCTCCTGTTCGGCGCCATCACGGCCATCACCAACTCCTTCGGCGTCTTCGACGTGGCCGTCTCCATTGCGGGCTTTCCCAGCCCCAACTACGCGGGGCACACCATCGTCGCCCATCTGTACGACTACGCGTTCGTCCGCTTCCAGATGGGCTACGCCTCGGCCGTTGCCACCGTTTTGTTCATCATTACTTACGTTCTCGGCCGCGTCATCATGCGGGCGCTCAGCCCGAAGGACGAATAAGGGGGACCACGATGCTGAAACTCCGTATCAAACAGCGGGACGGCTTACATAAGACCATCAAAATCAGCGGTCCCAAGATCGCCGTGTATCTGGTCCTGCTCGTGCTGGTCTGTTTCATTTCCCTGCCCCTGATCTATCTGATCAGCACGGCGTTCAAGCCGCTCAACGAGCTGTACGTGTTCCCGCCCCGCTTTTTTGTCCGGGAACCCACTCTCAAAAATTTCGGTGACCTGGTGCTGTCGCTCTCCAGTTCGGCGGTGCCGTTCTCCCGCTACGCTTTCAACAGCCTGCTCATCACGTCCCTTACGGTGGCCGGCACCATCTTCGTCAGCACCCTTGGGGCCTACGCCATGGTCAAGCACCATCCTCCGGGCAGCAAGCCCCTGTTCAATCTCGTCATCGCAACCATGATGTTTTCCCCTTATGTCACCCAGATTCCCCGTTACCTGGTAGTCAACTACCTGGGACTGGTGGATTCCTACGCGGCGCTGATTCTCCCCAATCTCGCCGTGGCATACAACTTCTTTCTGATCAAGCAGTTCGTGGAACAATTCCCGAACGATCTGATCGAAGCCGCCCGCATCGACGGGGCGGGCGAATTCTACACCTACTGGAAAATCGTCATGCCGGCACTGGCCCCCGCCTGGTCCACCCTGATCGTGTTCAGCTTCGTCAGCTCGTGGAACGACTTTTTTTCCCCGCTGATTTATCTGAGCGACCAGGCGAAAAAAACGCTGCCCCTGGCACTCAACACCATTTCGGGCGGCACGGCCACCATTGGACGGGCCGGGGCCGTCTCGGCGGCAACCATGCTCATGACCATACCGACCGTTATCGTCTTTACCCTCATGCAGCGCAAAGTGATGGAGACGATGGTCCATTCCGGCATCAAAGGATAGGCCGGCCGCCCAATCCGCGCTGCGCCCGGATTACCCGGCGCAGACCTCCTTCCCGGAGTGCGGCTGCAGGCCCCTTCGTTGCATAAACCCGCCTATCGACCGCCTTATAACAATCTTAAAACAAGAAGGAGGAATCATGCATTGAAACGGGCAATCATCAAGACAGCGGCATGTCTCGGCGCCCTGGTGTGCGGCCTCCTCGCCTTTCCGGTGTCGGCCGAAAACCCGACGGATTACACCGTATCGGGTCACGATATCGTCTCCATTCCCAAAACCTACGTTTACCAGTCCAGCATCAACAGCCTAGATCACACGGCCGAGGGAGTGGGCCGCTACTTCGACCAGCCCGCCGACATGGTTTTTGATTCAGATGAAAACCTATACGTCGCGGATATGAAAAACAACCGCATCGTCAAACTGGATAAAAGCGGGGGCTTCCTGGCCGTCTATACCGAGGCGGGCGGAAAGGCGTTTAAGCTGCCGCAGGGGATCTGTCCCGCTCCGGACGGCAGCCTCTACATATCCGATACCGGCAACAGCCGGATCGTGCATGTGAAGGCGGATGGCACTCTGATACGGGAATACGGCCTTCCCGAAAGCCCGATGCTGTCCGAAATCGTCGTATACAGCCCCACCAAAATCGCCCTGTCCCCCACCGGCGGCCTTTACGTGCTCATGGGCGAAACCATCATGAGCATCAGTCAGGACAACGAATTCCGCGGATATATCGGACAGACCGACATCGGCTTCAGCTTCCTCGACTGGCTGCTGCGCATTGTCGCCTCCGACGAGCAGAAAATCCTGATCCAGAAGCGCACCGCCGCCAGCTATATCAGCTTTTCCGTCAGTGACAAGGGCCTCATCTACGCCACCAGCCAGGATAATGTGGAGGGGCAGATCAAAGTGCTCAACTCGGTCGGCAACAACATCTACCGCAAGCTGAGCGATATCAACAAAAGCGGCTTCGCCAAATTCCGGGATCAGTATTTCGCGGGCAACGTCATCGGCAAGCCCTTCCGGTACGGCGAACTGGTGAATGGGGCGAACCCGCTGTTCAGCGGCATCGCCGTGGATGCAAACGGCATCATCACCGTTGTGGAAAAACAGAGCGGCAAGCTCTATCAGTACGACCAAAGCGGCAACCTGCTCGCCGTGTTCGGAGGACTCGGAAACAACCAAGGGCAGTTCGCCATTCCTTCCGCTTTGGCGGTGGACAGGGCGGGCCGGCTGTATGTGCTCGACTCCAGCAAGGGCAATATCCAGATTTTCGAGCCCACCGCCTTCATCCAAAAGGTGCAGCAGGCCACCATTCTTTACAACAACGGCGATTACGAGGGCGCCTCGTCCTTGTGGCAGGAGGTTCTCGCCATCGATAAAACCTATCCCCTGGCGCACGTGGGACTGGCCAGCACGAGCTTCAAGGAAGGCGACTGGGCCGCTTCCATGGAAGGGTACCGGTACGCCAACGACCGGGCCGGATATGCCAAGGCGTTCTCCGAACACCGTTACGACCTGCTCAAGGATGATTTTTTCTGGGTGATTCTCGCCGCCGCGGCCGTGATCGCCGTCGTCTGTGTCCTCATCGCCCAGCTTTCCAAACGCTCCAAAAAGGTTCTGCTCGGTTTCGAATACCGGCAGACCCCCACCCTCGGGCTCCGCCGCAGCCTCCTGATGGGGGCCGGCATGCTTTTCCGCCCGAAGCGGACGCTTGAAAGCATCAAAAACTCCCGCGGACGGCTGAGCATCCTCTCCGGATTCGTGGTGCTTCTGCTCGTTCTCGCCGCCCGAATCTTCTTTATCTACACGGTCAGCTACTCTTTCCAGGATGTGGAGCTCAAGGACGTCAATCTGCTGCTGGAAATCGTCAAACTCCTGCTTCCGTTCTTCACCTGGGTCGGGGCCAGCTACCTGATCTCCTCCCAATTCAGCGGCGAATCCACCCTTTCGGAGAATTTTGTCGCCGCCTCGTACTGCATGATCCCCTATGTCGTGGTGGAAATCGCGGCCGCGCTGTTTTCCCACCTCCTGTGCGTCAACGAAAAGTATCTGTTCGCCATTCTCGTCAACGGCGTGTTCCTCTGGCTGCTGTGGCTCTTCATCCGGACGGTGTTCATCCTCAACGATTACCGGATCGGCCAGCTTCTGCTCGTCTGTCTGCTGTCCGCCTGCGCCATGGTCCTCATCTGGTTCATCTCTCTGCTCGGGTACGCGCTCGTCGGCCGGATTGTCCAGTTTATCCGCGATATCATCCAGGAAGCCACCTTGCTTGCCTGATCGTTATTCTCAGCGTCTTCCCTCGGACGGGAACGCGGAAAGGCTAGGGTTATATGAAACGAAAAACCATGGCATGGCTGTCCGCCGCGGTGCTGCTGACGGGTCTGCTCAGCGGCTGTTCCTCCTCTGCGGACCTCTCCGGCCTCCTGTCTGAGCGGAACACCGGAGCCTCCCTGTTCTCCGGGAAAAGCGGCGCCCCCTACACCGCGGCTGCGGCCGACGAGTATGAGGACATCTGCTCCTCGGGGCGGTACACCCTCCGGTTCCGGCAGGATATCGCCGCGGTATCGCTCTTCGACAATCAGACGGGTTCGGCCGCCTGGAACGGGGCCGTGACCGAGGAGCTCTATCCCGAGCTCGCGATGTCCACGAAGGTGTGGGCCGACTATATGCAGTCTCTGGCGGCGATCACCACCGTCAGCAAAAGCGATACGCGGGGCAATTTCGTCAAGGAATATTCGGCCTCCGACGACAATCAAATCGATGTCCTGCGGTTTGACAACGGCCTGTCCGTCACGATCACCTTCCATGATTCGAACATCCGGCTGTGCGTGGAAATCGCGATGGACGAACAGGGGCTGCGCCTGCGCATCCCCTCCGATAAAATCGAGGAAAACGGCGATTACTACCTGTACGCCGTCGAGCTGCTGCCCTTTTTCGGCGCCGCGAACAAGCAGGAGGACGGGTATCTGTTCTACCCGGACGGCAGCGGCGCTCTGAGCTATTTCAATCAAACCGACAGCAAGCACCTGTACGCCACCGCGCTCACCCTCGATATTTACGGGCCGATTCTCCAAACCGACCTGTTCTCCGACACGGCCAATCCCACGGCGCCCCTGCCGGTCTACGGCGTGAAAAAGCAGGACCGCGCGTTCCTCGCCGCGATCACCGAAGGCGCGGAGTACGCCCAAATCGGCGTCAATCCCAGCGTCAACATGTCGACGATCAAACTCAACCGGTGCAGCTTCCATTTCATCTACCGGGAACAAGTCCGCATTTATCTGTCCAACATCGTCAAATACGGCGACAACCTCTCCTCCACCCTCTACGGCACACGCATGGCCGCCGACCGGCTCGATCTGGACCGGGAAGTCCGGCTTTTCTTCCTCGAAGACGAAGAGGCCGATTACAGCGGCATGGCGAACGTTTACCGTTCCTATCTGCTTCACAGCAAGCAGATGAACACGACGGCCGCGGCGGCCGAGCCTCCGCTCTCCCTGATGCTTTTCATGGGCACGCAGAGCGACAGCGGCCTGATCAAATCTCTCGTTGAAATGACTTCCTTCGAAGACGCGGAACAAATCCTGTCGGGCTATCTGGAGGCCGATATACCAAACCTGCAGGTTCTCCTGCGGGGCTGGACGGAACACGGCTATGGGTATACCCCCGACAAAGCGGTTCCCGCCTCCGCCCTCGGAGGAAAGAAGGGGCTCGCCTCCTTGGATCGTTTTGCCGCCTCTCATCCCGGCCTCTCCATCGCCCTGGAACTGGATCCGGTCTATGCCGTCAAGGACAAGGGGCATTTCTCCGTCGGAAAAGATGTGCTTCTGCAAGGCAACGGCAGCCCTGTCAGCGATTTGACCGAATCCTTTTTCTATCTGAGTCCGGCCCGGGTATGGAGCCATCTCCAGCGGAATCGGAAGAGTCTGGCCTCTTATGAAAATCTGCACACCGCTTACGAAACGCTCGGTTCCCGGCTTCTCCAGGACATGCGGGATAAAGCGGCCGTCAGCCGGGTGGACACCCGGGATGTCTGGCAGCAGATTCTCGCAAGCGACAAAGCCCCTGTGGTTGAGGGCGGCAACCTGTATGCGCTCGCCCACGCCGCCAGCCTGTACGATATTCCGATGACCTCCTCTCTCAACCAGATCACCGATGTGAGCGTCCCCTGGTATTCGATGGTGGTGTACGGCTCCATTCCCTTCTCCTCCGAACCGGGCAACCTCTCCTACGATTTGAACCGGACCAAACTGGAGTGGCTGGAAACCGGCTGCCTGCCCACTTTCGAGCTGTCCCAGAACAGCCCCACGCTTCTCCAGAATACGGATTACACCCGGCTGTTCACCTGCGAAAACGAAGACTGGAAGGAGCGTGTGACCGCGGTTTACAAGGAATTCCGGACAGCTGTCTGGCCCTACACAACCGACGAGTCGGCCCCGGTGTATATGGTCAAGCACACCTATCTGGAATCCGGTTTCGTCAAGACCCTCTATTCGAACGGCACGGCGCTTTATATCAATTACACCGAGTCCCCCAAAACGGCTGACGGGCACACCGTCGGCGCCGGGGATTATCTCGTAGTGGGAAAGGAGGGGGTTGCTCCATGAAGCAAAAACGTCTGCGCCTGACCGCCCGGAGACGGGAAGGGCTGATCGGCCTGTTTTTTCTCGCCCCCTTCCTCATCGGCACCCTGCTCTGTTTCGCCTTCCCCACTATTTCGTCCTTTCTGCTCAGCTTCGGCGCGACCGATACCCAAACCGCAGGCTTCCACATTCAGATGACGGGCTTCGAGAACTATTCCCGTGCCTTTTTCAAAGACACCAACTTCGTTCCCTATCTGCTCGATTCCATCCAGGATATGCTCATCAAAACCCCGCTCATCCTGGTCTTTTCCCTCCTCATCGCCATCCTGCTCAGCAAGGTGCGGCACTTCAAGGGCTTTTTCCGGGTGGTGGCGCTGCTGCCCTTCCTTCTCGGCAACGGGCAGGTGCTGCGGCAGATGATGCGGGAGGGCATCGACACCCAGATCCTCTCCCTGACGGGCAGCAACCTGATTCCGCAGGATATGCTCGCGTATATCGGGCAGGATTTCCTCGGGATGGTGGATTCCCTCTTCGGCATCATCGTCACCGTCCTGTGGTCCTGCGGAGTGCAGATCCTGCTCTTCCTGGCCGCCATCCAGAGCATCTCCCCCGCGCTTTATGAGTCCGCCCATATCGACGGCGCCAACGAATACGAGGCATTCTGGAAAATCACGCTGCCCATGGTGCTGCCGGTGCTGCTTCTCAACACCGTCTACACCATCATCAACTCGTTCACCGATTCCACCAATCCCCTGCTCGATTATATCAAGACCTGGGCGATCACCAAGGCCGATCACGGCTTCGCCGCGGCCATGGGCTGGATTTATTTCCTGTTCATTCTGGTGTTCATCGGGCTCGTGGTGCTGGTGATCGAACGCTGCATCAAACGCACCCAAGGAGGGATGGGAAAATGACAAAGCCCCTGCTCTCCCCCCTCTCCCGCCGCAAATGGGAGACCGCGGGACACAAAACCGCCCGGTTTCTGCCCCGTCTGTGCATTTATCTGCTCCTTTTCGGCGTTTCCTTTGTGTTTTTGTATCCCTTTCTCTATATGATTTCCAAGTCCCTGATGACCAACGACGATCTGAACAATTTTATGGTCACCTGGCTGCCGCGCTCCCTTCATTTCCAAAACTACGCCACGGCCGCCAAACTGATGAATTTCACCCGCGGCTTCGGCAACAGCCTGTTCGTCACCCTGCTGGCCACCTTCGGCCAGCTCATCTCCTGTTCCATGGCGGGCTATGGCCTGGCGCGCTTCCGAGTTCCGGGGCGCTCCTTCTGGCTGTTCGTGGTCATCCTCGCCATGATCATCCCGACCCAGACCATCATCGTGCCCCTTTATCTGCTCTATGCGAAGCTGGGTTGGCTGAACACCTTCCTGCCCCTTATCATCCCCGCTTATCTCGGCTACGGGCTGAAAGGCGCGCTGTATATCTTCATCTTCCGCCAATTCTACAGCGGCCTGCCCAAGGAATTGGAAGAGGCCGCGCACATCGACGGCTGCGGTTTCCTGCGGACCTATGCCTACATCGTGTTTCCCGTGGCCCGGTCGGCGTACATGGTGGTGCTGGTGCTGGCCCTGGTCTGGCATTGGAGCAACTACTTCGAGCCGGCCATGTTCGTCAGCAAGGCGGACCTCGGCATGCTCTCCGCGGGGCTGAACAACATTTCCAACGCCCTGACCCTGTCGGCGGATACGCTCGAAACCGTGTACGACATCAACGACAACAACGCCCTGAACAACGCGGTGCTGATGGCCGGCACCTTCATGGTGGTCTCGCCCCTCATCGTCATGTTCGGGTTTCTGCAGAAGAAATTTATCCAAGGTATGGAACGGGCCGGCCTGACCGGTGAATAAAACAGATCCTGCCCAGGAAGGCATCATCAGAGGAGGAACACACATGGAAAACACGCCCGTCAAAAAGATCCTGCTCGACACCGACATCGGCTCCGATATCGACGACGCGGTATGCCTCGCGTACCTGCTGCGCCAGCCCGCCTGCGAGCTTGTCGGCATCACCACCGTGACCGGGGAACCGGTCAAGCGGGCCATGCTCGCGAGCTGCCTGTGCCGCGCGGCCGGCAAGGGCGACATCCCGATCTATCCGGGATGCGGCGATCCGATGCTGGAAAAATCCATTCAGCCCCACGCCCCCCAGGGTGAAATCCTGAACAAATACGATCATCAGACCGAATTCCCGATGCATCGGCACATCCAGTTCATGATCGATACCATCCGGGCCAATCCCGGAGAGATCACCCTGCTCGCCATCGGGCCGCTGACCAACGTCGGTCTGCTCTTCGCTGCCGATCCTGAAATCCCGTCTCTGCTGAAAGAGCTGGTTCTGATGTGCGGCGTATTCGGACGGAGCCAGAACTGCGGCCCCCGGGAATGGAACGCGTACGGCGACGCCTATGCCACGGCGATCGTATACAAGGCCCCGGTCAAAGTCCATCGTTCTATCGGCCTCGACGTCACCCTGCAGGTCAAGATGCCGGTCAGCGAGGTGCGGGAGCGTTTCCAGAAAGGTCTCCCTCAGGAACTCATCGACATGACGGAGGTATGGTTCCGGAACCGGGATTACGTCATCTTCCACGATCCTCTCGCTGCCGCCACCCTGTTTGACGATACCATCTGCCAATTCGAGCGCGGCCACGTGGACGTAGAGCTCCAGAGCGACCGGGTGCGGGGCATGACCCATTGGACCCGGGATGCCGAAAACGGAAGGCATGAAGTGACCTTCCGCGTCAACCGCGAGGCGTTTTTCCGCGAATATTTCGGCCGGTTTGATCAGCCATGAGTCCGGGCCGCCACTACGAAGGAAAGAAGAGATTATAAAATGACGGATTACCGCGGCTCCTGGCCTGTGATGCTGACGCCGTTTACCGATAACGGCTGTGTGGATTTCGAATCCCTGGACCGGCTGGTGGATTGGTATGAGGAGGGCGGCTCGGCCGGCCTGTTCGCCGTCTGCCAGTCCAGCGAAATGTTTTATCTCTCCCGTGAGGAGCGCATCGATATCGCCAAGCGCGTCAAAAAACGGGCCCGCATCCCGGTTATCGCCGCTGTTCTCGGCTTCGAAAACGAAGCGGACCAGCAGGAGGAATGGGAGCGCATGGCGGATACCGGGGCGGATGCCCTGGTGCTCTTGACCAACACCCTCTCTGCCCCGGAGGGCGGCTTCCCGGAATTCCGGGAAAACCTCGACCGGGCGCTCGAGCGCCTGCCGGATATCGACCTCGGGCTGTATGAATGCCCGGTCCCCTTCAAACGGGTGCTGGAAGACGACGAAATGGCTTATGTCGCCGCAACCGGACGGTTCCGCTTCATAAAGGATACCTGCTGCGATATCGATCGGATCGAACGGCGGCTGTCCATCCTGAAAGGCACGTCGCTGGGACTGTACAACGCCCATTCTATCAGCCTGCTCGAGTCCCTGCAGGCCGGAGCGGCCGGATTCAGCGGCATCATGGCCAACTTCGCGCCCGATTTGTGTGCGTGGCTCTGCCGGAACTGGAAGAGATACCCCGAGACGGCCACACTGGTGCAGAACGCTCTCGCGGTTTCCTCCCAGATCGAAAAGCAGCTCTATCCCGCCAACGCCAAGGCCCTGCTGGTGGAAAAAGGCCTGATGCGGTCCTATTATTCCCGCTCCTGTCCGTATCAGGACATGAAACCTGTCTATCTGGACGAGGTGCATCAGCTCGACAGCCTGCTCGACCATGTCCGCACCTGTATCCAGGCGGAGGCACGCCGGCAGGCCGACGCCTCTTAACAGTGGGAAAGGAGCATCCACATGAATCGGCATATCCGGCGAGCCGCCGTTCTGCTGACCGCTTTGCTCATGACCGCATCCATGACCGCCTGTTCGGGTGATCCGGCTCCGGCGGGATCCGGAGACGCCGCCTCGGCGGAAGAGGGAGGGACCAGTATGAATCCATCCACCGAGCCCATCTCCAGCAACGCGACCACAGCCCCATCCGGAACGGGCAACGATGCCGTCTCCAGCGGATCGACCACCGCCCCATCCGGCCCGGACGCCGGTTCCAAACCGACGAATCCACCGACCTCCTCCGGTTCGGTGGCCCCCTCTCTGTCGCCGGAAGATGCCGCGAAACGGATCAATAACGTCGACGGCTACGGCGTCAACAAGGTTGCCACCGATATCGGCAACGTCTATACCCCCGCTGTGGGATGGGGATACGCCCATCATCCGCATATCGCCTATTTCAAAGGCACTTTTTACGCGACCTTTTCCCAAGGGCATGAAAACGAAGACGACTGCGGCCAGCGGATCATGCTCTCCACTTCGAAAGACGGCCTGAACTGGTCAACGCCGGAACCCCTGATCGATTCCGTTCAGGGCCAGGATTCCGAGCTGGTGCTGGTCAACGCCGGGGTCTATACCGATGGAAATCGCCTGATCGTCTACTACGGCTCCTATGAATACCGGGCCGATACCCTGCGCGGCCCGAATCTCCGGCCGCTCGAGGACGCGCACCGCATCGATTATGCCATGCATCTGGTTTCCACAGCGGACGGCGCCTCCTGGAGTGCTCCGCAAAAGATGTCCATCCCCTTCGGCTGCAACTTCGGGCCGCTGCCCCTGAAATCCGGCCGCCTGCTCATGTGCGGCGGCACCACCTATCCCTACACCGACGATCCGACGGGGCTTTCCGGTTTTATCACCGGTAAAATCGACGGCGCCGAGGCGGTCAGCCGGGGGGCAAAAATCATCAACGAAGGGTCTTTTTTCCAGACCGACGACGGCGTCATCTACATGATGCTGCGCACCAATACGAAATTTCTCTGGTGTTCCCGCAGCGAGGACAACGGGGCCACCTGGTCCAAAGCCTATCAAACAAATTTCACCGATTGTTCCACCAAGTTCCAGTTCGGCCGCCTGCCCGACGGACGCTTCTTCTATGTCGGCTCCCCCATTCCGGGCAGCGACCGCAACCCGCTGATGCTTTGCTTGTCGGAAGACGGCCAGAATTTTAACCGCCAGTTCATCCTGCGCAACGAGGCTTACAAACAGCAGATCCCCGGCCTGTACAAAGGCGGCGTGTACGGCTATCCCAGCACCGTCATCGCGAACGGGTATCTGTACGTGATCTATTCCAAGCACAAGGAAGCCATTGAAGTGACGCGGGTATCCCTGTCCATGTTACCGTAAAGGAGGAGATCAAATATGAATGGTTCGCGCCTGATGCGGATCCTCACCGGCATGACAGCGGGCGTTCTCCTGTTGGCCGCGGGCTGCGGGAACGGCTCCGAAACATCGAGCACCCCGGAGGAGTCCTCCAAGGATCCCAAGCTGGATCACAGCTGGACCACCGTCAAACCCACACGCACGGCGGAGGAATCCGCAAAGCTCATCAACAACGAAGCCACCGCCGGCAAGCTCTCCATCGCCTCGGATGTGGCGAGCATCTACGTGCCCGCCGAGGGCGCCAGTTACGCCCATCACCCCTTCCTGGCCAGCTTCAAAGGCAAGCTCTACGCCATGTTCTCCCTGGGCCGCCAGGACGAGGACGACTGCGGACAGCATGTGATGATCTCCAGCTGTTCGGACTTCCAGAACTGGAGCACGCCAAAACCACTGGCCGACGTCACCAGGGGAGAACATTCCGAGCAGGTTATGGTGCCGATGGGCTTTTATGTTTGGGAGGACACCCTGGTCGCCTACTACCGGTCGTTTGAATACGATGCCGCTTCTCTGCGGGAAAACGGCACCAAGCGCCCCCTGGCCGATACCCAGTACACCATTGAGAACAATAAGCTGCACGCCCTGATCACCACCGACGGAGAAACCTGGACCAAAGCGGATAGCTACGCGAACGCCGGCGGCGGCAATTATCCCCCTGTCGCCACCAAGAGCGGCCGTCTAATCATGACGGGAGCCATGACGCAGGCATATTCCGACAACCTGTCCGGCATCGGCCGGTGGTCTCTCAGCGTCGTGCCCAAAGGCTCGGCCTATGAACGGGGAGCGAAACTTCTCACCGAAAGCAGTTTTTACCAGACCGACGACGGCATCCTCCATCTGATGCTGCGCACCAACACCGACTATCTGTGGTGCGCGGAGAGCTACGACGACGGCGTCACCTGGACCGAGCCGTATCCGACCGCGTTCACGGACTGCTGGTCCAAATTCCAGTTCGGCCGCCTGCCCGACGGACGCTTCTTCTACATCGGCAACCCGGTCCCCGACAGCAGCCGCAACCCGATGGTCCTGTGCGTTTCGGATAACGGCACCGACTTCAACAAATGGTTCCTGCTGCGCACCGAGGCCTATCGCCTGCAGTTTCCGGGCCTTTACAAAGGCGGCATCTACGCCTATCCGCACGCCATTGTGGAGGGTGACTACATGTACATCATCTACTCCAAGCACAAGGAAGCCATCGACGTCATGCGCATCGCCCTGAAGGATATCGTGTAAGCATTGGTCCGATGACCGGACTATCTATATGAAGAAAAGGAGATCGCAACATGAAAAAGTGGTTCTGTATCCTCTGCGCCGTCCTTCTGGTCATGACCTGCGCCGCGGGCTGCGGGGAAAAACCTGCGGAAAGCACGCCCGATTCCTCGGCCGCATCTGAGACCAGCTCCGACTCCACCACCACGGCTCCCTCGACGGAAAACACGACGGAGGCGACCACCGAAGCCCCCACGACCGAATCTTCCACCCCCACGACGGTTCCGCCTCCCCAATCCTCGTTCAAATCCGATCTGAAATTCCCCGTCACGCTCGGTTCCTGGATGGAAACCGCAAAAGGATTCCAGGTGTTTGCGGACGACGCCAAGACTTTCTGGGCACTGTCCGATACCAAGATGGAGGCTGGAAAGGGCTTTACGTATGAGATGGATGTGACGGTCGACGATTCCTCCCTGAAAAACTCGCAGATCATGGTGCTGTTTGGGTCGGAGACCAGCGAGCATATCAAGCAGGGCGCGTACGACCTCCGTCTGGGTTTCAAGGACGACCTGATGCGTATTTTCTACACCGGCACCGGCATCACGACGAGACGATACGGCAAAATCATCCATTTCACCGACGATCAGAAAGCGAAGACCTCCTTCCACATCAAGCTGGTCATGACCGCCGACAACAAAGCGTCCTATTACGTCGACGGCAAAGCTATCGAGGAAAACATAGAGGTCACAGAATACGCCGGCGGCTATCTGGGCATTGCGACCTGGGGCACCAGCGCCACTTTCCAGAACGTCACGCTGAAAATCGGCTAAGGAGTATGCAGGGGATTCGTAAACGGACATGAAATCGGATCTCTGCCGATGATCCTGTCCAGCGTTTCCCTGTACCCGGTTTCGGTCCCGTCGTCAAAAGGATTTTACCGCTGAGGCGGCTGGTATTTTCGGCACAGCGCCGTTAAGGTCGGTTGACGGTTTTGGAAATCCATGTGCAATACGAAAGGAAGATGTGACATGAGCAAAACCAGCAAATGGCTATGCATCGGGATGTCCCTGCTCATCATCCTGTGCAGCGTCCCCCTCTTTCTGGCTTCGGCCTCCGATGGATTTGAAACCAATCTAGGTACACAATGGACGAACAAAGGCACCTGGACCGACGGTGCGGCCGGCAAAGTCCTGACGGCTAAAAGCGGCGATTGGGGCCGGACCTTTGCAACCGGCACTGTCCTCCCAAACGAGGATTTCGTCGCCGAACTGCAGGTGAGCGGTTACTCCGGCGCCGATGCGCAGCTCTATCTGGAGTTCGGCATTAAGGATGCCCAAAATCCGCTGACCAATGCGGCCGGCATGTCCCAAGCCCGCATTCAGGAGCTGCAAAAGCCCGAATCCACCAACAACGTCTGTCTATACGCTTTCGATCCCGGCACCAACAAATGGGTCCGGAAGTCCGCGTGGAAAGCGTTTCCGGCGGCCGCCGACAAGAGCGCTTTCACACTCAAGGTGGAATTGACCGCGGCGACCAAAAACGTGAAGATTTATATCGACAACACCCTTGTAACAGAAGGTACGCTGGACAATTATGACGGAGGCTGCCTCGGCGTCACCACCTATAAAGCCGACCTCAACGTCACCCTGAAAAAGTTCATCGTCACCTCTGCCAGCCTTACGCCTTCTTCCCCCGAATCGAGTGCGGCACCGGAATCCAGTGCGGCTCCCGAGTCGAGCGCCGCTCCGGAATCGAGCGATGCCCCCGAATCGGGCACCTCGTCCGATTCGAGCACTCCAGAGGAAACGCCCGTGACGACCGATCTGCTCGGCAAAACCTGGACAGCCGGCTACGGCACCTGGGAGCAGGCCGGCGGAAAGCTGAATCTGACCGCTGCAGACAAGGGCAAAAACGCCGGCGTCTTCCTGCCCGGCACCGCTCTTGAAGACGAGGATGTAACCGCAGAAATGAAAATTTCGGGTTTTACCGGCCTGACCGCGGATATCACCAACCCCATGGTCAAACTGGTATTCGGCCTGGGCGACTCTGCGGCCGCCTCCGATCCGGCCGGGACCGGCATCTTTGATGTCCGGATCCAGGGCGGCAAGGTCGCTGTCTACGAGTGGAACGGAAGCAAAATGGCGGCCGCGACCGGCGCCTGGAAGGATGCGGCGTATGGCGAAAGCTTCACCCTGAAGGTCGTCCGGGCCGGCACCTCGGTCACCGTCTCCATCGACTCCACCGAGATCGGCACCTGGACCCTCGGCCGCTACAGCGACGCCTACACGGGCGGAACGCTCGGCATCGCCACCTGGGGCGCCAAAGAGGGACTGTCGGTTGAAAAGATGACCATCACGACAATGTCCTCCGGCGGCACCTCTTCCGGATCCTCCATTCCGTCCACACCTTCCGAGGAGCCCTCCGTCTCCGACAAACCGGCCTCCAGCGAAGAGGTGCTCAAACCGGTTGACTTGCTTTCCAAGACCTGGAAAGCCGGATACGGCACCCTGACCCAGAAGAACGGCAAACTGATTCTGGCCCCCAACGAGACCAAAGACGCGGGCGCTTTCCTGCCCGGCACCAAGCTGGCGGCCGAGCCGACCACCGTGGAAATGAAGGTATCTGGCCTGACCGGCCTGACCGCGGATATCACCAATCCCATGGTCAAACTCATCTTCGGCGTGGGTTCCGCCGTTCCTTCCAAAGATCCGGCCGCCAAAGGCATCTTCGACGTCCGGATCCAGGGCGGCAAGGTCGCCGTCTATGAGTGGAACGCCGACTTTGAAAAGCTGGCGGCTTCCACGGGCGGTTGGAAAGACGCCGCCTACGGGGAATCCTTCCTCCTGAAGGTCGTCGTGGACGGCTCCTCTGTTACCGTTTCCATCGACGGCACCGAAATCGGCACCTGGACCCTCGGCCGCTTCGGCGACGTCTATAAGGGCGGTTCCATCGGGGTCGCCTCCTGGGGCGCCAAGGACGGCCTGACCATCGAAAAGCTCGATGCCACAGCCGCTTCCCTGCAGACGCCGGGCGAAGACGATACGCCCAAGACCGGCGCTGCGCTGCCGATCACAGCGGCGGTTCTGCTCTTTGCGTCCGCGGCGGGCGTGGTGCTGGCCATGCGCGCACGTAAAGAACACGCCTGATTTCTCATCAGCCTGAACCCCCGCCGGTCCGACCCCCGGCGGGGGTTCTTTATACGGTTTTCGGAAAGGATGTCGCTTTATGCATACCCCCGTCCTGCCTATTCATGTAGACTACGCCCGCGCCGGCATATCCGCGGACGGAACCCCCGCCCTGCACGCCTATCTCCTCGACTCTTGGCGGGACCGCGCGGAACAAGGCCCCCGCCCCGCCCTGATCATCTGCCCGGGCGGAGCCTACGCGTTCACGGCCAACCGGGAAGCCGAACCGGTCGCGGCTCAGTTCTGCGCCAGAGGCTACCATGTCTTCGTTCTGCGCTATACGACCACTCCCATGCCCTTTCCGGGAGCTCTCCTGGAACTCTCCGCCGCCGTGGCGATGGTGCGGGAGCGCGCCGCGGAATGGAACGTCGATCCGGACCGCCTCTTTGTCTGCGGTTTCTCAGCGGGCGGCCATCTGGCCGGGAGTCTCGGCATGTTCTGGAACCGGGATTTCGTAACGGCTCCGCTCGGTCTCGAGATGGGAGCCAACCGGCCGACCGGCCTTCTGCTCTCCTACCCGGTGATTACTTCGGGAAGCTTTGCCCACCATGAGTCCATTCACAACCTGCTGCTCGACCGGTATGAGGAACAGCGGGAGCTCGTTTCACTAGAAAAGCAGGTCACGGCGGAAACGCCCCCGGTTTTTCTATGGCATACGGTCGAGGATCCCGTCGTTCCCGTGGAAAACAGCCTGATGCTGGCGAACGCCCTGAGAGCGGCGGGCGTCTCTTTTGAGCTTCACCTCTACACCCACGGCGGACATGGGCTCGCCCTGGCCAATCGGCTGACGGAACGGGTACAGCCCGCCTGTGAAACTTGGGTGGAGCTGGCCGCGCAGTGGATGGAAACGATGTGATTCGCGGTGCGTCCCCAACGGACTCCTTTTTCAGGATATCCCATGGCCATCCGCGGTCAGGACCCGCTTTGGACATCCTATCCGAATCGAAATCCGGCCGCTGTCCAAGCGCTGGGCCCGCCTTCCCAGAATGCATTCAGCCAATCAGTAAATAGAAATCCCCGCACAGATGTGCGGGGATTTCTATTTACAAACAGTATAATTATATCTTATATATACATTTTAGGTTTATTAAATGGCTCTAATCCAGCTCATCCGCCCATAAGTAGACGAGTTGCTGGATTTTTTCCTCCATCGTCACGCCGTCCCTGGCCGCGAGATAACGGATCTTGCGGGTCGTGCCGTCATCCAGATGGAGCCAAATCGTCGTGTCGTCCATAGCGCACCCCTCCCACGTCTGTTTTATTTCGTCCAGCCCGGAATCACCGGCCGGTCCCGGTAATAATACGCCTTGTCCCTGTCCGTGATCTCCCGTATGACGCGGCAGGGCACCCCGTAAGCGACGCTGTTGTCCGGAATGTCGCGGGTGACGACGCTGCCCGCCCCGATTACCACGTTATGGCCGATGGTCACGCCGGGGAGCACCACGCTGTTCGCGCCGATCCAAACGTCGTTTCCGATGCGGATGGGCAGGGAAAACTGGGTGCCGTCCCGGCGGAATTCCCCGTAAACGGGATGCCCCGTCACCGACAGCGTGACGTTCGGCCCGAACATCACATGGTTGCCGATGAACACCTCGGCGTCATCCACGATCACCATATGGAAGTTGGCGTAAAAATGATGACCGATGTGAGTGTTGCACCCATATGCGAAATGGGCGGGGGACTCGATCCACACCTCTTCCCCAACCTCCGCCAAGAGTCCTTCCAGCAGCGCGCGCTTGGTTTTAACGTCGCCCGGCCGGGTGTGATTGAAATCGAACATCACCTCTTTACAGTGATTCCGCTGCTCTTCGATCACCTTTTCATACGCCTGATCCTCCGCTCCGGCATGTCCGTATTCACAGTACAGCTGCCCGGATTTCATCTGTTCTTCCAACGACATGGGGATTTCCTCCTTTATCACGGCAAAAATGCATGGACTTTTGACTTCTTAAAAATTATAATAATGATTGAACCAAGAAATACGGAGTTTGTATTTAATCCTACTTTATCCCACTTTACCCTAAAAATCAATACCTAACGCGCAAAAATAGTATACTGGAGGCAATGAGGTGATGAATATGCGGCCTTTGAAGCGGAAAGTCAGCATCACATTGGACGAAGATCTGATTGAAAGAGTCCGGGCTCTGTCGGAAGAACAGGACCGGTCCTTCTCCCAGTACATCAATCTGGTCTTAAAAGAGCACCTGCGCAGACAGGACAGTTCCAGCAATCTGGACCATTAATCGGGATACGCAAAAACCCGCTCCTATCCGGCCGCGGCCATGGGGAGCGGGTTTTTGTTCGGATTCAGTCCTCTTTCGCGATCGAGGTCAGCGCCCAGCCGTCCGCTGTCTTGACCACGGTGTAGATTTGGGCATAGGTGGCCTGTTCGGGTGTCGGCTGGATTTCATTGCCGTTGTCGTCGATGGCAATGTCGTTATTGGAAACATACGCCACCCGGACGGTGACGGTGTCTTTCTGGCGCTTGAGCGTATCGATCACCGGCACATAGTTGGCGGAGACCGTGGTAAACGGCACATGATAGCACGCGTTGTCGGGATCGTATTCAAACGCGAAGCCTTGGCTTTCCTCTTCGATGCTGTGATGGTTCGGCACCGCATCGGGTCCGAACAGATAGCGGTAAGAGGCCTCGATCTCCTCGATGGGAATCAGGATCCGATACTCTTCGTCCTCGGGATACGCGCTGGTTTGATCGTCTTCACGATATTGCCGCACCTGCTCGGCTTTGGTGATCCGCCAAATGGCGGCCAGAAGCAGAGCGTCCTGCTGTTCATCGTTGACGTTTGTGAACGGAGAGGGACAATACTGCATGACCGGCAGCAGAAAATCGTTCAGTTCCTTGCGCAGGGGGGTATCGTCCTGCGCTTTTTGAATGGCGTTGATACCGGTGAGGATCAGAGACACCACCCCGACTACCGCCAGCACCAGCACCAGGAATCCCAAGGGGGCGGCATACCACAGCCGCCCCTTGCGCCGCCCGCGCTTGGTATACCGCGGGGAGCGGATCGCCTCGGCGCCGGACTCATCCGGGATGGACAAGCTCCCGGAAAAACCGGGCAGACGGTTCTCATCGGATGCGGGAAAGGCGTCTTTTTCAGCTGGTTCGGGCGAACTCTCATCCGGCCGGATGAGATCCTGCCCGGCCGGTTTTTCGGGTTTTTCCCCGCCTTTTTCAGACGGCGTTTCGGCCGCCGTCTCCTCTTTGGGCAAGAGAACCGGTTTTTCAACGGGCGGTGTTCCAGCCAGAACGGACGAAGCCGGCTTCGCCGTTTTGACCGGCTCTTCACTTTCTGCAGCCGGGGCCGGCATCGGCTCCGCCGTTTTTTTGTTCCGGACGATCGGGGCCGGATTTTCGACCCGTTTCCAGTCGCTCATACAGTTCCAGTCCTTTCCGTGCCCCGGTTCTTCAGGCAATCGACGGGCACAATCCATCGTCAAACAGGCGCCGTCCGCCTGTTCAAAAGGTGGGTCCGCGTCAGCGGATCTGTCCGTTTCCGATGATGATGTACTTCGTGGTGGTCAGCTCCCGCAGCCCCATCGGGCCGCGCGCGTGAAGCTTCTGGTTCGATATGCCGATCTCGGCACCCAGGCCGAACTCCCCGCCGTCCGTAAACCGGGTGGAAGCATTGACGTAGACGGCGGCGGCATCCACTCCGTCGAGGAAGGCTTCGGCCGCGCGTTCGTTATCGGTGACGATGCACTCACTGTGGCCGGTACCGTACTGGGCGATGTGGGTCATCGCCTCTTCGAGGGAATCCACCACCCGCACGGCCAGGATGTAATCCAGGTATTCGGTCGCCCAGTCCTCCTCTGTGGCCGCTACGGTTTCCACGTCCCGCAGAATGGCGGCCGCCCTGGGACAGCAGCGCAGCTCCACCTGATGCTCCCGCATCCCGGCGGCGATCACAGGCAGCGCCTTTTCCGCGATATCCGCGTGGATGAGCAGGGTTTCGGCCGCGTTGCAGACCGAGGGACGGGAGGCTTTGGCATTGACCGCGATGGCGGCCGCCATCGCCACGTCCGCATCCTTATCCACATACACATGGCAGTTCCCGGTGCCGGTTTCGATGACCGGGACCGTGGCGTTCTGCACCACCGACCGAATCAGGCCCGCCCCGCCCCGGGGGATGAGCACGTCGAGATATTCGTTCATCCGCATCATGGCGGAAGCGGTTTCCCGGGAGGTATCCTCCAGAAGCTGCACCGCGTCGGCGGGCAGCCCCGCGGACGCCAGGCCCTCCCGGATCGCCGCAGTGACCGCGATATTGGCCCGGATGGCCTCTTTTCCGCCCCGGAGAAGTACGGCGTTTCCCGCCTTGAGGCAGAGGGCGGCGGCGTCGGATGTCACGTTCGGACGGGCTTCATAGATAATGCCCACCACACCGAGCGGCACCCGCTCCCGGCGGATTTTCAGGCCGTTCGGACGGCGGAAGCCCTCGACGACTTCTCCGATCGGATCGGGCAGGGCGGCGGTCTGCCGCACCCCGTCCGCCATGCCCCCGATACGGGCGGCAGTCAGGGTCAGACGGTCGATCAGCGCCGGGGTCATCCCGGCCTCCCTCGCGGCCGCAACGTCGGCGGCGTTGGCCTCCAATATCGCAGCGCTGTGTTCTTCCAGCGCCCGTGCCACGGCGTACAGGGCGGCGTTTTTCTGTTCTGTTCCCGCTCCGGCGAGCAGGCGGGAGGCGGCTTTGGCCCGCTGCCCCATCCTGTCCAATGTATCCATACTTGTCCCCCTTCTTTCCTCAATCGGTTGCCAAACCCGCCCGGCAGGCGGGTGAAAAGATGAACCCGGCCTTACGGCAGGAACCGGGTGCCCACCGGCCGGCCGTCCAGCAAATCGTACAGCCGTTCCGGGCGGGAGCCCTGCATGATCACCGTCGGGATTCCGGCTTTCTGCGCAATTTCCGCGGCATGCAGCTTGGTCACCATGCCGCCGGTTCCCCGGTTGGACCCGGAGCCTCCGGCCAGAGAGAGCAGCTCGCCGTCGATCTGCCGCACCTCGGGGATGAGCTTCGCCTCGGGATGGGTGCGCGGATCGGCATCATACAGGCCGTCGATGTCGGTCAGCAGCACGAGCAGGTCCGCCTCCACCAGGCTGGCGACGATGGCGGACAGGGTGTCGTTGTCGCCGATGCGTCCGCCTACCAGTTCATCGATCGCCACCGTATCGTTTTCGTTGACGACGGGGATAATCCCCATGTCCAGCAGGGTGGTGAAGGTGTTCAGAACATTCTGCTTCGAGTGTTCGTTCTCCATGATATCCCGCGTCAGCAGGATCTGCGCCACCGTGGCATTGTATTCCCCGAACAGTTTGTCGTAGATGAACATCAGCTCGCACTGTCCGACCGCGGCGACCGCCTGTTTTTCGCGGGTACTCGACGGCCTCTCACGCAGGCCGAGCTTGCCGACCCCCACGCCGATAGCCCCGGAGCTGACCAGGATGATTTCCCGTCCGGCATTCTGCAGATCGCAGAGCACTTTGCAGAGAGACTCGATAGCGCGGATATTGAGTTTGCCGTTTTCATATGTAAGGGTCGAGGTGCCGACCTTGACCACCACCCGCTCCGCCGCGGTGATGGATGAAGCCTCTGCCATATGGACACTTCCTCTTCATTCCGTTAGTATAACACATCCGAGAATCAAATTCAGGCGAATGCGGACGAATCCCCCGGTTGCAGCACCGCCTGCACGTCTTTGTCCGGGCGGACGGGTCCGGCCGCGGCATACGCCCATTTTCCCCGAAACATCGCCGAGGCCAGGGACTGCACCTGTTCGAGCGTCACCTCATCAAAGCGGGAGAGCGTTTCCCTCACCGGGATATCCCGCCCCGCATAGAGCTCGTTCTGTCCGGCGTAGTAAGCGCGGGACACCACGGTCTCCATCCCCAAGATCAGGGACGCTTTGATCTGCGCCCTGGCCCGTTCCAGCTCTGCGGACGTGATCGCGTCTCTGCCGCACAGGCCGTCCAGCAGCTGCCGGATTTCCCGCAGGGCTTCCATCTGGTTGGCGGGTGCCACCGAAGCGGCAATCGTGAACAGTCCCGTCCCCCTCACCGCTTCATGGGTGGAATAGACGGTGTAGACCAGGCCCTTTTCCTCCCGCAGACGGAGGAACAGCCGGGAGGAGGCTCCGCCGCCCACGATGAAATTGAGCAGCATCATGGCATGCCTCCGCTCATCGTCAAAAGAGAGGCCCGGAAACCCCAGCTCCAGACTCACCTGCTCAAACCGCTTGCGGCGCAGGGTGATCCCGGGAAAGAACCCGGGCACGGCCGGCCGGGTCCGGGACGCACCGCGAGGGCGTTTGCCGAGCGCGGCGGCCAGTTTGCCGAGCAGTTCCTCCCGGTCAAAATGGCCGGCCAGCACCACCAGCGTCCGCTCGGGCGTATAGGTCCGCGCGACATAGTCCCGCAGCGCGTCGGCCGTGATGGCCTTCACGGTCTCCGGGCGGCCGCAAACCGGCCACCCGAACGGCGACTGGGGCCAGACAGCGGCGCAGAGCGCCTCGTGGGCCAGATCCTCCCCGATATCCTCGTACATGGCCATCTCCTCGAGGATCACGCCCCGTTCGAGCTCGAGATCGGCCGGATCGAAGCGGGAATGGAGCAGCATGTCGAGCAGGATATCGAGAACCCGGCCGGGTTCGGCCGGATGGGGATTCGCGGCGAGCACCTGCGCGTAATAGCGGGTGTACAGCCTGGTCGTATAGGCGTTGAGGGATCCGCCGAGCGCATCGATTTCCTCGGAAATCTGCCGGGCGGTCCGGGTCCGCGTTCCTTTGAACAGCATATGTTCGGCAAAATGGGATATCCCCTGCCGGGCGGGATCTTCATAAAGGGACCCCGCCTCCACCCAGATATCCACCGAGGCGGACAGCGCGTCCTCTTCGGGGAGAAGCAGAATCCGCAGGCCGTTCTCCCATTCGATTTTTTCCATGGTTACGATGACGCCTTTCCCTGGCGGTGCAGATAGGCGATGGCCTGTTCGAGCACCTGCCGGTCGTTGTCATAGGTCACGAGCTGGCGTGCCTCGGCTTCCGGAAGCCAGCGGGACGCAGCAATTTCTTCCGTCTGCAGGCGGAGGGTATCCGAGGATTCCTCCCCCAGGAAGTAAATCACGTCTTTTGTGACGCCCGGCTTCGGAGAATACCGGACGCTCGTGCGAAAACGGGTATCCAGCACGGCTTCCAGGCCGGTTTCCTCCCGGATCTCCCGCCGCGCCGTCTCCTCCTCCGTTTCACCCGGTTCCATATGGCCCTTGGGGAACGCCCAATGACCGCCGTTTACATGCCGAATGAGCAAAAAGGCCGGCCCCTCCGCCGTTCTGCGGAAGAGCACCGCCCCACAGGATGTTTCATATCGATCCAACCGTCATCCGTCCTTTCCCGATCCGCCGAACAGGCGCAGCACGGCGAGTTCCTCCCCCCGCGGCTCTCCGAGCCCGAGAAAATCCCCGTCCGGATTCTGAACCCGGACGATGCCGGACGGCACCGTCGGCAGGCGGTCGAGCGCCAGGGCTCCGCCGTTCAGAAACCTAGCCGCCTGACCGGCCGTCACCCGGATGGCCGGATGACCGGCAAACGCTGCCTCGACCGGCAGGACCTGGTCGGACAGACGGCCCTCTTCGGCCAATTTCCGCGCTTCCTCAAGCGTCAGGCACTGCGCCAGGGAAAATCCCGCCGCCTCGGTTCTCCGCAGCGCGGACATCACCGCGCCGCAGCCAAGCATACGGCCCAAATCGTCGCAGATGACCCGTATGTAAGTCCCTTTCGAGCAGGCACAGTCGAGAGTCAGGGTGCCTTCATCCGGCCGGTAATCCAGCAGCTCCAGGCGATGCACCGTAACGGGCCTGGCCTCCCGTTCCACTTCGATGCCGCGGCGGGCCAGATCGTAGAGCCGGATGCCGTCCCGCTTGAGGGCGGACATCATGGGCGGCACCTGCCGGATATCGCCCCGGAAGGCGGACAGCGCCGCCTCGATCGCGTCGAGCGGCGGCACGGGTTTCCCGGTAGAGGTGACGTTTCCCCAGATATCCAGGGTGTCGCTTGTGCAGCCGAACGTCAGGGTGGCGGTATAGCGCTTATCCTGAACCGGCAGCAGCGGAATCGCCCTGGTAGCCCGTCCGAAACAGACGGGCAGGACACCGGTGGCCATTGGATCGAGCGTGCCCGTATGCCCCGCCTTTTTCTCCTGCATGAAGCGCCGGAGGACGGCGCAGCAGGCAAACGACGTCATATTTTCCGGTTTATCCAAACAGAGAATCCCGTCCATCGTCCCGCCTCCCTTCGGAAGGTTCTGTACTGCGAACGGCTGTCCGCTCAAGCGCAGTCGATCGACGGCACGGCCGTCCGCACCGCGTCCATGAGCTTTTCGACCGCCGAATCGGCCGGTCCGTTCACCGCGCATCCGGCTGCCTGTTTATGTCCTCCGCCGCCGAGAACCGCACAGATGGCGGAAGCATCGGCGTGGCTGCCAGTCCGTACGCTGACTTTGAAATTGCCGTCAGCCTTCTGCCGCAGGGTGATGCCCACCCAAACCCCCTCGATCTGACGGGGAAGAGGGGCCAGCCCCTCCATATCGTTTTCCGCGGCGCGGCTGGTTTCCAGCATGTCGTTGGTGATGATCATCACCGCCAGCCGCCCTTCCCAGTAAAACCGCATGGATTCGAGCGCCAGCCGCTCGAGTTCCACCCGCGCACGGGATTTGCAGTCGAACATCACCCGGTTGATCGTCTCGGTTTCCGCCCCCGCGTCCATCAGCTCCGCCGCCACCCGATGGGCATAGGGTGTGGTGTTGCCGTATTTGAAACAGCCGGTATCGGTCGAGAGCCCCGTATACAGACAGTCGGCGATGGCGGGGGTGATGGCCGCGCCAAGGCACTGCAGCAGGTCGTAGATGATGAGTGCCGTCGCGGAAGCCGCGGCGTCGAGCAGCAGATTCTGCTGAAAATCCTGGTGAGAGGCGTGATGATCGATCGCCAGATCCACCCGGTCTGCATATGGCGCGAGGCGGGGACCGAGCAGTTTGGCGTCCGCCACGTCCACCGCACAGATGAACGCCGGATCAAATTCGGGGGCGTCCACCCCGGCGGTCATATAGGCGTATTTGCACGGAATCTCATCGGAGCACGCCACCCGCACCGTTTTGCCGAGACCCTGCAGTGCCCGGCACAGCGCATACCCGGATCCCAGGGTGTCGCCGTCCGGATACTGATGGGTCAGCAGCAGGATGCGATCCGCGCCCAGCAGCAGGCGCGCCGCTTCTTCTATGGTTACCGATTGGCTCATGGAGACCGATATCCCCTTTCCCTCCCGGTCCGCCGAAGGACAAACGGCCGGGATTCGTTTCCCTCAAGTCGGGCCCGGCGGAGATCACTCCCCGTCGCGTCCGTCGCTTTTCTTTTCCAAATCGTGGAGGGTCTGCGCGATATGGGCACTGTAAGCAATGGAATCGTCCGCAACGAAGCGCAGCTCGGGCACATGGCGCAGGCGCAGGGCGGCCCCGAGCTCATGGCGGACATAGCCGCCCGCCGAGGTCAGACCCTTGACCGCCGTCTTGGCGGCTTCCAGGCCGTCCATGGAACTGACGTAGATTTTCGCATAGGACAGATCGCTGCTCACTTCCACCCGCACGATGCTGACCAGCCCGGTCACCCGGGGATCCTTCACCGTACGCAGAATGGCCGTCAATTCCCGCTTAATATCCTCGCTGGTCCGATTCATCCGATAGCTGGACATACTGGCACCCGCCTTTCCCCCTTATCGGGGCGTCATGGGACCGGCGGGTCTCCCCGGCTCAGTCCCGGTATTCTTCGATAATATAGGTTTCGTAGATATCGCCTTCGCGGATATCGTTGAATTTCTCGAGACCGATACCGCATTCGTAGCCCTGCGCGACTTCTTTCTGGTCGTCCTTGAAGCGCTTGAGGGAGATCATCTTGTCGTCGGCGATGATGATACCGTCCCGCACCACCCGCAGCAGGTCGTTGCGGCAGACCTTGCCGTCGAGCACATAGCAGCCCGCGACGGTGCCGACGTTGGTGATCTTGTAAACCTGGCGAACCTCGGCGCGGCCGTGGAGAACTTCCCTGGTCTTGGGTTCGAGCATCCCCTTCATGGCGGACTCGATTTCCTCGATGCAGTCGTAGATGATGCGGTACATCCGCATGTCCACGCTCTGCTGCTCGGCGGCCGCCTGCGCGAGGGGCTCGGGCCGGACGTTGAAGCCTACAATGATGGCGTTGGAGGCATCGGCGAGCATGACGTCGCTTTCGCTGACGGCGCCGACCGCCCCATGGATGACCCGGACCCGGACCTCGTCGTTCGAAAGCTTTTCGAGCGACTGGCGGACGGCTTCGACCGAGCCCTGCACGTCGGCCTTGACGATGACGCGCAGTTCCTTCATCTCGCCCTGCTGCATCTGGTCGAACAGGTTGTCGAGAGTGACCTTCTGATAATGGCTGAACTGCTCTTCCTTGGCGGCGTCGCGGCGCTGCTCGACGAGCTCGCGGGCGAGCCTTTCGTCGGTGACGGCGTTGAAGATGTCGCCCGCAGTCGGCACCTCGTCGAGACCCATGATCTCCACGGGCACCGACGGGCCGGCTTCGGTCACCTTGCGGCCGTTGTCGTCGGTCATGGCGCGGACACGGCCCACGGCCGAACCGGCCACCAGCACGTCGCCGGCATGCAGGGTGCCGTTCTGCACGAGCACCGTCGCAATGGGGCCGCGGCCCTTGTCGAGCCGGGCTTCGATGACGGAGCCCTTGGCGGCCCGGTCGGGATTCGCGCGCAGCTCCTTCATTTCCGCGACGAGCAGCACGGTTTCAAGCAATTTGTCGATGCCGTTGCCGGTCAGCGCGGAAACCGGGACGCAGATGACGTCGCCGCCCCATTCCTCGGGAACCAGTTCATATTCTGTGAGCTGCTGCATGACTTTATCCGGATTGGCTTCGGGTTTGTCCATTTTGTTGATGGCGACGATGATCGAAACCCCGGCCGCCTTCGCATGGTTGATGGCCTCGACCGTCTGGGGCATGATGCCGTCGTCGGCGGCCACGACCAGGATCGCGATGTCGGTCACCTGAGCGCCGCGGGCGCGCATGGCGGTGAAGGCCGCGTGTCCGGGGGTGTCGAGGAAGGTGATGGACTGGCCGTCCGCCTTCACGCGGTAAGCGCCGATATGCTGGGTGATGCCGCCGGCTTCGCCTTCGGTCACCTTGGTCTTGCGGATGGCGTCGAGAATGGAGGTTTTGCCGTGATCGACATGGCCCATTACAACCACGACCGGGTCGCGCGGCTTCAGGTTCTCATCGGCGTCCTCGCTGTCGTCGATGATCCGTTCCTCGATGGTGACGACGACTTCCCGCTCCACTTTCGCGTGGAACTCGCCCGCCACCAGATACGCGGTATCGAAGTCGATCTCTTCGTTGGCCGTCGCCATGACGCCGAGGCCCATCAGCTTTTTGATGACTTCGGCCACGGTGGCTTTCAACCGCGAGGCAAATTCCGCCACGGTGATGGTGTCGCCCACCATGACCGTGATATGCTTCATTTTCCGTTCCATCTGGATACGGCGCAGCCGCTCGGATTCGGTCTCCCGGCGCTGATGCGGTTTGCGGTACTGCTGGGATTTTTGATTGATTTTCTGTTTTTTGATCCCGCCGCCGTCCCCGCGCACCTGCTTGGATGTCTGGGCGAGCACGTCGAATTTTTCATCGTAGCGTCCCACATTGACCTGGGGCGTCCGCGTATCGACGGTACGGCGCTCGATCTGGGGCCGCGGTGCAGCCGGAGCCTTGGGGGGCTTGGGAGCCGGAGCGGCCGGACGGCCAGCCGCAGGCGCGACCGGCTGGGACGGAGCAGGGCCGGACGCCGCGGGGGCGGCCGGCGTTTTTTCCGGTTCGGCCGCCGGAGCCGGGGCCTTCTTTTCCGCTGCCGTGGCGAAATAGGCGTCGAAGTTCTCCACGCTCTTCTGCTGCGTGAAATGTTCGAACACCAGGTCTAATTCGTTTTCCTCCAGCGCCGTAGCACTCTTCTTGGGGGTATCCACGTACTTGGCCAGCAGTTCGATAACCTCTTTGCTGGATACGCCGAAATCTTTGGCAACCTCGCTCACGCGGTATTTAATCATCATAGGATCGTTTCCTCCTCCAAATCATGGGTCTCGTCTGCATCCGTCGGCAGACACCGGCCGAACGCACGGGCAAATCCCTCATCCTCCGTCGCCAGAATGCCGACCGGCTTCCGCAGGCCGAGCACGCGGCCGACTTCCTCCTTCGTCATCCCGATGGACCGGACGGGGACCGGCGGATGGGGGGGCCGCGCCAGGGCGAACCGCAGCTCTTTGCCGGATTTTTCCGATATGTCCGCCGCCGTCAGAATCAGCGCGGCCTTTCCTGCGGCCGCCAGCGTCAAAACGGCGTCGAACCCGGTGGTCAGCCTCCCGGCCCGCCTGCAAAGTCCAAGCAGGCCTGCGAGCTTATCCTCCTTCACTTGCCTGTAATTCCTCCTCCATGCGCTCATACACCGGAGCGGGAATCTGGCAGGAAAAGGCTTTTTCCAACCGTCTCGCTTTCCGTGCGGTTTGCAGACAGGCGAGCGAGCGGCAGACATACGCCCCGCGGCCGGGCTTTTTGCCCGTCAGATCGAGGGAAATTTCCCCCTCCGGGCTTTTGACCACCCGCACGAGCTCCTTTTTCGGTTTCATGTCCCCGCAGCCGGTGCACTTTCTGAGCGGAATCCGCTTTCCCTGCACGCCGTTCGCCTCCCATTCACGTTGATCTATGCACAAACGCCGGTTGCCCGGCGGAAACCTGCCTTACGCCTCTTCCTCGCCGTAGAAGCCGCTTTCCGGCCGGATATCGATTTTCCACCCGGTCAGCTTGGCCGCCAGGCGGGCGTTTTGGCCTTTGTTGCCGATGGCCAGCGAAAGCTGGGAATCGGGAACCGTTGCGCGGCAGCTCCGCGCCCCGTCCGGGTCCACCTCGACCGAAAGGACTTTGGCCGGAGACAGGGCGGCAGCGATGAACTTCTCCGGATCGTCGCTGTATTCGACGATGTCGATTTTCTCCCCGCCCAGTTCATCCACGATGCCGGCCACGCGGGCGCCGCGCGGACCGATGCAGGCGCCCACGGCGTCGACGTTCTCATCGTGCGCCTGAACGGCCAGCTTGGTGCGGGACCCCGCCTCGCGGGAGACGGCCTTGATCTCGACGACACCGCCGAAAATCTCGGGCACTTCCATCTCAAACAGGCGTTTGACAAGCCCCGGATGCGTCCGGGAGATGAGCGCGCGCGGCCCTTTTTCTCCTTCGCGGACATCCACGACATACACCTTGACGCGGTCGCCCTCATGCAGCTCTTCCTCGCCGATCTGTTCGCTCTTCGGCAGCACGGCTTCGGCCTTCCCGAACTCCATCGTCGCAGCTCCCGTTTTGGGATCCACCCGGGTGACCAGGGCGGTGACGAGTTCCTGGTTGCGGCGCTGGAATTCCTGCATCTGCTGGCCCCGCTCGGCCTCGCGGATCCCCTGCCGGATGACGTGCTTGGCGGTCTGGGCGGCGATGCGGCCGAACTGTTTGGTTTCGAGCTGGATATCCACCACGTCCCCCACCTTGGGGTTCTTGACAAACCGGGCAGCTTCCTCCGGCAGCATCTCCTCGTCGGGATCCTCCACCTCGTCCACAACGGTTTTGCGCAGCGAAACCGAGAACTCGTTCGTTGCCGGATCCATGATCACGTTGATGTTTTCCTTGCCGCCGAAATCCCGCTTGACGGCAATCACAATGGCCGCACGGATTTTTTCCAGCAGGTAATCGCCCTCGATTCCCTTTTCCTTTTGGAGCAGTTTCAGCGCTTCAAAGAATTCTGCGTTATCCATTTTCTGTCATTCCTCCGTTATATTACCGGATTCGTCCGGTTCGTCATCGTCGTAGTCCCAATCGTCCACCGCGTGGACGGCCGCTATGTCTTTTTTGGCAAAAGACCAAGTCTCGCCCTCCGGCGATTCCAGCCGGACAGGGTCCTCCCCAGGCAAAAGCGAGCCGGTAAATTCCCGGACGCCGTCCAGCGGACGGATGAGCCGGACCGTCACGGGACGGCCCTGATACGCCGCAAAATGCTCGGGGCGGGTGAGTTCCCGCTCCACCCCGGGCGAGGATACCTCCAGACAATAAGACTGATCGATCGGGTCCGCCTCATCGAGGGCGGGAGAGAGCAGGCGGGTCAGAGCCACGCAGTCGTCGATGCCGACGCCGCCGTCGCGGTCGATGTAGACGCGCAGGAACCAGTCAGCGCCCTCCTTGACGAAGCGCACGTCCCAGATGCGCAGCCCCAGCCCGGCCGCCAAGGGTTCGGCAATGGCACGGCAGACGGCTGCGGCGCCCCCGGACCCGGAATGTCGGTTAGCCATATGGTCGATTCCTTTCTTCATGCATCCAATTTCTCTCAACAAACATAAAAGAGCGGGTCACCCCACTCTTTTCATACCATCTCATATACACTATTGAATAGTATATCACGGGCTTCCAGGAAAAGCAAGGATATTTTCCGGGAATTTCTCACAAAAGATTCCCATTGAAAAGACGAGAAAATGTGGTATGATGAGAAGAGAGCGGCAAGACGGGCATCGTATTTCCGGGATCCGCTCAGGAACATTCAAAACACAAGGGGGCCGTTCTTCATGCGCACCGCTGCCGCTGTCTGCAAAGCGATTCTGTGGATCGTCCTGGTGTTCGTTTTCGCCGTTCAGGCGTTGACGATCGGCAGTCTTCTTTTCAACAATATGAAACTGATCGAGGCGGAACAACCCGATAAGGTTTTCTCACTCGTGCCCATCGGCATCGCGGCTGTGCTGCTGCTCGGCGGCACGATCCTCTTTCTGGCCTATCAAAAGCGGCGGTATCTCGGGCTGATCCTCTGCGCCGTGGCCGGTGTGATGTTTTTTATCATCGCGTTCCAGATCCGGGACGCTTTCCCGGTCTGGATGGGATCGGACGGCCGGGATATGGGCGTGAACACCGCCCGCATGATCTGGCGGCACATGACGCCCGTCCTCGTTCCCCTTTTGATGCTGGCGTATTGGCTGATCGAACGCTCGGCAGCGCGGAATGAACCGCCAGCTCTCGGAGAATCGAGCTTTGATCTGTCCGGCGCTCCCCTCTTCCGGGATGAAGGCGGCCGGCCAGTCCAGGAAGAACCCGTCAAGGGGGCCACGGCGGCGCAGCTGGCCGGTGCTTCCGTCAAACGTAAAAAAATCCGGTATTGACAGACTCATAATAGGGATACAGCGAGGCGTTCTCCAAGAGAACGCCTCTTTTTTTATACCCATTATCCCCCAGGAATATCCTTTTATTTCCTATTTCTTCTTGCCTGTGACCGTTTTGTGACTGCCGCCGCGTATACTGGAGCCACACAAGCGCTTGACCCCGTGATTTTAAAGGAGAGATGGATATGAAGATGGGTATATGCAAAGCCGTAAAACGGACAGGCGGTATTCTTTTGGGCGGCTGTCTGCTGGCCGGGCTGCTCACCGGGTTTTCCGCCTTCGCCGCGGATGACGAAGCAACCCTTGTCGGCGGCGTCCCCAACGAAGAGACCGGCATGATCGACTATGTCATCGGCGCGGACGCCGGAGACACCGTGGTGCTCGACGGCACCGTCATGGAGCAGTTCATTCTGAACAAAGCCTGGGATGAGAAGCCCCACGGCTGGGTGCCCGGAGATACGTCGGTCGGCCGGATGCAGATTTTCAACCAGTCTGGCAGCGCCTACCGCGTCACCGGCGTGCGGGTCTCGGTCTTTTCTCCGTCCGATCTCGAGGGCGTGACCTATCCCGAAGGCTACGATATCAAAGGGCCGGACGGCGAACTCATCCCGACGGAGTATGTCCAGCACCGCATTCCGTCCAAGCCCCTCGCCGCCCTGTACGGTTTAGACAGCACCCTGAAGCTGACCCTTGATCAGCTGGTCAATGCCGAGGACAAAATCGCAGAGGATTTCGCGGGCACCGACGTCAAAACCTACGCCGATTATCTCTTTTGGTATATGCAGAACAACGCGGAAACCATCGCGAAGGAATTTTCCAAAAACACGGCTGTGCAGCAAAAACTGATCGCGGATATCGCTGCCGCCACCCGTTTTTCGGATCTGCCCGACAACGCCATCTTCTGGCTG
The DNA here is from genome assembly GCA_902492895.1 of uncultured Oscillospiraceae bacterium. Classification (GTDB taxonomy): domain Bacteria; phylum Bacillota; class Clostridia; order Oscillospirales; family Acutalibacteraceae; genus UMGS1623. The sequence goes on along the minus strand of CABUNG010000002.1, from coordinate 32,488 downwards.
CAGCGCAGCGGCAATGCGGCCGTGAACGCCACCGATGAGGAAGTGGCGGCCGTAACGGCGAAAAATCCGAAGGCCGGGATCTATGGCCATCGCGACAAAAAGCCGGGTTCCCGCTATTATATTTACGAGTTCGATCAGGAAGTCGCGCAGACCAACTTTAATATCCAGTTCCGTCAGCTGATCTTCTTCACCTTCGACAACGAGCGGTATCCCGTCATCCTGGACAATAAGGTGTCGAAAGACAATCCGGACATGGCCATGATCGACCATATCCGGCAGGAAGGGGCCGCCGCGGAATCCGTCGAGGCCGTTCTGGGCGGCAAAGAAATCGCCGCAGGCGGAAATCTCGCGCTCGAGAACGTAGCCTATCACGTCAGCACCTCCATGAGCAACAATTATCAGGTGACCGGACTCTCCTTCATGTTCACGATCACTTTGGAGAAAGTCCAAGTCCCGTACCAGGTGACCTACGATGCCAACGGCGGCACCGGCAGCCGGACAGACGAAGCGAGCCCCTATTATGCGGGCAGCTCCGTCAGCGTGCTGGACGACACCGGTCTCTCGCGGGAGGAATACACCTTCTCCGGCTGGAACACCGAAGCCGACGGCAGCGGTACCGCTTATCAGGCGGGAGACCGCTTCACGATGCCGGAAGCCGACGTCATCCTCTATGCTCAATGGACTCCTGTGGAGGATATCCCGGACGAGGAAACGCCGCTCGAGCCCAAGCCCCCCGTGGAGGACATTCCGGACGAGGATGTGCCCCTCAGCCCCTCGACGGGTGCCGGAGGGATCGGACAAATCGCGCTGATATCGGGCGCCGCGGCTCTGACCCTGATCGTCTCCCGGAAAAAAATCAAGAAATAGCGCAAAGAGCCCGGCTGTCAGATGAACAGCCGGGCTCTTTCATTTTAATGCAATCAGTCCCAAAACAGATTCGTGGACAGATACCGTTCTCCCGTATCCGGCATCACGGCCACAATGGTTTTTCCCCGGTTTTCTGCGCGGCGGGCCAGCACCGTCGCGGCATGCAGGGCCGCGCCCGACGACATGCCCAGCAGTAGAGCCTCCTCCTTCGCAATTTTCCGGCAGGCCCCGTACGCCTCGTCGTTCCGGACCGGAACCACCTCATCATAGAGATCGGTATTGAGGATGGGCGGACGGAACCCCGCGCCGAGCCCCGCCAGCCCGTGGGGGCCGGATTTGCCGCCCGACAGGACCGGCGAATCCGCGGGCTCCACCGCCACGATGCGGACAGACGGGTTGTGCTCCTTGAGCACCTCGCCGACCCCGGTCAGGGTCCCTCCGGTCCCGACACCCGCCACAAAAATATCCACTTTTCCGTCCGTATCCCGCAGGATCTCTCTGGCCGTGGTCCGCCTGTGCGCCTCGGGATTGGCGGGATTGCTGAACTGTTCAGGAAGATACGCACCGGGGATCTCTTTGCAAAGGGCGGCCGCCTTATCGATGGCGCCCTGCATCCCGAACCGCGCGGGCGTCATCATCAGCTCCGCCCCCAAAGCCCGCAGCAAATTGCGCCGCTCCAGATTCACATTGTCCGGCATGGTCAGAATGACGCGGTATCCCTTCGATACGCCCACAAACGCAAGCCCGATCCCCGCGCTGCCGCTGGTCGGCTCAATGATCGCCGCTCCGGGCTTCAGAAGGCCCTTTTTCTCCGCGTCCTCCACCATGGCGAGCGCCACGCGGTCCTTGGAGGAATGCAGAGGATTGAACCCTTCCAGTTTGAGCAGCAGATGGGCCTCGCATCCCTCCTTCTGCATATACCGGGCAGGTTCGAGCAGAGGGGTGTTCCCGATCAGCTCGGTAAGGGCTTTGGCAATGGGAGGCATACGGCATCCTTCTTTCCAGTCGTTTCCTGCCCTCTATTGTAGCATTTTTGCCGGTTCCGGGCAAGCCGGAAGACAATACCCGCCGGGGGAGACAGAATCCGCCAACTTTTCCTTGAACTTCCCCCGAAAATGCGGTATGCTCTATTTGCAGATTGCTGATAAAGGAGGTAGAGTATGACCTGGAAGATCGAGGAAAACCGCCTGTACGCTCTGGATGTGGACGGAACCCTACTGGCGGAAACCACCTTTCCCGCTGCCGGCGACGGTGTGGTCGACATCAACCACACGTTTGTGGACGAGTCCCTGCGCGGGCAGGGTATCGCCGGTCAGATGATGGAGACGGTTGTGGGCGTTCTCCGTCAGCGCGGACTGAAAGCCCGGACGGGCTGTCCCTATGCCGCCGCCTGGATGGAACGCCATCCGGATTACATCGACCTGTTGGCCGAACCTGTCAAACTGTAAACCCATGCAAACAAGCGGGAACCGACGATTGCCGGTTCCCGTTTGCTTATGTTTTAGGCTCTGTGCTTGCCCTGGCGTCTTTTGAACATCCACAATCCACCCAGAACGGCGCTTCCAACGGCCATGACCGCCAGAACCGGAAGCCAGGACCGGTCCCTTCCCGTCCCGGGCGAGGATGCGGACGAGGCTGGGGCGCTCAGAGAGGAGGACACGGTTCCGGACGGGTATTTTTTCGGAATATAGATCCGGAAATGCGAGGCCGTTTCTTCGACTTTATCGGAGATATCGGCGGCGCCACCCTGAACCGACACATTGAACGCCCTGTGTGTAAAATCGCCCCACCAAACGTCATCCACCTCGATAAATTGTGCCGTCACGTTGTTTGGACGGTCCGCAGAGGGTGTCACGGCCTCGCCTCTCCATCCCTCTGGCCGGTATTGGTATCCCGGATCCACGACGAGGAGGGTCCCCACGGGCAGATCCTCGCGGGTAAACCGGCGTGCCGACGCGACAAAGTTGACAAGATTGCCGGCCGTACTGTTTTCCTTGGAAACCAGCGTCGTGCCGGCACCAGAATTCCAATACGCACAGCCCGCATGTTCCCACTCCAGTTCGGTATATTGGGTTAGATCATAGGATTTTCCCAATCCGCTTACCTCGAACGGGTGCTCCACGCTCTGCTCGACCGCTTCACGCAGAACGGGGAGATCCGATGCCGACACCCCGTCCGGCAGCGTTTTCAGCCCATCCAGCGGCAGGCCCAGCGATTTCGCCCAGGTCAGACCAGCCACATACCGGCCGAGATTGCTCAGATGATAGCCATCCCTGGTCAGCGTATCGCCGATGACGCTGGTCCGCACATTCTGTACGGCGGTTCCCGCCGGAATGATGAGATCCACGGCATCGTTCTCGACGATCTTCGCCTGCGTCGCGTCCACAATGGCTTCGTACATGGTCATCTGATCCCGGTCATAGCGCGGGAAGTCCGGATGGGTGCTGTTCCCCTGATAGGCCCACGTCATATGCCAGGCGATCTTCACGTCAGGACCGGCATGCGCCCGGACATAGGCGAGCAGATTGAGAAGGTCATCGTTATAGGTGGACGCATCGCCGGAAAGGCCGCTCACCTGCTGCAGCGTCACCACGTCCCAGTCCTCGTCCTCCAGCCCTTTTAAAATAGAGTAGCCAGACTGTGTCGTCCACTGCCCGTCGTTATTCTTATAATAGATATACGAAGAGTTGTTGTTTTCAGCGTTTTTCCAGTGCGTATTCAGAGAGCAGCCTCCAATATAGAGATTCCCCACCACGATATCGTCGACACCCTGATCCGCAGCGATGTCGTATAAATATCGGGTGGCGTCTTCGCTGAAACTGTTGCCGATCGCCAGGATTTTCAGGGATTTCTGTGCCGAAGCCGACGCGGGCAGGGTTCCTCCCGCCGCGCAAACGAATAACGCCACGGCACCCGCGGACAGACGTTTGATCCAATTCCATGTCTTTTTCATGATACACCCTCCCATTTCTTTGACGGAGGCCGTCTATACGGCTGGAAAGGGCAACATTCAAACGCCAAATTCGCCGTAAAATTGCCCTTGTTTTTTATCGGCCGCTCCGTATACTGAGAATTATAAAAGACTGTATCAAAAGGCCGCAAGGCAAATTCCGACGGAAAGCAGCGGTAAAACTTAACACGCGAAAGAAGGGAAAGACACATGCAGGTCTTTACCGTGACTGAACCGCTGGTACAGGGCCGGTATTGGAGCAGCGGCTACGCCGACGGCATCCGCCAGGAAACCGCCAAGATCAAAGGGCAGTGCACCGAGGCGGACCTGGATTCCCTGGAGCGGATCGCGGCCGAAATCCGCGCCGGCGGCATCCGGCCGGTGACGATTGTCAACTGCATTACGACGCAGTGGACACAGGCGTGTCTGGCCCGTCTCACGCGGGCGGGAATCCATCCCCTGCTGCTCACCCCCTTCGGCCGGGATAAGAGCGGGGCGTTCAGCACGGTTTCCCTGGATTTTTACAGTACGTTTTTCTCCTTGTTCCGCTATCTCGAGCACGCCGGACGCAGCCGCATCGCCCTTTTGGCCCTGAATCCGGATTCCATAAACGACACGGCAAAAAGGCAGGCTTTTGCCGATTTTCAGCGCATCTCGCCGGAGCAGGACGAACACATTTTCTGGAACCGGGGCTCTCTGCTGGAGTGCTGCCGCCGGTTCTTCGCGCAGAGGCATCAATACGACGCCGTAGTCTGCACCAACGATGTGGTGGCCATCAAGCTGATCGAGTTCCTCAATTCCAACGGCGTCCGCGTACCGGAAGACTGCTGGGTGGCGGCTATGGGAAACACGCTGACCGGCAATTTTATCAACCCGGGGATCACAGTGGCGGAGATGGATTGCCCGGCCATCGGCCGCCAGGCGGTCCGGCTGTACGGCTTTATTCAAAAAAATCCCGCGCTTTCTTCCTTGCGGGCCGTGACGCCCGGCCGGATCATCGTGCGTTCCTCCACCGCCGATTTCCCGCTGCCGCCGTATACGCCCGGAGCGGAACCGCTTCCGAACGGCCGGGATACCCCCATGGATTTCTACGCGGATCAGGATGTGGCCGACATTTTCCGTCTGGAAACCCTGTTCCGAAACTGCGGAGAGGTCGATCGGCAGATTTTGACCCGGCTGCTCTGCGGGAAGACGTATGCAGCCACAGCCGAAGAGGTATTTCTGTCTGAACGAGCCGTCAAATACCGCATCCGCCGCATGATCAAGCTTGCGGAGTGCTCATCCCGCGGGGAGCTGATCGCCAAACTCACAGCTTATATGAACTGAAACGGCGCAACAAAACCAAAACCCGCCGGGCATGCCGCCCGGCGGGTTTTTTCTGTCTATTCTTCGTCATCCGGCCGATCTCAGCCATGCCGGGCCGCCTGTATGCAGCCGTTTTCCTCCAGAAGCCTGTTGGACAAGGCCGCCAATCCTGTTTCTTCCCGGCGCGCATTCGGCATCAACGCCGTCCAGAGCAGGCCCAGCAGCAAGGACAGCATGCAGCACATCAGCAGTCCCTCCATCCAGGCCAGCCATGAAGTCATCATAAAAGGCGCCGTCGGCGGGGAGGGCCACGAACCGAGACACAGCGCCAGCGCCGCCCCCGTCAGGGCGGCGGCATGTGCCGCTCCCGCCTGACGCACGCTCCCGTGCCCCCCTGTCCGGGAGACTGTGAGCAACAAGGCACAGAGCCCTGTTCCCAGAAGCAAGCCGGAACCCGACATGCCCCACAAAATGTTCACGTCGGCATCCTGCATGGCTATCCATCCGCCGGAAACCGCCCCGGCTGCCGTCAGCAGGGCCGGGATCCCCCACCGGACCGGCCCTCTCCGGCGCCCAAGCACCCGGGTCAAGAGCATGGCCAGGGGAAACGCGGCCAAAACCAACAGTGTCCGGCCCATTTGCCTCCACAGCAGTTCCTGCATCTTGGCATCGTTCCACATCAAACGGAGATATTGAAAATAACGGAGAAAAGCCGGATGGCCGGCATGTTCAAAGAGAAAACGCTGCCAGAACACCCCGCCTACCATCAGCAAAAGCACCGCTGCCATCCCGGCCGCACAGCAAAGGATCCGCCTGCTTTTTGAGCGCTGCATCATAGCCCCTCCGCCGATTGAGCGTGAAATCGACGTGTCAGTCCTCGTCCTCGTCATCCGGACGATCCCAGTTGTGCCAGACAGCCTGCACGTCGTCGTTGTCCTCCAGAACCTCGAGCAGTTTGTCCATTTTCAGCGCCAGGGCCGGATCCTCAATGGCCGTATACACGTCCGGGACCATCTCGATCTCCGCCGAGACGAACGCGTAGCCTTTTGCTTCCAAATCCTCCCGGACACCCGAGAAATCATCCGGCTCGGTCGTGATTTCAAACACGTCGCCGTCTGCGGCAAAATCCGCAGCCCCGGCTTCGAGCGCATCCTCCATCACTTTGTCCTCGTCCAGCCCCTCGGCTTCGATGGCGAGCACACCGCGGCGGTTGAACAGGAACCCGACGCAGCCGGTCTGTCCGAGGTTGCCGCCGTATTTATCAAAATAATGGCGCAGATCACCCGCTGTACGGTTGCGGTTGTCGGTCAGGGTCTCGACGATGACGGCGATGCCGTTCGGTCCGTACCCTTCATACTGAAGCGCCTCATAGCTGTCGCCGCTTCCCTCTCCCGCCGCTTTTTTAATGATGCGGTCGATGTTGTCGTTCGGAACGTTGTTGGCCTTGGCCTTTGCGATGGCGTCCTTGAGTTTGGAGTTGGAGGCGGGATCGGGGCCGCCGCCCTCTTTCACCGCGACCGCGATTTCACGGCCCATTTTGGTGAAGATCTTGGCCTTCTGGCCGTCGGTTTTTTCCTTTTTCCGCTTGATGTTGTTCCACTTGGAATGTCCGGACATAAACAGGTACCCCTTTATTCATCAGAATATCAGACGGCCGCCGGCCGCCTTCCATATGCACATGGGTAGTATAACACACCCGTGTCCCGCGTGCAAGTATACGGGCCAAGGCAGGCGGCCGGATATAAAAAGCGGGAGATAACAACAATTTCATAGTGAAAAATGGTAAATACAAACCCCCTGCTCCGTGCTATAATAGGGTTGAAATCTGAGAAAAGTGTATAATTGTCTTCCTTTATTATGCGAACTCGGTCTTTATTTAACATTTCTCACAGACATCGAACGAGCAAAGGAGGGGCCATGTGGAATCCGTAACGACCTTCCGGCGGGTAAAATTCCATTTTGACAACGTGCATTTCAAGGTTCCCCTGGAATTCGGTGCCTATCGGCTGGTACAGGCGGGGGATTTGGCAACGGAAGCGGACTATCTCTGTGAGCCGCATATCCAGAGCGTCTACGAAATCTCGTATGTGGTGTCGGGCGAGGGTGTGTTCTCCGTGGACGGCAACCCCTATCCCCTGCGCAAGGATATGCTGTTCATCAACCGTCCAGGGGAAGAGCACTCCATTCTCTCGAACAAGAGCAATCCCATCCGCTATTTTTATCTGGGTTTCTCGTTTCATGAACAGTCCCTGTCCAAATACGAGTACAAGACCTTAAAGGACTTCTTCGACACCAGCGAAAAGCGGATCGCCACGGCGGGCAGCAGTCTGCAGGACTCCTTTCTCAAGCTGTTCAACAACCTGATCACCACCGACATGTTTGCCAACTCCATGATCGAGTCCTGTCTCCACCAGATCATCGTAACGGTCTACCGCCAGTACAACGACGCCGCCGAAAGGGTCTATGCGCCCACCCAGCCTTTGGACGGGAAAAAACGTCTGCTCTACGACATCATCCATTACATAGATGTGGAAAGCGAAGACATGGGCGCCCTCCAAAAGCTCAGCGAAACTTTTGGCTACAGTTATTCGTACATTGCCGACCTGTTCAGCCGCAACATGGGAGAACCGCTCAAGGAGTACTTCACCCGACGCCGTTTTGAACGGGCCGCCCAGCTGCTGGAGGATGGGATGAGCGTCACCCAGATCGCGGAGATGCTCGGATACAAGTCCATCCATTCCTTCAGCCGCGCATTCACTAAGCGCTTCGGGGTCTCCCCCCTGGAATATCGCAAGGCGCAAAAAGAGAACCGTGGGAAAATACTAACAAACAAGGAGAGAGCATGATGAAAGTAGCAGTCATCGGTTGCGGCAACATCGCCAACTCAGCGCACATCCCCGCGTATATGAAGAATTCGGACGTAGAAATCGCGTATTTCTGCGACATCCTCCCCGACCGGGCTCAGGCGGCGGTTGAAAAGTACGGCTGCGGCAAAGCCATCACGGATTATCACGACATCCTGAAGGACGCGGAAGTGGAGGCGGTGTCTGTCTGCACCCCCAACAACGTCCACGCGCCCATCGCCATCGATTGCCTGAAAGCGGGCAAAAACGTCCTGTGCGAGAAGCCCGCGGCCCGCACCTATGCGGAAGCACTCGAGATGCAGAAGGTTCAGCACGAGACGGGCAAGGTTCTCAACATCGGCGTCGTCAACCGCTTCAACGACAGCGTGAATCTGATCAAACAGTACATCGATTCCGGCAAACTCGGCGATGTGTTCCATGTTTACATCAGCTTCCGCTCCCACCGCTGCATTCCGGGTCTCGGCGGCGCGTTCACCACAAAAGCCATCGCGGGCGGCGGCGCCCTGATCGACTGGGGCGTGCACTTCCTCGACATCGTGATGTACTGCTGCGGCGATCCCAAGCCCGTGACCGTCACCGGCGAAACCTTCTGCCGTCTGGGCAAGGACATGAAGGGCTATGCCTACACCGACATGTGGGCGGGCCCCCCTGACTACAACGGCACCTACGACGTGGACGATTCCGTCACCGCCCTCATCCGCACCGCCGGCCCGGTCATCACCCTGAACGGCGCCTGGGCGCAGAACATCGGCAAAGACGAGATGTACATCGATTTCATGGGCGACAAGGCCGGTATCCGCCTGCAGTACGGCCAGGATTTCACCGTCTATACCGCCGAGCACGGCGCCCTGGTGGAATACAAACCGGTCTTCAAAATGAACAACCATTTTGAAAACGAGATCAACGCGTTCGTGGACTGCATCAAAACCGGCAAAAAGCTTCCTTCCCACATCGACACCGTCGTGATCACCGCCAAGATGATGCAGGCCATCTACGATTCCGCCGAGCAGCACCACGAAATCGCGATGGACTGACCGTCCGCATAAAAAAGGAGGGTCTTCCCTTGAAAATTGGATTTATCGATTATTATCTGGATGAATGGCACGCCAACAACTATCCCGAACTCATCAAAGAGCTGTCGGGCGGCGACATGGAAGTCGCGTACGCCTACGGCCATATCGACAGCCCCATCGGCGGGATGACGACGGACGAATGGTGCGCGAAATACGGCATCGAGCGAATCATGACCATCGACGAACTGGTCAAGAAAAGCGATGCGCTCATCGTCCTTTCCCCTGATAACTGCGAAATGCATGAGGAACTGTGCCAGATCCCGCTTCGCTCGGGCAAACGGTGCTATGTGGATAAAACGTTTGCTCCGGATTATCCGACGGCCCGGCGCATCTTCGACATTGCGGAACAGAGCGGCACCCCCTGCTATTCCACCTCCGCCCTGCGTTTTGCCGACGAGTATAAGGATATCGACACCGCCTCGATCACGTCCCTGTGTTCCTGGGGTCCCAACGATTTCAATACCTATTCCATCCATCAGCTCGAACCGATCATGATGCTCATGAAGACGCAGCCCGTCCGGGTGATGTATCTGCCGGGCGAAAACTGGTACAGCGTCATCATCGCGTTCCAGGACGGCCGCACGGCCACGCTGACCGGCTATGCGAAGGGCTCCCCCTTCATGATGAACATCGCGGGTAAGACCGAAAACCATCTGCTGAAGGTGGAATCGGAATTCTTCCGCAACTTTATCGTCGAGCTGGTCGCGTTCTTAAAGACCGGCGAGGTCCACGTCCCGCATGAGCAGACCCTCGCCATCATGGCGGTGCGCGGTGCCGGGCTCGAAGCGATCGAGCGCCCGGGTGAATGGGTGGATGTCCCCGCGATCTCCTGACCGCACGATTTACCTGAAAGAGAAAGGAGCCCTACGATGAGCGAATTTTCGATCGGCATCATTGCCGACTGGCTGAAACTCCCGTTTGAAGAAAGCCTCAAAGCCTGTGCCGAAATGGGCGCGGACGGCGTGCAGCTCTACGCCGTGAGCGGCGAAATGGCCCCTGAGAATCTCACCCCCGCCCAGATTGCGGAAAAGAAAGCGCTGCTCTCCCGATATGGGCTGACCGTATCGGCCCTGTGCGGCGATCTCGGCGGCCACGGATTCGCCAGGAAAGACGAGAATCCGGAAAAGATCGAAAAATCCAAGCGGATCGTCGATCTGGCCCTGGCGCTGGACAGCCGCGTCGTCACCACCCACATCGGCGTGGTGCCGGAAGACGACACCTGCGACACCTACAAGATTCTGCAGGAGGCCTGCAACGAACTGGCGGAGTACGCCCATCAGAACGGCGCGTTTTTTGCGATTGAAACGGGGCCGGAACCGGCCGAACGCTTGAAGACATTTCTCGACAGCCTGGATTCCAAGGGTGTCGCGGTCAATCTCGACCCCGCTAACCTTGTCATGGTCACCGGCGACGATCCAGTCAAAGCGGTGTACACCCTGAAGGATTACATCGTCCACACCCACGCGAAAGACGGCATTATGGTCCAAAAAACCGATCCCAAGCGGATTTACGATTTCTTTGCGGACAACGGAATCGAAGATCTGCGGCTGGGGGATTACTTTAAGGAGATGCCTCTCGGCCAGGGTCAGGTCGATTTCGACGCCTACCTGAACGCTTTGCGGGACATCGGGTATCACGGGTTCCTGACCATTGAGCGGGAGATCCAAACCGATCCGCGGGCCGATATCCAGCTGGCGATCGATTTCCTGAAAAGCAAAATGAAGTAATGGCGACATCCCCGGGGCATTCAGCCCCGGGGATGTGTACTATGGTGAGAAACCTTCACGGCCTTATTTCTTGACAGCGCCCTGGCGCCATGGTATTCTGAAACGGTGAGGTGACGACGGTGGAAGATCGGGAAATGCTGCAGGTCATTCTGCAAAAGGTGACCGGCATGGAAACGGATATATCCGGCCTGAAAGACGACATGACCGGTTTGAAGACGGACGTGGCCGGGCTGAAAGACGACGTGGCTGGGCTGAAAACCGACGTGGCTGGTTTGAAAACCGACGTGGCTGGGCTGAAAATCGACGTGGCTGGTTTGAAAACCGACGTGGCGGAACTTCGGTCTGATGTGGACGGTCTGAAATCGGACATGCACGAGGTTAAAGCTGACGTGGCCGGGCTGAAGACGGAAATGGCCGAGGTCAAAGAACGGGTAACGAACATCGAAATCATCCAGGAGACGGTAACGAACCGAAACATCCAGCTTCTGATGGAATGTCAGCGGGGCATCAACGACAAGTTCCGGCGGCTGGATCACGTGGAAGCGAACGAGGAATCTCTCGATATCCGGACCACCGCCCTGGAGGAAGTCACCCGGACTCATACGGCCGCCATCCGAGAACTGCGGATAGCAAAATGAACACCCGAACGGAATCCCGTTCGGGTGTTCACGTTTACTTGCCCGGGAGGACAGACCACCGTCTGTCCTCCCGGGCTTTTGTTTATCGGCTCCAACCGCAGGGCCGGCGACCGTCGAGGGCCGCGATAATGGCCTCCGGGGTATTCTCCGGCAACTCCAGATATGGGCCCGCCTCTTGGATCTGGTGGAGGTAATGGGCATCCGAATCGAGCAGCAGCGGCAAGCCCCGGATAACCGGGTACCGCGCGGCCAGCACAGCGGGATCTCCCATGGCGGTCACTTCGGCCGCAGCGAATCCAACCGATGGGATATCGCCGAGCGCAGCCGGAACGCTGAAGGACGGCCGGTCGATATGAGCCGGAAAGGCTGTCCCGCCGAAGGAACGGGCGAGCGCCGCCGTTTCGTCCACACTGATCCCGGACGCTCCGGCGAGGAACGCATCGGACCGGCCGATGATCGTATCCTCCGCATCCAGAATCAGCTGCTCCCCGAAAATTTCGGGCCGGTTCTTGACCGGCGGCAGGGTCTGATGCACCCGGCTTTCAAAAGCCAGCGCCGCTTCGAGAGCGGGAAACAGGCAGACAACATGCGCTTCTTCCGAGGTACACAGCTCCATCCCCGGCAGTACAGTAAGCCCGGTTCCCTTCGCAGCTTCCAGAATGGACGGACAGTTTCCGCACGCGTTGTGGTCGGTCAGGGCCACGGCGGACAAACCCGCCAGGCGTGCCATGTTGACGATGTTGCAGGGCGTCATGTCCGCATCCCCGCAGGGGGACAGGCAGGAGTGGATATGCAGATCATAATATATGCGCAAACCAGTCCCGCCTCCCTATGGAATTCTCCTCAGTACCGGTCAGAGCGGGGCGCGGTCCTTACAGACATCCACCCAAACGGCGCCCCCGGCATATGCTTCGAGTTCCTCGCAGGTCAGGCCGATGGCGGAATTGGCGCTCCCACAAGCCGGGTAGATCAGCGGAAACCGCCGCAGGGATACGTCGAGCGTCACCCGCACCCCCTCCGGCAAGGCGAAGGGGCAGACGCCGCCAACGGCGTGGCCGGTCAGTTCCAGCACCCGGTCGGGGGACAGCATGGATGCTTTCATCCCGAACACCGCCTTGAACTTGCTGTTGTCGATCTTCTGATCGCCCGCCGTCACGACCAAAAGGCAGCCGTCCCCATCCGCAAACGACGGGGTCTTGGCGATACAGGACGGGTCGACGGACAAGGCCTTTGCCGCCAGTTCCACCGTGGCGCTGGACACAGGAAACTCCTGAATGTCGCCATCCCGGCCGTATGTCTTAAAATATTCTCTGACAATTTCGATAGCCAAGCGTTTTCACATTCCTTTTTTACATATTGGATAGAAGGATTACCAGCCCGAGGCCGAGGGCGGCGAGCGTCAGCACAAAGAAAAACATCACCATGGAGCGGATGCTTTTGAGCAGCTTGATCTGCCTGAACTGCAGGAGCTGCTGAATCTCTTCGGGCGACGGGACCCCGTCTTTCAGGCGGACAAACCGGGCCGTGTCCCCGATCTGCCAGACATCGGCCGGCAGGGGTTCCCCATCCAGAACCTGCTGGTAAAGTTCCTGACAGTCCTGAAAGGTACAATCCTCCGTTTTGAGCAGGCCATGATTCCACAGTTCGCTGATGATTTCCGGCCGCAAGTCCATATGCTACCCCTCCTTACGCAATTCACATTCCAGCGCAGCTGCCAGTTCATAAGCCGTCCGGCTGCTGCGCAGAATGGTCACCTCCTGATTTTCCGCGCGACGGCGGGTGTCCTCATCGAGAGAGGCGTCCTCCACCAGCAGAATGCAGGCCGTATCGGCCAGGACGGCCACCGCGACGGCGTTGACGTTCCCCATCACCGTCATCCAGGCGTCCCCGGCCTTAGCCCGGCCCATCACCCAGCTGAGCAGGTCACCGCAGTACCCGCCTGTTACAGTCCGGTCCAGGTCACCCGACACCAATATTTCGAGATCCAGCGCCTTGATCAGATCGTTTACCGTCATTGGTTACCTCATCCTTCATATCGTCTCGGCGGAATCCTCGCCCTCAGGCGGTACAAAGCCTTCGATGCGGGACAGCTGGGTGGCAATCTGCTGGATCTGGCGCCGCATCAGGAAGATGCAGTCGGTTTCCTGGGCAAGGCCCCGCACCACGTCCTCGGCGAGTGCGCGGCAGGTTGGCGCGCCGCAGGAACCGCAATCCAGCTTCGGCAGCCGGTCGACGATCCGGTCGATCTCCTGCATCAGGCGCATGGCGTCCTCGACATTCTCGGCGAGCTTCATCACCGGGGCGAACTCCAGTTCCTCGGTCCATTCCAGAGCCTTGGCACTGCCCGCGTCTTCCAATCGGTTGCAGGACACGGGCAGATACTTCCGCAGCCGCTGAATCCGCGCCCTGGCCACGTACCCGTTTTCAGCCGTGAAGATGCCGCCGACGCAGCCGCCCGCGCAGGCGTTGAGCTCGATAAAATCGAGCTCCTGGAGCTTCTCGTCCTCCAGCTCCTCGAGCACCTTAATCACATTGTCGATACCGTCGGCAGCGAGATGGTTTTCATTGAGCAGGCCTGCCGCTTCCCCGCCGATGGAGGACCAGCTGACCCCGATAATCCCCGACCGGGACAGGGGCTCGGTTTTATCGAGATGATTCATTTTCCCGAGCAGAGGGGGATAAATATCGCTGATGGCCAGCACGCCGTCCACGTTCGAACGGCCGATGCCGATGGGGACCCGCGCATCGGTGACTTTGGCCGCACAGGGAGAGAGAAAGAAAATCCCGATCTCCTCCGGCGGATAGCCAGTCTCTTTGACAGCAGCCTCCCTGGCCAGCATGGCCGCAACCTCCATCGGCGCCTTGAGCGGCAGCACGTGCTCGCACAAATCGGGGAACCGCACCCGGATGAGCCGCACGACAGCCGGACAAGCCGAGCTGATGACCGGTTTTTTGAGCTTGCCGTCGGCCAGAAGCTGCCGGGTGGCATCCGAGACGATCTCAGCCGCCCGGGATACCTCGAACACCTGGTCGAACCCCATTTTCAGCAGCCCGGTCAGCACCACATCGATGTCGTCGAGGTGGTTGAACTGCCCATACAGAGCGGGGGCGGGGATCGCCACCTTCCAGCGGAAGTCCTCCAGCATGGAAAGGGAGTCGTGCCGCGCCTTTTTGGCGTGATGGGGACAAACCCGCACACATTCCCCGCAGTCGATGCAGCGTTCCGAGATGATCTGCGCTTTTCCGCCCCGCACCCGGATGGCCTGAGTAGGGCAGCGCTTGATGCAGTTGGTGCAGCCCACACATTTGTCCTTATCGAGCGTGACCGAATGAAAAAAACGGTCCATGGGCTCCCTCCTTTCCGCAAAGCTTGGCAGAATGAGTCAGGCCGGATTCTTCGGAGTCAACACCGTCAGAAGCATCCGCGTCCCTTTGCCGATTTCCGTTTTAATATCCATATAATCCGTATATTTTTTGATGTTCGGCAGCCCCATTCCAGCGCCGAAGCCGAGATTGCGCACGTTGTCGGGGGCGGTGGACCACCCCTCCTGCATGGCCTGCTCCACGTCGGGAATGCCGGGGCCGTGATCGGTCAGCACCATCGAAACCCGGTCGGGCAGGATTTCCACATCCGCCTCACCGCCGCCCGCGTGGATAACCATGTTGATCTCGCCCTCATACATGGCAATGGAAACCCGCCGCACCACGTCCGGGTGGAACCCGAGCTGCTTGAGTGTGCGCTTGACCGCACCCGAGGCCTCGCCCGCCCGGGTGAAATCGTCCCCGGGAACGTCATAATGCAGTTTGATATTCATATTCTCAACCGGCCTTTCCGCTTGGTGATCAGCCGACCCCCGCTGGGACCTGGCCGGCACGGACAAAGGCGGCGGCCGTCCGGCGCGGGCCGGGGCCGTTTCCGCTCTGCCGGGCTGCGTCTCGGCTCAGACCTCGTCTCCGCCGAACAGACCGTTTTGATACAGAAGACCGCAGGCCGTGAACATCCGCAGCGGGGTGCTCATGAGCACGATGCCGCGGTCGTTCGCAAGCTCCACCATCTCGGGGGTCGGCTCCTTGCCCCGCACAAACACGATGCAGAGCATATCCATCATATCCGCGGTGCGCACCACCTGCGGATTGACCAGCCCCGTGAGCAGGACCGACTGATCCTTGACAAAAGCCAGCACGTCGCTCATCATGTCGCTGCCGCAGGCGTTGTGCACCTCGGTGTCCAGCATGGTTCCGGCAATCAGTTTGGCGCCCAGAATGCGCCCTACATCGGCTACAGTCATACGTAGTCCGTCCTTTCCTATCGGCGGGATTGATGACGATAAAGCGCAAGGCCTTGCAGGAAATGAAAATGCCTGCGGCGAACCGCGCGGCCGCTGCGTGTAGGGAGGAGCCTCCTCCCGCGGTGACAGGGGATTTTCTTTTATTATAACATTTCAGGAGAAAGTTGCAAGGAATCCGCTTAAAAAATAGCGGTTTTGCTTTCAAATGCAAAAAGGATGAGCTCCGCCCGTCCTTTTTGGCAAATAGAGATTGACACTCTTTTCACGAAATAGTACAATAACTACTATATAGAATTCTACATCGTACAGGAGGTTCGGATAGACATGGCAAGAGTGTACAATTTTTCCGCCGGCCCCTCGGTTCTGCCGGAAAGCGTGCTGCGTACCGCGGCGGAGGAGATGCTCGATTACAAGGGTTCGGGACAATCGGTGATGGAGATGTCCCACCGGTCCAAGACGTATGACGCGATCATCAAGGAATGCGAAGCCCTGCTCCGCGAGGTCATGAACATTCCCTCGAACTATAAAGTGCTGTTCCTGCAGGGAGGCGCCTCCTCCCAGTTCGCTATGGTGCCGCTCAACCTGATGAACGGCAGCGGCAAGGCGGATTTCGTCCTGACCGGCCAGTGGGCGTCCAAGGCCCAGCAGGAAGCCGCCCGTTACGGCGAAGCCCATGTCGTCGCGAGTTCCAAGGATCGGACCTATTCCTACATCCCCGAACTCGATCCCGCGTCCTTCACCCCTGATGCGGATTATTTCCACATCTGCCTGAACAACACCATTTACGGCACCCGCTACACCGCTCTGCCGGAAACCGGCAAGGTGCCGCTGGTCGCGGACATTTCCTCCTGCATCCTGTCCGAGCCGCTCGATGTCTCCCGCTTCGGGCTGCTGTATGCGGGCGCACAGAAGAACATGGGCCCCGCCGGCCTGACCGTCGTCATCGTGCGGGAGGATCTGATCGGCCACGCCCGGGACATCACCCCCACCATGTTCAATTATCAGATCCATGCCGACAACGGTTCGATGTACAACACCCCGCCCTGCTACGCCATCTATATCTGCAAGCTGGTGCTCGAATGGATCAAAAACGACATCGGCGGCCTGGAGAAGATGAAAGCGTACAACGAAAAGAAAGCGGCTCTGCTCTACGATTTCCTCGATGCGTCCGCTATGTTTAAGGGCACGGTCGAAAAGAAGGACCGCAGCCTGATGAACATTCCGTTCGTCACCGGCAACGAGGAGCTCGACGCCAAGTTTGTCAAAGAAGCCGCGGCGGCCGGATTCGTCAACCTCAAGGGCCACCGTTCGGTCGGCGGCATGCGGGCCTCCATCTACAACGCCATGCCTATCGAAGGCGTGGAGAAGCTGGTGGCCTTTATGAAGCAGTTTGAGGCGGCGAACGCCTGATTCACCCCATCAAAACGCCCGGAAAGGATATGATTCCATGCAGATCAAGACTCTCAATAAAATCGCGGCCTGCGGCCTCGAACGGTTCGGCCCGGCCTACACGGTTTCCGACGACGCGGCGGATCCCGCCGGTATCCTGGTGCGTTCCGCTTCCCTGCACGAGATGGAGCTGCCGGATTCCCTGCTGGCCATCGCCCGCGCGGGTGCCGGCGTCAACAATATCCCCCTCGACCGCTGCAGCGAGGCCGGGGTCGTGGTGTTCAACACACCCGGCGCCAACGCCAACGCCGTCAAAGAACTGATCATAGCCGGGATGCTGATTTCCTCCCGGAAAGTGGTCGACGCCATCGCGTGGGCCCAAACCCTCAAGGGACAGGGCGACGACGTCACCAAATTGGTGGAAAAAGGCAAATCCCAATTTGCCGGTCCTGAAATCAAAGGCAAAAAGCTCGGCGTCATCGGCCTCGGTGCCATCGGCGGGCTGGTCGCGAACGCCGCCCATTCCCTGGGCATGGAGGTCTACGGCTTCGACCCGTTCCTGTCGGTCGACGCGGCGTGGGGCCTGTCCCGCGGCGTCAAGCATGCTGTCAGCCGGGAGCAGATTTTCACGGAATGCGATTATATCACCGTTCATACCCCGCTGACCCCCGAAACCAAGGGGATGTTCTGCGCGGATTCCTTCGCCATGATGAAGGACGGGGTGCGGATTCTCAATTTCGCCCGGGCCGAACTGGTGAACGCCGCCGACATGAAGGACGCCCTGGCCTCCGGCAAGGTTGCCGCTTACGTCGTCGACTTCCCCACCGATGAGATGCTCGGCGTGCCGGGCGTCATCGCCCTGCCCCACCTCGGCGCCTCCACCCCGGAGAGCGAGGACAACTGCGCTATGATGGCCGTCGACGAGATGAAAGCCTACCTCGAAGAGGGCACCATCCGCAATTCGGTCAACTTCCCGTCGGTCGATGTCCCCCGTTCCACCGACCATCGCCTGTGCGTGCTGCATCGCAACATTCCCAACATGCTGACGGGCATCAGCGGTGTCGTCTCCTCCGAGGGCATCAACATCGAAACCATGACCAACCGGTCGAAGAAAGACTACGCCTACACCATCCTCGATGTCGTGGGCGATCTGTCGGAATCCAGCCTCGACAAGATCCGGGCCATCGACGGCGTGATCCGTCTGCGGAAAATCTGAGCGGACTCCCCACAGATAACAAAAACCGGCAGAATGCAGCTTGCGTTCTGCCGGTTTTTCTATGCCTTGTCGTGCGGCCGGAAATGCCGCCCTCCTCTTTTGCTTATCAGCGTCATGGCAGGCTCCTCACGGCTTGTCAGCCGGCATTCCCCGCGATACCAAGCGCATCCGCCGCAGCGGGGGCGCCAGCAGCATGGCCAAGCCTCCGCCCGCAAGAGCGGTGAACAGCTGCGGCAGGGAAAACATCGCGGACAGAAGCAGCCGCTGCTTCTCCGGCAGCTCCAGCATGGGGAGGCAGAGGCGGACCACCCCCAGATACAGAACCAGGCATTTCGCAGCGGCCGCGGCTACAACGGCAGCGAGCAGGCGGGGCCATCGGCCCTCCTGCCCTCCGACCCATCGCCACACGATCACAAGCGCCAGATTGCCGGCAATGACGAAGGGAATGACCGGCGGGAGGGCCGGGCCGATGCCAAGCATAAACGCCAGCACCGGAGAGAGGCTGCCGACTGCAGCACCCGACCAGCCCCCTCCTGCCAAAACCGAAACAATCAGAATGGCATTGACCAGCGAGCCGGTCACCAACTGCCCAAGCGGACCCGAAAGCGCCTGTGCCGCGGTCAAAAGAGCCAGGCACATCGCCGTCTGCGCCGTCCATAACGCCTTATTTTTCATCCAATCCCTCCCTTTTTTGCGCGGGATCTTGTCCCGACGATGGTATTGTACTACAATACAAGGGAGAAAAGCGGTTGCCGCGGCAACCGAACGGAGAGAGGGCACAATTATGAGAACGAGTCCGGAGAACATCGTCCCCACCCCGCTTTTAGAGGGGATCGGGAGGGAGGCGCAGGCGGATCTGTTCACCTGTCTGGGCGCGCGGACCGCATCCTATGCAAAAGGAGAAACGGTTCTGCGGGAAGGCGAAACGACCGTCCGGATCGGCCTCGTCCTGTCCGGAAGGGCCCGTACCCTCAAGCACGAGCCGGACGGCGGCAGCACTATGATCAGCCTGCTCAGACAAGGAAGCGTGATCGGGGTGCTGCTGGCCGCCTCCCCGGGCCGGAAAAGTCCTGTGACCGTGGAGGCGCTGACCGCGCTTTCGGTGCTCTTTCTTCCCTATGATCGGGTTGCCGCGCGATGCGGGAAGGCCTGCGAGGCACATGACCGCCTCATCCGCAACCTGCTCGCCGTCATCGCAGAAAAAGCGCTGCTGCTCCACGACCGGAACGACTGTCTGATCCGTCCCTCGGTCCGCAGCAAGGTGCTCGCCTATCTCGGCCGGTTTCAGCAGCACTGTCCCGGAGAATCCTTCACCATCCCCCTCAACCGTGCCATGCTGGCGGCTTATCTTCACGTGGACCGCAGCGCCCTGTCGCGGGAGCTGGCCCGCATGAAGCGGGATGGGATACTGGAAGTGGAACAGAACACGTTCCGGCTGCGGTAACCCGTTCCGGGCCTCTCACATTCCCAAGGTCTTCACAGCATCCTTGCAGCGGGCCAGGAATTCCCGGACCGCCTGCTTTCTGCGGGACCGGTAGGGCCGCAGGTCGGCGGATACCCCGACGGCGGACAGCCCTTCGTTCCGGGCGAGGAACAGGGCGCGGTAAAGATGATACTCCTGGGTGACGATCATAAGGGAGCGGCATCCAAACATCACCCTGGCCCGAAAAACCGAGGCGGAGGTCGATACCCCTCTCCTGTCCAGCAGAATCGCCTCGCCGGGCACCCCCGCACGCCTGGCCGCGCGGCGCATGGCCTCCGGCTCATCGTATCCCGGGCGGCTGTCCCCGCTGAGCAGCAGTTTACGGCCCGCGCCCCGGCGGTATAACCCGACAGCCACCTCCATGCGGTCGGCAAGCATGTCGGACAGGCTTCCGTCCGGCCTTATCCCCGCTCCCAATACCAAAATGGCATCGGCGTCCCGTCCGGCTGTCTCCTCCGCCGTCCGGATATACGGCGCCGCATCGGCGGCGACGCAGGCGTTCAGAGCCGCCGCTGAGGCAGCCAAGGCGCCGCCGATCGTCAGAAAAGCCTTTGTGCCAGTTTTCATCGGGTCATCCCCTTTCTGTTTCAAAGCGTTTCCGCCGCATGTTAGTCTGTCCCGGAAATGCGGGCGCCATGCCTGAAAACGGCACTGCCGACGGCGGTTTCCGAATGGAGAGCTCCTTCACCCTGCTCACCGCTCCCACTGCGATAACCCCTGTCGCGCCCCTTCGTTTGTATAACCCAGTATACAGCCGCGAGAACGGCTTGTAAAGGCGGCTTTGCCCGTCGGCCGCCAACTGCCATCATAAGACAGCAAAAAGCCTTCACCGATGCGGTGAAGGCTTTTTGCTTGTGGGAAAGGCAGCCTTGTGGGAGGCTGTTCAAGGCGCGGGGATGTGGGAGGCCCCACGCGGATAAAAATCAACCGATCTGCGGCAGGCTCGCCGCGGCGACCGACTGGCCGACCCGGCGGATCTTTTCATCCGGCAGATGAAGGGCCATGGCCGCGCACTCGGGATATTCCTCATCGAGGACCCGGCGGGCTTCCGCAATCACGAGATCGCCGCCCTCGCCCGACATCACACGGCCGAGCAGCAGGACATGGGCGATGGAATAGTACATGGCATAATAGGCCAGCGCGTGTCCGAGATACACACCGATGGAGCGATAGATATCCCGGGCGGATTCGCTGCCCGTCTCCATCTCTTTCTGGACCACCTTGAGTTTCTCCGCCGGAGACAGGCTCTCGTCGAGCGTGATCCCCGCCCGGGGCGCCAGCTTGATGACGCTGTCCTGCGAGAAGTACTTAACGCCGCAGCCCTTGTCGCCCGACCATTCGTCCACCATCGCGTCCGCCTGGAGATCGACAGGCGCAAAGGCGAGCTCGTTGAGCCAGCCGGTGATGTTGCCGTCCGTATCCACGTACCCGGCCGCCTCAGAGGTACCCATGGCAATGCCGAGCACCCGGTTTTCCTCCAGGCTCATGGCCCCGGCCAGCGCGGTGACATCCCCGTCGTTCGCCACTTCAAGGGGAATATCCCCCAGCTCTTTCGCGGCGCGTATGTAAATATCCTTGACCTTCTGATCGAACAGATCCCGCGGCACTTTCAAGAACAAGGACGCAACCATGGCGCGGTTGTCCACGTAAATGCCGGCCGAGGAAACGCCGATGGCATCCACGCGCGGCATTTTCTCCGCCGCGGAACGGAAGGCATCCAGGATGCCCTGATAGTGATAATCGGGGTCCTCATTGGTCTTGGGGAACCAGACGACCTCTTCGGAATAGACCGGCACGCCGTCGACCACAGCCGAGACTTTCCGGTCGCTGCCGCCCGCGTCAAAGCCGATGCGGCAGCCTTCGAGATGACGGCCGACCGACTGGGCCAGCGTTTTCTCCGCCGGGGTTTTGTCCAGCGGAAGAGCCTCCACTTCAAAGGGCTTCTCATACACGCGGCTCATGAAATCCGCGTCAAATTCCCGGGATCCGCCGGGCTGATATGCCTCTTTTATGACCCTAGCCATCCCGTCGTCGCCGCAGATAAATACCTTGTATCCGCCATAAGCCCACAGGAGCATTTTCACCGTGCGGTCCACATACACCCGGTCCGCCTCCGCCATCGCGGGGGTGCCGTGGATGCGGAAGCGCCGCACCGCCATCTGCCCCTGGTTGCGCTCCACGGCTACGGCGATGTCCTTGCCGCCGGCCGCCGATTTGTCAAATGCGCGGCAGAACGCCGCCATAGGAACATAGCCCGTATCCAAAACCGGAAGATTTTTCACCGGTATATCGAGTCCATACAGCTTCATGCCGTTTCGCTCCTTATCATGTCGAAATTCGAACTTTCTACCAATTACACTATACCAGAGCCCCTGTAAAATGCAAGGCGTTCATTCGGGGATTGACCCCTAAGTCAAATTTTCCGTCCGATTGTGCAACCCGACAGTCCGCCCGTCCAAAACGATCCATCCTTTCAAATATTTGGTATGCCGCCGTCCGGCTTTGCATATATTGCTGCGAGGACAAAATTGTTTGAAAGGAATGGCTGTTGAAATGAACCGATTTTTTCCTGAGGGGGCATTGATCGATACCCCGGACAATCAGCGGCTCATCCAGTCTCCGTCGGCACTCGCGGAGGCCTCGATGGAAGGGCGGGTCGTCGAAGCACGGGCCGTATTATGCGACGCGGAGCACAATCTGCATGTGGAAATGCCCTGCATGGAGGGCATCATCCCGTATATGGAAGGGGCCATCGGCATCGCGGAGGGCACCACCCGGGATATCGCTCTGATTTCCAGGGTGAGCAAACCGGTCAGCTTCCTGGTACAGGGATTCGAATACCTGCCGGACGGCACCCGCCGCGCCGTCCTGTCCCGCCGCGCGGCCCAGGAAAAATGCCGGTATGAGTATGTCCAGTCCCTCGTCCCGGGAGACATCGTGTCCGCGCGGGTGACCCGGCTCGAAACGTTCGGCGCTTTCTGCGATATCGGATGCGGGCTGCCCGCCCTGCTCCCCATTGCGAGCATCTCAGTCAGCCGGATCGCTCATCCCTCCGACCGGCTGAGCCCCGGCATGGACATTTTCGCGGTGATATCCTCGATGGAAGGGGAACGGGTCTGCCTCTCCCAGCGGGAGCTGCTCGGCACCTGGGAGGAAAATGCGGCGCTCTTTTCGCAGGGGGAAACCGTCGCGGGCGTGGTACGCTCGGTGGAGGATTACGGCATCTTCGTCGAACTCACCCCCAATCTTGCGGGATTGGCCGAACCCCGCGAGGGGGTCAAGGTCGGGCAGCACGCGGGCGTATATATCAAAAGCATTCTCCCGGAAAAAATGAAACTCAAGCTCATTCTGATCGACGCCCAGGACGCGGCGCCTCTTCCCCCGGCTTCCCCCCGTTACTTTCTAACCAAAGGGCACATCGACCGCTGGGTCTACTCCCCTCCCGGCTGCGGCAAACGGGTGGAATCGGTTTTTGAACCCGACTGTGTGCTGAACATATAACCGTTTTCGCGTCCCCATACGGGTTCGTCCGCCAGGAGCGAACCCCCACGAATCACGCAGGTGGTGCGGCCGGAACCGGCCGCCCCCGCTTTCATGCCATGTAAAAGCATCGGCTTTCCTCCCCTGAAAAGCCGATGCTGCGCGTCTGTTCTCCATATCCCGGAATCCGCGAAAACGGAACCCAAGAATACCGTATTCCCATGCCCATCCGATGGCGGTTGGACTCCGCGGTCATCCGATCATAAAGGCGCGATCCGGGCCGTCATATGCCAGCGGCGGCCGGACAAACGGGAAAATTTTTGAAAAATGCATTTTAGGGGTTGCAGAAATGGCGCGGACGGTGTAAAATACTATTGCTCTGCGGAACGCGGGGCATAAAATATCCGCCCGTGGCGAAGCTGGATATCGCAGTGGATTCCGATTCCAAAGGCCGGGGGTTCGAATCCCTCCGGGCGGGCCAATGTCAGAAACCGTGTAAACCTAGTGTTTATGCGGTTTCTTTCTTTTTTGCCTTGGTCGGGGTATGCCGCCGAAAACGGCGATATACCCCGAACTTCTAAGACTTTTTCTAAGAGTGGGATACCCCCGGCTATTTATCGCCCGAAACGCTCTTCATATGAAGAAGCTCTCCCATGCCGTCCGCCAGCCGCATCTTGGATTGATATTCCAGATGCCCGTAAATATTTCCGGTCGTGCCGATGTCACTGTGCCCTAGCCATTCGCTGATCTCTTTAAGCTGGAAGCCCTTGGCGAGCAGCAGGCTGGCGCAGGAGTGGCGCAGATCGTGGAACCGGATATCCGGCAGGCCGTGCCGTTTCAGAAGTCGCCGGAACCCCCGGGACACCACATCGGGACGAAAGGGTGTTCCATCCGGCCACTTGCAGACGAAATCATTGCGCACATAGCCTGGCCCCATGAGAATCTGGTTTTCCCGCTGCTCCTGCCGGAGGCGGCGGAGATAGTCTTCCATCTCGGGGATCAGCGGCAAGGTGCGGCGGCTCTTCTGGTTTTTGGTGCGCTCCTTTTCCACGACAACCTTTGACTGTACCACTGTGCTCTGGATATGGAGGCGCCCCTCCTCAAAGTCCACCGCCGACCATTTCAGCCCCAACACCTCGGAGCGGCGTAGGCCGTAGAACAGGGTCAGCAGAATGACCGGTTCGAACGGGTCGCCCCGTATCGCCTCGATGAGCGCCGCCGCCTGCTCCGCGTTGTAGTAGCTTCCGACGTACCGCTGTACTTTGGGCAGGGTCACCCGTTCCGCCGGGTTGTAGGGGATGAGATTTTTGCGCACGGCGTCTTTGAGGGCGCTGTGGATGACGACGTGGTGCTTTTTGACCGTGTTGGCGGATAGCCCGCCCCGGCCGTCTAGCCGCCCGTTCTTCACCATGGCGTTGTAATACCGCTGCAGCATCTGCGGCGTCAGGGCCCATGAGCGTGACTTTTTGCGGCTCGAAATAGGGCAGGATATGCCGCTCGGCAAACACCTTGTAGGAATCCCACGTGGAGCGTTCCACGGTGTACTGCATCTGTTCCAGCCACTGCTGCAGCCAGTCCGCAAACAGCACGTCTTTGGCATAGGCCACCTGGCTGTCCTCGTATTGTTTCAGCAGGTCGCGGAAAACTTTTTGCGCCTCCCGCTTTTTCACCTTGTCCACCGGGAGCTTCAGGCTGATCCATTTGGGATGCGGCTTGCCGGCATCGTCCGGAATGTTGAGCACGGCGTAGTAGATGTTTCCTTTTATTTGAAGGCTTCCTGTCATGTTGTCCTCCTTCCTGCGGAAGCCCCATCACTATTGGTAGTATAACACCTTTCAAGAAATCGTACAATTTCTGTTTTGGGTATACGATAGCGGTTTCCTACTTTTACACAGCGAATTTTTCCCTCACGCACTAGCTCATAAGCCATGTTTTTGCTGATGCGCAGGATTACGCAGACCTCTTTGACAGTGAGGACGTCGCCGTACTTGTCAAGCATCGCCGTCACCGCCGTTCCAGTAGCTGTCCGGCTTGCCTTCCGAGCCAGCCAGATAAATCTGCGTGATCTCTGCCCGTTCATGCCCCAGCCAGCGGGACACCTGTAAGCGGGCCTCATGCGGCGTCTTCCCTTTACGGATGAGCCGAAGATACCAGTCTGCTGCACAGGTGTGACGCAGGCCGTGGAAGGTCATGGGCCGCTCCGAGCTTTCGTCCTTGACTTCTTTCCGATGCGTCCGAATGAACGCCTCCAGCTCATGGATGACGCTCCGGGTATCCTTTTCAAGCGGGACGAACAGCTTACGGCCCGGCGGCGTGATTTTCAGCATATCGGTCAATTCAATGCGGATCGTGTCGTTGATGGGAACTTCTCGGACTTTACCGCCTTTTCCCTTAATCGATATATACCCATTCTGCAATGCAGCTCGGGCTATAGCGGTGTCGATACGCATGACCTCATGGATTCGCAGACCGGCATACCGCCCGATGACGATACAGGCCTCGAAGTCCTTTCGGTCGGCCTTCCAGCATTCGCTGACCATCAGATTGAATTCCCGATAACTCCACGTCCGATCTTCTTTGCCATATGCTCGTCGGTCCAAATCCAATTCGGCATTGGCAGGCAGCTTGTACCGGGCGTTGGGGATTTGGTCGTGCCACAGGCGGATTGCGGAAAGCTCGGTTTTGATAGTGGAAGGCGACAAACCCCTCTCTTTCATATCCTGGACATAAGCGATCAGGTGTTTGCCAGACAGGTTTGCAAGTTTTTCCAAATGGAAGACCGCCGCTACAAATCTCAGAAACCGCAGGAACGCCTGATAATAGCGCTCTCTCGTCTTGTAGCTGCACTGACGATTGTGGCGGCGAAGCTTCTCAGCCTGCTCAAACAGGGTAAAATACGTATTGTTTTTCATAGGTACTCCTTTTCTTAATCGGGAGCACCACGCAACGAAATCAGGACAGACTATCCCCGTTGACAACCTCGACCGTTTCCGGCCAATTTCCCGGGGATAGAGAGCTGAATCCCGCACTGTTACTGCGTTCGTCGGACTTTTTTGCTTCTGTCTCTGAGAGGTTTATGACCGGATATTCGATTCTGAATGTTTAGTAAATTCCCGTATGGGCTTTAATAAACCTGAGACGCGGGGGGAGTCCCCCGCCAGAAATATGCCATGCGGCAAGGCGTACTTGCCGCAGCATTTTCCATCCCCCGTAAAGGAAGTATTCCGGGATCTTATTGTCTCAACGGGGAGCGTCTTGGCCGGTAGGAACCGGCTGCAACCGGATAGGCTGCGGGCGCTCGACGACCCGTCCAGACGAAGACAAGGTCTGTATGTGTACGTACCGGCATCGTCTGCAGGGGCCAACGCCCGCCTGCCGGTTCGGAAACCGCCGCCACGCGGTTCCTGCAAAGGCTGCCGAACTATGTCGGCTATTCGTCTGCTTTCTCCGGTGCCTTTGCTGATGGCCGGAGGGGCGATGAACTCTCGAGATAGCATCCGTTTTCTTCCTTTCTTTGTTTGGCTTCCATACCGGGGTGGCTGTCCCAGTATAGAGGAAGCGTTCATTTGCTTATTTGCAGACAGAAAAAGGCCGCAAAACCAATCTCTTTCACGGTTTTGCGGCCTTAAAGCCTGTATTCATTTTATCATTTCCAGCAGGGCATACTATCCCTGCGGCGTTTTCATTCTCTCAACTGCGCACATGGCGCTGAGGCCGATGAATGCCCACCGGTTACTCAAAACACGACAGTGGATTGGCATTACCCATCTGTCGAACAACGTAAGCAAAGCCGCCATATGCGACCGTGCACAAAAAACATTACAGTTGGATTGTTCCACTATATATTGTGCTTGTCAAGAGAAAAATTGAAATTTTTTCTGTATATTGTATTTTTGCGGTACGCCTTATTGTATAATTTACGTGCTTTCCTGATGGCTGAGAAGAAACTGGATATATTCTTCAATTTTAGGATATTCGCTTTTCGGCAAAGATTTGGGGACAACAATCACATTTGCCTGTTCTCGGCGGTGAAGTATGATGAAAACCTTCACCGCCGATTTTTGTTTCATAAACAAAATTGTGGCGATTTCTTGTCGGAACCACAAAACTCTGGTATAATTTTCTCGTTGTTGCCTTCATAGCAAATCTGAGTCCGGTTTTTGGGACACATGAACGGATAAAATGAAAAGAAATAAGAGAACGAGGGATTTCCATGAGTTTGAGCGCACATATAAGTGAAAAGGCCAACCTGATCTGGGCGATTGCGGATAAGCTGACCGGGGTATATAAACCCCACGAATACGGCGAGGTAATTCTGCCGCTGACCGTGATCCGGCGCTTTGACTGCATCCTGGCCGACACCAAGAAGGTGGTGCTGGAGAAATACGAACAGGTGAAGGAACTGCCCATGCGGGACATCCTGCTGCGCAACGCCTCCGGTTATTCCTTCTATAATACCAGCCGCTTCACCTTTGAGCGGCTGCTGGACGATCCGGACAACATCGAATCCAACTTCCGGGACTATCTCAACGGCTTTTCCCCCAACGTGGCCGAGATCATCGAAAAATTCAAGTTCGACGGCCATATCACCACCATGGCGCAGAAACACATCCTGTTCATCGTCCTCAAGGAGTTCACCACCCCCAAGGCCGACCTGCACCCGGCGCATATCTCCAACCTGGAGATGGGCTACATCTTCGAGGAGATCATCCGCCGCTTTTCTGAGGCGCACAACGAGGACGCGGGGCAGCACTATACCCCCCGCGAGGTCATCGAGCTGATGGTCAACATCCTGTTCAACGACGACAGCGCCTTTTTGGCAGGGGATAATGTCGCCAAAACCATCTATGACCCGGCCTGCGGCACCGGCGGTATGCTGTCGGTGGCGGAGAATTATATCCATTCCCTCAACAGCAGCGCCGAACTGCTGGCCTTTGGGCAGGAGATCAACGACCAGACCTTTGCCATCTGCAAGGCGGATATGCTCATCAAGGGCAACGACGCCTCCCAGATCCGCAGCGGCAACACCCTGTCCGACGACCAGTTTGCCGGGCAGACCTTTGACTATATCCTCTCGAATCCGCCCTTCGGCCGGGAATGGAAGAATGAGAAAGCGGCCATTGAAAAGGAAGCAAAACTGGGTTTTGCCGGACGGTTCGGCGCGGGCCTGCCCGCCGTCGGGGACGGGCAGATGCTGTTCCTCGAAACCGCCATCGCCAAGATGAAGCCTACCGGCAGCCGGGTGGCGATTATCCACAACGGTTCCCCGCTGTTTACCGGCGACGCGGGCAGCGGCCCCTCCGAAATCCGGCGGTATATCCTGGAAAACGATCTGCTGGAGGCCATCATTGCGCTGCCCAACGATATTTTCTATAACACCGGCATCGCCACCTATATCTGGGTGCTGTCCAACAAAAAGAAAGGCACCCGCCGGGAGGGCAAGGTGCAGCTCATCAACGCCAGCGGCCTGTTTGAAAAGCGGCGCAAGGCGCTGGGAAACAAGCGCAACGACATATCGCCTGAACAGATCGCGGAGATCACCCGGATTTACGGGGACTTTGCGGAAAACGAGATCAGCAAGATTTTTGATAACCAGGATTTCGGCTATTCCAAAATCACGGTGGAACGTCCGCTGCGAGACGAAAAGGGCGAGCCGGTGCTGAAAAAGGGGAAGCCGCAGGCCGATCCCGCCCTGCGGGACACCGAGAATGTGCCGCTGAAAGAGGACATTCCGGCGTATTTCGCCCGGGAGGTGCTGCCCTTCGCGCCCGACGCCTGGATCGACGAGAGCAAGACCAAGGTGGGGTATGAAATTCCCTTCACCCGGTATTTTTACCGGTATGAAGCCCCCCGCCCGTCGTCGGAAATCATGGCGGAGATTCTGGAGCTGGAAAAGGAACTGGACGGGAGTTTGAAGGAGATATTTGAATAACTCCCTCCGTCACAGCTACGCCGTGCCACCTCCCTCAAAGAGGGAGGCTTATTGGCCCCCTCTTTGAGGGGGCTGCCGCCGCAGGTGGCTGGGGGAGTAACGGGAGTGAGAACCATGCGGAAAATGAAGGACAGCGGGATTGAGTGGATCGGGGAGATACCGGAGGAATGGGAGATAAAAAGACTTAAAGCCGTTCTTTGCGAAAGAAACGAAAGTAACAATCCCATAAAAACAGATTATATATTATCACTAACAAATGATCGTGGAGTTATTCCTTATGATGAAAAAGGCGATGTTGGAAATAAATCAAAGGAAGATGTAAGCGGATATAAAATTGCATATCCAAATGACATTGTTTTAAACAGCATGAATGTGATTATAGGTTCGGTCGCCTTGTCGAAATACTACGGATGTGTTAGCCCTGTTTACTATATGCTTTATCTTCGCAATCCCGAAGATGATATTCGATACTATAACTATATTTTTCAAACAAAAGAATTTCAGAGCAAACTTAAAGGTTATGGTAACGGAATAATGGAAATTCGTATGCGTATTCAAATGTTAAAATTGAATACCGTGGATTTGCCAATTGCAGATTTTGATACTCAGCATCGCATAGCCGATTATCTTGACAACAAGTGCGGGAAGATTGACCGGTATATCGAAACACAGCGGGCGATCATCGAAAAGCTGAAAGCCTATAAGCAGGCGGTCATCACCGAAAATATAGAAAAAAACAACAAAAAAACAATATCATTAAGACGTTGCATAATCAATATTGAGCAGGGGTGGAGTCCGCCGGCAGCTGATCAAGTGAATGAGCGTCTTGGTTGGAGCGTTTTATCTCTATCCGCAGTAAAACATGGGGAGTTTAATAATAATGCAAAAAAGTCAATAGATATAAATGCGGATATTCCCTATATTTTGGAATTGCATAATAACGATTTTTTGATGACACGCTCCAATACCAGAGAACTGGTTGGAGATGTTTGTATTGTTGAAAATTGTTCTCCTCGTATTATTTTTTCGGATTTAATTTATAGAATTTCATTCAAAGATGAAATCTCAATTAAATACATGAGATATGTTATGTTATCCTCATATGTGCGTCAACAGATTCAAGAAAAGGCTAGGGGTTCAAGTGGCACTATGCCCAAAATATCGCATAAATCAATTAAAGAAATATATGTTCCGTTGCCGGACGCAGAACAGCAACGTGAGATAGTAGTCCTGCTTGATGAAATTTGCGATAAGATTGATCAAGCTATAATTCGTAGAAAGATAATAATCGACAAACTTACCGAATACAAAAAATCCCTCATCTACGAGGTGGTGACAGGGAAAAGGGAGGTGTAATGTTTGCTTCTAATGTTGATAGATGATATAAATAAGGCATTAGATAATAATTGCTTTTTTTCTGCGCTAACGCTTGCGTTGACTTTGCCGGATATTTGTGGAAAAGCTGAATATCCAGAATCAAAAACCAGCGAGCGCTATAAAAAATGGTATGAGGAGTATATAGAAAAATCAGAAAAATACGGAGTGCAAGCGTTGCCGTATTTAAGTAGTAACGTAGTATATAGCCTTCGCAATTATATGCTCCACCAAGGAACCGTCTACACAGATAAAATAAATGAATTTGCACTTATTGTCGAAGATAAAAAAGAATGGAATAGCCTTACGGAGATGGGCGGAGTTATTACAGATTCACATGGAAACACAACAACAAGATATTCGGTCAACGTCCGGCGGCTTTGTTTTTTATTATGCACATATGCTAAAACATATTATAACAACAATAGAGAGAAATTCGACTTCTTTAGTTGCAGAATAATAAAGTACGATGATACTATGCCCCAGCCTTTTACACAAATATACCCATAATACAAGGAGGTATCCCCATGCCTGACCTAGACCTCACCGAGAAGCGATTCGAGTCGGACATCGAGCAGTCCCTGCTTACATACGGCGGGTATCAGAAGGGCGATCCCAAGGCTTTCGACCGCGCGCTGGCGCTGGACGTGGGCACCCTGCTCGCCTTCGTGCGGGATACCCAGCCCAAATCCTGGGAGAAATACGCAACCATCTACGGGACAAGCTGTGAAAAGGCCTTTATCGAGCGGTTCTGCAAGGAGGTGCGCTCCCTGGGGCTGCTGGCCGTCCTGCGCCACGGATTCAAGGATCGGGGCATCACCTTCCGGGTGGTGTACTGGAAGCCGGAAACCTCCATCAACCAGACGGCGCAGGCGCAGTATGCCCGCAACGTCCTCCACTGCACCCGGCAGCTCCATTATTCTCCGCACAACGAAAACAGCATCGACATGGTGCTCTTTGTCAACGGTATCCCAGTGGTGTCCATGGAGCTGAAAAACCAGTTCACCGGGCAGGACGCCGACAACGCCATCCGGCAGTACCGCTTCGACCGGGCGGGGAAAGAGACCATTTTCGAGTTCAAAAACCGGGTGCTGGTGCATTTCGCGGTGGATCTGTACAACGTCTTTATGACCACCCGCCTGCAGGGAGCCGACACCTGGTTCCTCCCCTTCAACCAGGGTTCCAACGGCGCAGGGAATGTCGGCGGCAAGGGCAACCCGCTGAATCCCGACGGCCACCAGACCGCCTATTTGTGGGAGCGGGTGCTGACAAAGGACAGCCTGCTGGAAATCCTGCACAAGTATATGCACTTGCAGGTGGAGACGCGGGAGGATAAGAACGGCCGCAAAGTGAAGCGGGAAACCATGATTTTCCCGCGATATCATCAGCTGGACGTGGTGACAAAGCTGCTGGCCGACGTGAAGGCCAACGGCGCGGGGAAAAACTATCTGATCCAGCACAGCGCCGGTTCCGGCAAATCCAACTCCATTGCCTGGCTGGCTCACCGCCTGTCCGGGCTGCACAACGATCTGGACGAGAAAATTTTCCGCTCGGTCATCGTCGTCACTGACCGGAAGGTGCTGGATAGCCAGTTACAGGACACCATCTATCAGTTCGACCATGTGGACGGGGTGGTGCAGAAAATCGACAAAAACGCGGCGCAGCTCCGGGAGGCCATTGAGGGCGGTGCGCCGATCATTATCACCACCCTGCAAAAATTCCCGGTGATTTACAAGGAGGTCATGGGGCAGAAGCAGAATTTTGCCGTCATTGTGGACGAGGCCCACTCCTCCCAGACCGGCGAAGCGGCGCGCAAGCTGAAAAAGGCGCTGGCCGACACGTCCGGCGCGCTGGAGGAGTACGCCCGGCTGGAAGGCGAAGCGGAGGCGGCTGTGCCGGAT
>CABUNG010000001.1 GCA_902492895.1 uncultured Oscillospiraceae bacterium | reverse complement strand
GTTCCATAGTGCTTGACGCCGTCCTTGGTCTTGGTGAGGGCCTTGGCGGCTTTTAGATAGGTATCCCAGTTCCATTCGTTTTTGATCCAAAGCTCGGTCGGCGTTTCCAGATTCTCGCGCCGGAAAAGGGTCTTGTTGTAGAGGATCACGTGCATGGCGTTGCACCAGGTGCTGTTCTTGATCGAAACGCCGTAGTATTTGCCGCCCCAGGAGCAGAGATTCATGCTGTCCAGATCGTATGCGGGATCGTTGGCCAGGTCGAAGTTGCCGACGCTGATCTCCTGGAAATAGTTTTTCACGATCAGGGACGGCCACCAGTCGGGCTGGATGGACGCCACGTCCGGAGACGAATTGCTGCCCACCATACTGGCGAGCTTAGTGGGATAGGCACCCCACGTGGTCTGCACGACGTTGACCTTGACGCCCGTCTTTTCGGTGAAATCCGCAATCTGCTTCTGCAGGACGGCATCGGGTGCAAACCAGGTCAGAAATTTGATGGTTGTTCCGCTGAGCTCTTTCGGGAAGCTCGCCAGGAAATCATAGGCAGGGGTCGGGGGAACGGTCGGCTGCGGCAATGTCGTATTCGTCGTCTTTCCGCCGCTCTCGGTAGGACGGAGAATGTCTCCGCCGGATCCACTCGGATCCGTGGTATCGGTGCCCGGATCCGTGGAACCGTTGGGTTCGGTGGTGTCGGTGCCCGGATCCGTCGCTTCCGTTTCAGAAGCCGTATCCGACGACGCCTCCGATGCCGGATCTGTGGTGCCGCCGCAGCCTGCGAATCCGGCTATGCACAGCACCAGCACAGCGAGCAGCGACAACCAACGTACAAGGGTCTTCTGGGTGACGTTTGACATGATTGCTTGCCTCCTCCTTTAAAAATGACATGGTTGCGGATATGCGGATAGAGTCACTGGTTCATCCGACGATTCCCACCGTCTCAATGCCTCGAATGAACCATTTTTGCAGCACCAGATAGAGCAGCAGGATAGGGGCGATGAACATCAGGCATCCCGCCATCAAAATGTTGCGGACCACCACGGGATTGGCGTCGGTGCCATATCCCGTCGTCATCTGCAGGCCGCTGCGGATCTGCGACAAACTGACCGCAAGCGGAAAATTCTCGGACATGTACATGGCGGACAGGTAGTAGTCGTTCCAATGCCAGACGATGGAAAAAATGACCACCGTCAGGACCGCCACGCCCGAAAGCGGCATCACGATCGACAGATAGGTTTTAAACGGTCCGGCTCCGTCGATCCAGGCCGCCTCCTCCAGCTCTTTCGGCAGGCCTTTGAAAAACTGCCGATAGATGAAGATGAACAGCCCGGACCGGATTCCCACCCCAAAGAGGGAGGGCAGATAGAAAACAAACGGCGTGTTGAGGATATTGATCCGGATCTCGTTTCCCGACAAGGCGGAGACAGCGTGTATGATCCCCAGGAAATCCATATTGGAGAAATTGATGTAAGAGGGGATGACAATCGCCTGGGGCGGCACGATCACCGTGAGCATCACGAGACCGAACAGCAGGCTGTTCCCCTTGAATTTAAACCGCGCAAATCCATAGGCGACAAAAGAGCAGACCACCACCTGCAACAGGGCGCTGACCACCCCCACCTCCACGGAAACGAGAAAGGAATTGGCGTATTTCATCGCCGAAGCCGCGGTTTTGAAATTTTCCAGCGTGACACTCGTCGGAATCCAGACCACGCTCGGATTGATGACCTGGGATGCGGTTTTGAGTGAGTTGCTGATCATGTAAAACAGCGGGAAGAGGATGATATAGCTGACTGAGAAGAGGAACAAAAGCCGGAAAAGCGCATATAAGAACCGTCCGAGCTTGCGCTTCTTGACGAATTCCATGGCCGCTTCCCCCCGATCCCGCAGATCGAAGCGCCGATTGATCGCGTTCATGTTGATAGTCCCCCTCTCCCCGTTAATGGTCCCACCGCCGCAGCAAAGCTCTGCGCAGCAGGAACAGGAACAGCCCGATAATCACACCCACGATGGCGAAATATACCCACAGCATCGCCGAGCTCTGATCGTAGTTCTGGCTCCCCTGCATGAACGAATACACCTGTTTCATGACGGGGTTGTCGTTCTTGGTAAACAAATCGATAATGGTGTACACAATCACCAGGATCAGAATGTTGGACAGCATGGGCAGGGTGATGAACCAAAAATCCTCCCATCCGGTCGAGCCTTCCACCTTGGAGACTTCATAGAGGTGATCCGGAACCGATTGGAGCCCCGCGATAAACAGGATCGTCTGCACTCCGCAGCCCCACACGAGATTGAAAATCTCCTCGATATACTTGATCATGGGATCGATCAGGGTTTCGGGCAGATCCATCCGCATCAGAATCAGTTTGAAATCGATGCCGCCCAATATGTAGCTGGTGCTTCCGTCCCGGAGCTGCTCGGCCATGATGTCGGTATTGAAGATCTCGAGCACCACACCGGTGGCGATGATCACGGGCAGGAAAAAGACGGCCCGGGCCAGCAGACGGCCGCGGAACTTCTGATTGAGAATCACCGCCAGCACCAGGCTGAGAATCACCGTCAGCGGCAGGGAATACAGGAAGGACACAATGGCTTTGCCCAAATTCTCCTTATAGTTTGCGTCCTGCTGCAGGGCATATATGTAATTGTCCCACTGTACAAATCGGAACACGAACCCCGTATCGCTCGGGGACACCTTGCAGAAGGAATAGTAAATCGACTGCCCGAGCGGTATGAGGAAAAACAGAATGAATCCGATGATCCACGGGACGATAAACACATATCCATACCGGTTGCGGCGGGCGGCCAAAACGGATTTGGTCTTGTTTTTCATTGGAATTTCCTCCATTCCCGGACGGCAGGAATCATTTGCTATAGATAAAACTGCGGGCCCCAACCGTCCCAAGCGGTGTCTCTACCGGGTCGCCGGTCTGGTTCACCACGACCGAAACGCCGCCTTCGAAATCCGTCCGGGTAACCCCCTCTGAAAGGAGGCTGTGGCCGATGATCGTGCAGCCGTCCACCGCCTCGTAAAACGCGGCGCTTTCTTCCACCATAGAAAGGATCCGGTCCCGATTGTCCTCATACAGGGACGCCAGCAGAGCCCCCTGGGTGGAATAGGCGAATCGGCTCTCATACTCCTTAGACAGGGTGAAGTAGAGCCCGCTGCCCGTCTCGATCGCCTGCAGGTACCGCGCCGTCATATCCCCCGCCATGTTGATCGGCGTCAGTGCGACGGGAACCCGTCCGCGGAAAACCATCTGATAAAACGGCACATCCTGGTCCAGCGCATCGAAATGCGCGGAATTGGCCGGGGAACCTGCGATGATGTCGGATCCCACCGCCGCGTAATCGTTGGGGCTGGTCGTCAGAATCGGATGCCCGGCTTCGCGGAAACCCGCGAGGATCTTTGTCACGTCCCGGCTCATATTGCCCCGGATCTGGTACTGAATCTCGCTGTAGTCGGAATAGGCCATCTTGCCCAGGCTTTCCAAACTGACGCCGGTGACGCCGAGCGATGCGGTCTTGTTCCGCAGCTTGTCGGCCGCTTCGATCAGTTTGGACCGGGAGAGCAGGCGGTAATGGTAATCAAATTCTTCCCGATAGCCCTGGAACATGGGCGAATAAATGTACTGGTACGCCACCACGCCGCTGACCTTTTGCGCCGCATTGAAATTGGTGCTGAATCCGCCCGCAGACTGGCGGAAATTGATCAGATCAAAGTCCGTGAAGAGGGACAGCTTTTGGGAGGTGCAGTACTCCTGCAGCGACGCAAACCCCTTTTTCCCTCCCATATTGCTGTGGAACGAGAAGCCGCCCGCCACTTTTCCGGCATCCAGCCCCGCGTTCCCGAATCCGGTCAGCTTGACGACGGGGGACACGCCGGTGGACGTACGGATATCCTCGAGGATTTCCTGCGCCTGGGTGAATGTGGTGGTGGCCTGCACGCTTTTATACGGAAATCCTAAAAAGTTTTCCCGGCACAGCACCCCGCCGAGGAATTCGAGGAACAGCTGGGGCGTATCGCCTTTTGATGCCATGCCTGCGGAGGATTCCAGATATCCGGCATACGCCGCGGCCATGCCCGCGTAGTTGGCCTGATCCCCGGAAAGAGGATAATATCCGACGGACAGGTAATCCACGTCGATGATGTTATGGGCGTAATATGGGGTGGCGTTGTAATTGCCGTAGAGGCCGGGGACGTATACCGTCTCCGCTCCGCGCAGGCGGAATCCGCTGCCGACGCCCGCATACCCGATGTTTTTATAGCCGGCCTGGGCTTCGATCCAGGCGTATTCGGACCCCTTTTCGATGATGCCCATCATGGCGTTTTCCCCATCGGTTGCCCCGAAAACCGGCAGACGGATGGGTTCGATCATTTTGGGCTGGTCGGTGTTGTTCGTCGTCGGATCTTTTCCGTAAACATCGTCCCGGAAGGTCCGGGGGTCCCGCGACGTGGTATCGGCCGTCATCAGCGCCCCGCTGCCCGAAGGCACAAACAGATAGCCGCCGGGCGTATCGTTTGCCACCGACGCCAGGAAGGGGGCCAGCTTGATCTGGTAAATCTCGTTGTCGCCTTCAATGATATCGGAGACCATGATGCGGATTTCCAGGCTGTCGTCCCGCAGAAGATACTGAACCGGCACCGCAATCTGCTGTTTGTCGAAACAATAGGTGATCTGTACGCCGCCCTCGATCGCCTTCGCGAGGATCCGGCCGTTCATGACACCGGGGTAGCTCTCGATCTGTTTGACCTGCTGGTTGACCGGTTCGATATAGTCGATGGTGATCGCGGAATACAGCTGCAGATCCGCATTCGAAGCGCCTGAGAAGTAGTAGTCGTACGGGACGGTGCCCCAGATTTTCCCCGTCTGTTTGTCCTGCAGGAAAATCGATTTGGTGGATTCGTCCCAAAGCAGCGTAAACCGCTTGTTGCTGGCCAAGGTTCCGCTCTTGGCGGAGGTCAGGCTATTGGTGGAATCGTATGAGCCTCTCGAGGCCGTTTCCTTAGAAGAACAGGCGGTCGCCAGCGGCATCAGCAGCAAAACCGACACAAGCAGCGCCATCCATCTTTTCGCACGCATCGGCAACCTCATCCTTTCAGCCGGAAGGCCGTTTCTTTGATTACGGACACAATAAAGGAGTAGAAATCCTGGAACAAAATGAGGATCATCAGGATGATAAAGACCGCCAGCGCCATGCCGAGAAGGGTCAGGATCGTGGTGCCGACCGTCCGCGCAAACGTAAATTCATGCACCGTCATCGCGCCGAGGAACATCAGCAGATAAAACCAAATGTCACACACGGTGTTGACAATGCCTATGATGCCGTTTTCATCCGGAAGCAGCGTGTAGGAGAACACCAACATCAGGATGGTGCTGATCAGCTTCGGCAGCAGGGCGTAGCACGCGACGGTAAAGATATGCCGCATTTTCCCCTTGCCTTCCAGCAGGGTGCACACCGCCCAGTTGATGATGACCCACAGAATCATGAGCCCCACCGTCGGCAGGAAGGTGTAGAGGGCGCTGTACCATTCCAGGTTGACGTCATAGTACATGAAGCCGCCCTTGAGAATGCCGAACACGGACAGGCCGTAATACAGCAGCAGAATGAGTCCGGCAATGAAAAGGGATCCATGCCCCTTCCATCGGATCGCGTTGAACGTCTCGAACGGATGGATGAAGGTGTGCAGTGCCGTCCGGATTTTCACGTTGCCGACGAGCACCACCTGCTTTTTCGATGTGTAGACGGCCAAAAAGACAACGCCGCCGATCACCGCCACGAGCACGAGCAGGATCCACCAGAAATTCGCGCTGATGAACGCGGAGCGCTCCACTTCAAAGCCCTGCGCGTAGGTCACCCGGTCTTTCGCGATTCTGGCATACTCCATCGAGGTCTGCATATCCCCCTGTTCATACAGGGCCTTGGCAATGCCGCTGTAGGCCTGCTTGAAATTGCGGTCCTGCGACAGGACCTCTTCCCAGAGAGGCTGCGCCTGCTGATATTCTCCCTTCTGGTCCAGCACCGTCGCTGCCCGGATGAGTCCCATGATGGGAGTGGGCTTGAATACCGTCAAAGAGCCTTTTGTCCTGTCGAGGACGAGAATATCCTCCCCATGAATAGCCAGGGCGTTCGGCAGAACAAAAGAGCCGGCCTGTGTTCCCTGCCCCAGCCCGGTGCCGAAAACCGACAGGGAATGGCAGGACTGATCGTAGACGAACACCTTTCCATATGTCTGATCCAGGATGTAGATCAGGCCGTAATCGTCCACCGCCAAATCGGAGAACGCCGTCGACCGGCCCTCGCCGGTGATCAGTTTGTAGCCGAGTCCATCTCCGAAAGCGTAATAATCGGCGTTGACGCTGTCGTAAAAGCTGGTATACCGCAGTACATTGTCGCCGCCGGGGCTGAGTTTCCGCACCTGTCCCCGCCCGCTTTCCGTCACGGAGGTCAGGCTGTAGAGCGTATCCTCCCCGTCGATGCAGAGGTTGGTGAACTGGTATGGCAGCTTCTGCACCCGGGAACCGGAATCATCCATAAAGAAGCTCTTGATTACGCGGGTGACATTGCTGAGCAGGTCGGGCGTCGCCATGTTGGCCCCGAAAAATCCGAAAAAGGCATTGTCCCGCGAATACACGAGCGCACCGTAATAAGAACCGTCGCTGAGAACATAGGTAAATCCCTTCTGATCCTTGACCACCGCTCTGGGGCGGTACTGGAAATCCGCGGGAATCACATCGCTTTCCGGCAGCGTCAGGATTTCCTTGACCTGCTGGTCCAGCGTGGAGACGATGACCCGTTTATTATCGGTGTCCGCGATCAGCAGTTCACGATCGGCGGAGATAAACATCCCCTGGGCATTGGTAAAATCGAGCACGGACCCCTGATATTCGAAACGGTCCAGGATGCCCGACAAGCTCAGGTCCGGATACAACACCACGATGCGTCCGTTGCCGCTGTCGAGTATGTAGACGTTTCCGTCCGGATCGGTCACCAGGTCGTTCGGCTCTTCAAAATCGTCCACGCCGAGTTCCAACCCGCCGATCACCCGATCGACTTCAAACGTGGGCCGCTGGGGTGTGGACAGGGTATTCTGTTCTTTGCTGTAGGTGGCATACGGATTTCCGTCCAGCTCCGCAGCCGAAGCCGGAAGGCAGAAAAACAGCGCCACCAAAGTTACGGCCAGAGCCGTGAGCAGCACGCGCCTCGCACGGCGCCGCGGCCGATGTTGTTGTTGTGTTCGCATGTGCGCACCTCCGTATCCGGCCTCAGTCCTTGATGCCGGCGCTGCTCATGGTTTCCATGACGTTCGACTGTGAAATGAGGTAGACGATAATCGGCGGAATCATCATCAATACCGTCGCCGCCATGGCGCTTCCCGCCCGGGCGAGGCCGCCGCTGACGACCTGCGACAGCACATAGGGCAGCGTTTTCATTTCCTCGCTGAAAATCGTACCGGTCGGCTGCAGCGACCACATATCGCGGAACGCGAACAGCAGCAGGGTCAGCCAGGCCGGTTTGATCAGCGGCATGACGATGCGGAAGTAGATGGAAAAATACCCCGCGCCGTCGATGCGGGCCGCCTCCAGCAGCGCCACCGGCACGCTGTCGTCCATATACTGCTTCATCAGAAAAACGCCGAGGGTCGAGGGTAAATACGGCAGTATGTAGACCCAGAGAGTGTCGATAATCCCCATTTTAGTGAAAATCAGGTACTGCGGAATCGCCAGCGTATACGCGTTGTACAGCAGGGCGAACTGCACGACCCAGTAGAGGAGGTGCCGGCCCTTGAGATCGGTTTTGGCCATGACGAAGGAGGCCATAGACGCAATGAATATGTGCAGCACAACCGTGACCACCGCGACGAACACGCTGTTGAAGATATACCGGGACAGCGGCACGGACAAACTGGTCAGCAGGGTCGGCAGCGCCGCGTAGTTCGCCAGGGTCGGCCGCTTGACGGTGAGCAGGGTCGGCGGAAACAGCTTCAGCTCCTCAAGCGGTTTGAACGATGTCACAATCGAATAAATCATGGGCAGAATCGTGAATAAGCCTGCCGCCAGCAAAAGCAGAAACAACAGGATATTCCCCGCTCGGGAACGGGTATACCGCCGCGTCTGCGATTTGGTGAATCTTCTCATGCTCCCATTCCCCTATCCATGGAATATCGCCGCTCGTTCATCAGCGGCCGGCCATATCGAGCAGTTTGCCGATCAAAACCCGCGTGACCGCCATCAGGATGAACAGAAACACGGATATGGCGGCGGCATAGCCCATTTCGAAGCGGACCGTGCCCACATCCGTCAGATGGGTCACGATCGTCTCGGTACAGTAGTTGGTGCTGGGCCAGCCGGTTAGGGTGGTGGCGACATAGCTGACGGAGAAAGTCGACTGAATCTGCATGACACAGCCGAACAGCAGGATGTTTTTCATCGACGGCAGGGTGATATACCACATCTCCTGCCAGCGGTTGGTTACGCCGTCGATCACGCCCGCCTCGTACAGCTCGGTGTTGACATTCTGCAAACCGGCAATATTCGCCAGGAAGGAAACGCCCATGCTCAGCCACAGCTGTACGATGATGACGATTGTCATGGCATAGGCCGGTTCCTTGAGCCATTGTATGGGATAACTGATGAAGCCCGTCGACATCAGCAGGCTGTTGACGTAGCCGTAGCTGTCGCCGCTGAATAGGATGGACCAGATGAAATAGACGTTCCCCGCCAGAGCAGGCGAATAGAAAAGAAATGCCAGCAGTCCCCGGACATGGGGATTGAATTCGTTGATGATCCAGGCCAGAATAAAAGCCAGCGCGAACCCGATGGGTCCGGCGATCACGGAGATGAACAGGGTATTCCGGACCGAGATCAGAAAAACCGAATCCTCCAAAAACATCCGCTTGAAGTTTTCAGCCCAGACGAATGACGGAGTCGTCACCATGTCGTAGTTGAAGAAGCTCAGGATGACCGAGGTGAGAATCGGCAGGACCGTAAACAGGAAAAACAAGATCAGAAACGGCGCCAGCATGATATACAGCGGCACGCGCGACCGAAAAGAATGCCGGATCCGGTTCGGCCGGGACGTGGTTTTCACAGGCAGAACGGCTTGCATGAAACGTCACACCTTTCTGTTGTAGCAGGACGTGCTCAGCCGTCCAGATGATACTCCTGGCGCTTGCGGGTGATTTCGCTGTCGATTTCCTTGCTCCATTTGATGAGCATATCCCGCGGGTTTTTATACATATACGCGGTATTCCAATAGGCCTGATCGATCGCCCGGGCCGTGAAGTATCCGCCGGGGACTTCGGGAATTTCCTGGAGCTTTTCCCACTGTCCCAGCATGGTCTCAAGTCCGTTGCCTTTCCAGGACAGGCGGCTGAAGGCCGTGACGTTGGCCGTGGACGGACGGGCCGAGATGCCGAGCACCGATTCGAGATCCGACGCATAGCGGTACTGCGTATCCGCACTGACCCACCATTTCAGGAATTCCCAGGCCTTGCCGACGTTCTGGCTGTCCTTGAGGATGACGCAGCCGGTACCGCCGCCCGCGGCCGAATTGTTGATGCTGCCGTCCGCCTGCGTGAGCCCCGGGATCTCCGCCATCTCCCAGCGGCCGCTGATTTCGGGGGCCGCCACGCTGAGCATGGCATACTGGTCGTATGTGGCGATGGCCATGGGCATTTCCCCAGTACGGAAGCGGGTGGAAAAATCGTAATCCATGGGCATCTTGTATTTGGTGTAGAGTTCGGTCCAATAGGTGAACGCCTGGATGGCTTCGGGCGACGTCAGCGCCGTTGCCGTGTGCGAATCGTTGTACATTTTCCCGCCGAACTGGTTGAGGAACGTCGGGAAAAGGTTCAGGGCTCCGATGCCGACCTCCATGGTGGCCACGTCCGAAATACGGGCGTACGGAATGCCGATCTGCAGGTTATACCGCTGCGCCACGGTCACGGCATAGAGGAATTCATCCCAGGTTTTGGGGACCGAGAGGCCCATTTCCGCCAGCACGTCGGTCCGGCAGAACAGCATGTAGAAGATCTGGGTGTCGGGAAGCGCGTAGCAGCCGCCGTTGTACTCATACGGGATGGTCGCCCCGGGCATGTACTGGGCGGGATCGTTGACCAGCTCATCGTATCCGGGCAGGGTGGACAGGTCGTACAAAACACCTCTCATAGCCATATTGACCGGCTGTGTCCGAGACATGGTGAGCACGCAGTCGGGCGTTTTTCCCGATAAAATGGCCTGCACCAGCGTGGCGTTGACCACCTGGAGATGCACCGTGGTGCCGTACTGCGCGGTAAAGAGATCGCGGATCATGAAATCGAGCACGCGGGACTGATCGCGCCCCCAATAGACCCAGACCGTCAGATCGTCCGCGTCCTTCGCATTGGAAAACGTACTATAGTCTGACATAAATGACGAAATAAACCGCTTGGCCGAATAGGCCACGCCCTCAAAGAATCCCGCCATATGCCGGTCCACCTGGCCACCCGGGGACACCAGCATGATCTCGTCGAGATCCAGCGGCATGCTCTTCATCTCGTTCAGGTAGGCGCTCACGCCGCTGTAGCGGCTGTAGTAGTCCGATTTGTATTTCTGTGCCTGCCAGTCATAGTCCATCATCCGCTTGATGGTGGCGGCCATATTGCGCAGCGTGGTCGCGCCGGAGCCGCCCCGCATGCCCGCCATCTCCTCCAGCCTGGCCGCCAAGTCGTTCAGGGTGTTCATGTCGGCCGTCAGACGCTCCCGCAGATCCGGGATCTGAGCGAACAAATTGTAATCCCGGTTGGGGTCGGGGCTTTCTCCGACGATCATGGATATGCGGCGGTAGATTTCCCCTAGATCGTACGCCGTTTCCTGCAGCTCGTTGTAAATGGACGCCTGCGGGCCCATCGTCACGCTCAGGGAAAATACCCGGGGTCCTTCTTCCAAATAGACTTTATATGCGTTTCCGTCCCGGTCGGACAACGCTTTGACCTTCCAGCCCGTATTGTAGGGGAAGGAGATTTCGGCAGCTTCCTGGAACGGCACCTCCCCGTCGACCGCGAAGGCGCGATAGGATTCCCCGTTGACCAGGTACGATTGCCGGTATTTGAAATAGATGGTATAGAAGCCGGAGGCCGGAACGTCAACCGTCCAGTACAGGGTATCCCCAGCCTTCTGCCAGTTCGACCCTCCTATGTAATTGAGCATCCCGTGATCCGTGTTCGACGGGGTGGCATGAGCCGTCGACATATCCGCCAGGGGCAGAAGGGAGGCGGAGGATTTCAGATCCGCCGCTTCCCCTTGGATATCCCGCTGTTCCCCGCTGTAATCGGGGGTGTCGTCGGGATACTTGGCCAAATACTCCTCATAGGTATCCGTCACCGCCTGCGGCGCCAGCGTCAGGCTGTCGATCGCCAGGGATTCGTTCAGCGACACCAGGGTCAGACGGTGATCGCCGGCCGTCAGATACACAAGCAGAGGATCCGGCTCCACACCGTTTGGATCCATGAGCCATTTGGTGCTCCAGCGGTAATCCTGCGTCTGTTCGGGGGCGAATTCATCCCCTCTGGAATCCACGCGGGCGCCCCCGTTGTCCTTCCACCAGCGGTTCAGGTAAACCTCCCGAAGCTCTTCATATACATACGTATCGTCGAAAAGCACGCCGATCTGGATATTGCCGTTTCCGCCTTCCAGCGGGAGGTAGCGGATGCCGATGCGGTACAGGCCGTCCGACGGCACATGAACCGTCCAGTCCACCTCTCCGGCACCCCCGGTCCATTCCAGATAGGCGTCCTTCTCTCCCTCCTTGACGGAAAGCGCGGCTTCGCGGCTGTCGGTATACGCGGTCGCCGGAATCCGGACGGTTTCGGTCGCTGCCGGAGAAGCGGCATGGCTTTTGCGATAGACACGGTAGGACAAGCCGTCCCCTGTGCCGCCGGACGGTTCCTGCGACACCTGGCCGCCGGCGTTTCCCGGGATGGCCGTCTCTCCTTCTTCTGCTCCCACGGCCGGTACAATCGAAAAAAGAATCAACAGCCACGCGGACAGTCCCGCGATCGCTTTGCGCATCATACAACCGCCTCCCATACTCTCGAATTCAAGCCGAATCAGCCAAATGACGTCGTGTACAAAATGTTAAATTTTGTAAGTTTACAATTTTAAAAAACGCGGGTTTTTCGGGCGTTTTCGGCGTTTTTTCAGCCTAAAACGATCCCTTTTTTCGATTTTTAAAAGGCAATTTTGCCGGTTTGAATAGCCCAGTTCCAGGTTTTTGCAACAAATTGACGATGCATTTCGTAATTTCATTATAGTCCATGTCTCGCTTTTGTCAAGCTATAAATCGCAATTTGTTCTTCTTTTTTTCAGCTTTACGCGATAAAATCGTTTTTGTCAAACAAATAATTGTTTAATTTGATTAATTA
Organism: uncultured Oscillospiraceae bacterium; assembly: GCA_902492895.1. GTDB lineage: Bacteria > Bacillota > Clostridia > Oscillospirales > Acutalibacteraceae > UMGS1623. The sequence continues at coordinate 255,190 of CABUNG010000001.1, read as the reverse complement.
TTTTTCTATTCATGTAAAATTGTAATCTTACATTTGATTGTTTTGTAATCTTATGTTTATTGCCTCAAATTTTTGTCATACATATTTAGTCACTTGTCATGATCGCATTCTGTCACTTTTTGTGTTGACTTCTTGGGGTTCCCGCAGTAAACTAGGGACAGAAAGGCCCGAGACATACCGTCTCGCTGCGGCACAGCACCGCCGCACGCATCGTCTTTTCTGTCATTTCCGTGTCATGAGAAAGGATGAACAGCCATGAGCCAGGTCGTCAAGCCCACACAGGCTATCATCGCAAAAGAGCTGCATCTTTCCCGCAATACGGTCTCCAAGGTCTTAAACGGTCTCCCGGGCATTACGGAAACCACCCGCAAACGCGTGCTGGACAAGGCGGCTGAACTGAACTACCATCATCCCATTGTCACACGTGACCAGCGGGCAGAGGCGGAGGAGCAAGGCAAGCTCCATTACGATATCGCGTTTTTGTGCCATGCGGACACCTTCACCGGATCCTTCTGGGCCGAGGTCATGAAGAGCATGGAACGGTATCTGGACAAGTACCACTGCACCACCCGTTTTGTGGTCATATTGCCGGAATATGAAGAATTCCTGACCTATCCGGCCACCATGCTCTCCAAATCTCCCGACGGCATCGTCATGGCGGGCGTTTTCGACAGCAGTTATTACAAACATATCGCCGCCTTGAATCTGCCCCTGATTTCCTACGACACCGCGCCCGGCCTTTTCAGCAACAATCAGTTATGCGACGTGGTCATGGTGGAAAACACCGCCGCAACCTATACCCTCACTGAGGATTTGATCCGGCGGGGACACAGCCGCATCGCGTTTGCCGGAGACCGGGATTCCTGCCAAAGTTTTTATGAACGATGGCAGGGGTATCACCAGGCCATGCTTGAAAACGGAAAATCGGAATTGCTCCTGGATTTCAAATATACAACGGAATATTACTCCACCGCCGATTTCAGCCGGCAGCTCAGCGGACTGAAGGAGCTGCCCACCGCCTTCGTCTGTGCCAACGACTCGATCGCCCACTCGGCGCATATGCTCTGTTTCCCTCCCTATCAGATATATCGGGACCTCGATATCACCGGATTCGACAACACCAAAGCCTTCATCTCCTCCATTCCCCACTGCTCCACGGTGGAGATCCGGCTGGACGAATTGGGGCAGGCTCTGGGTGAGAGCATCCTGTGGCGCATCCAAAATCCGACGCATGTCTACCGCAATTTGCGGCTGACCACGAGGCCGATCATCCGATAAGCAGGTTTTACACCTCGGTTTCGGCCGTTTGCTAAATCATAAAATAGAAAGAGGGATGAAAGCGTGCTTTCATCCCTCTTTCTATGACAAAGCACAGGCGTCGGCGGCTCGATCGAGATTGGAGAGAGAATTTTCCGGCGAAACGGGTTTGCCTTTCGCCGCGGGACGTCATTCCGTATGTATTTTAGAATAACAAGAGCCGACCTTTCTGTAAAGCGTCAATATATGCCAACGTTCCGAAGAATGCGATGTCTGTCATACCGCTGTGCATAAATGGTCCGGTCAGTGACACAATAACCCCATCAAGTTTTGGAAGGGGATACGTTTTGTGGACGTGACAGGACAGGAATATCAGCAGATGAGCAAAAAAGCCTCCCCCAAATCACCCGTGCTCAAAGATTGCATCTGGGCCTTCTTGGTGGGCGGCCTGCTCTGTGCAGCCGGGCAGGCGATTGCCGATTTGATGATGCGTACGGGTATGGAGATCAAGGATGCACGGCTGCTCGGGTCCATGTCCCTGATCGCGCTGAGCATCGTTCTCACGGGGCTCAATGTATACGACAACATCGCCAAGCATGCCGGCGCGGGTACGCTGGTGCCCATCACCGGATTTGCCAACGCCATTGCGTCTCCGGCCATCGAATTCAAATCCGAAGGGTATGTCCTGGGGCTCGGCGCCAAGATGTTCACGATTGCGGGGCCGGTTCTGGTCTATGGCATCACCGCATCGGTCTTGTACGGTCTGGTTCTGCAGATCGTATCGTTGTTTTAAAGGGGGACGCGAATATGCCGGAACGTAAAGGACAATTCACCGTCATGCTTTCCAGCCGCCCCACCATTCTGGGCTATGCCGCCGTTGTGGGCAAAAAAGAAGGCGAGGGACCGCTCGGCCGGGTTTTCGACGCGATTTTCGACGATACCACCATGGGAGAAAAAACCTGGGAGAAAGCGGAAAGTGCGTTTCAAAAAGAGGCGTTCACCCGGGCGCTGAACAAGGCCGGGTTTTCACCGTCCCAGGTCAATTTTCTCTTTGCAGGCGATTTGCTCAACCAGAATATCGCCTCCACCTTTGGTCTGCGGGAATCGAATGTCCCGCTGCTCGGCCAATTTGGCGCCTGTTCCACCATGGCGCAGACCCTGGCTCTCGCCGCCATTTTTGTGGACAGCGGCGCGGCCGATGTCTGCAGCGCCGTCACCTCGTCCCATTTCTGCACAGCGGAACGCCAGTTCCGGTATCCGCTCGAATACGGCGGTCAGCGCACCCCGACGTCGCAGTGGACCGCCACGGCGGCCGGTTCGGCCGTGGTCGGCCTGGGCGGCAGCGGCCCTCATATCGCGTCGGTCTGCATCGGGCGTGTCACCGATCTCGGCGTCACCGATATGAACAACATGGGCGCCGCGATGGCCCCCGCAGCGGCCGACACCCTCTATAACTATTTCCAGGATACAGGGACCAAGCCGGAAGATTACGATCTGATCCTCACCGGTGACCTGTCGGCTGTCGGCAGCGACCTGCTTCGCAAGTTGCTGGAGAAAAAGGGGTACAAACTCGGAGACGAATACAACGACTGCGGCCTGCTCATGTACGACCGCGACAAGCAGGACGTTCACGCCGGAGGTTCCGGCTGCGGCTGTTCGGCCGCGGTGCTCTGTTCCCATATTCTCGGAAAGATGGAACGGAAGGAGTTGTCCAGCGTCCTGTTCGTCGGAACCGGGGCCCTGATGTCGCCCACCTCTTCCCAGCAGGGGGAAAGCATTCCGGGCATTGCGCACCTGGTCCATCTCGTCAATCCGACCGCATAATACACTCAAATACCGGGGACACGGCAGCCAGACAGGCCGCCGTGTCCTTTTTTCGCCGCTTGACAGCCCCGGCGGCGCTGTATTATAATCAGTAACAGTTTGGTTAGAAGCCGGGGTGTAGCGCAGTTGGTAGCGCGCCAGCTTTGGGAGCTGGATGCCGCGAGTTCGAGTCTCGCCACTCCGACCATATCGAGTGTTTATAACGAATTTGAGCTATGAACACTCGATTTTTTATTTGCACATAAACAAGCCTTTCTCGTTTTTAGAAAAGCTTGTTTCTTCGGTGTTATTAGATTTTAAGATAAAATGCGATCTGTGCGGCAAATAAGAATATAAAATTTTGGAGATTTAAACAATGAAAAAATCTCGTTTAATTGCATTGATATTATCCTGTGTGTTGCTGTTTTCGGCGGCCGGCTGCCGAGCGCAGCGAAAAAACAGTGAAAATCCGGCAGCTACGGACACAAGTGCAACGGAAGATAAACATGGTCACGAAAGTGCCAATAATTCCATTAAAGCCCGGCCGTTGACTTTGACCCAAACGGTAAGCCTTGGGGACGAGCACAGCGCGGCAATTACAACCGACGGTAGCTTATATATGTGGGGAAACAATTCTCATGGGCTGTTGGGAAACGGACCAACTGAAGGTAGCAATATTTATAGTAATATTCCGATGAAAATTATGGATAACGTTGCAACCGTCAGCCTTGGGGCGGTGCACAGTGCGGCAATCACAACCGATGGCAGCTTATATACGTGGGGAAATAATAATTATGGTCGGCTTGGCAACGGCACAACGGAATTCAGTGATGTTCCGGTAGAAATTATGTATAATGTGGCAAGCGTCAGCCTTGGATCTTCTCACAGTGCGGCAATCACAACCGACGGCAGCTTATATACGTGGGGAAGTAATGACGCAGGTCAACTTGGCAACGGCACAACGGAAGACAGCAATTTCCCGATAAAAATTATGGATAACGTGGCAGCCGTCAGCCTTGGATCTTCTCACAGTGCGGCAATCACAACCGACGGCAGCTTATATACGTGGGGATTTAATAACGAAGGTCAGCTTGGCAACGGTACTCGTAATAATAAACATACCCCTGTTAAAATAATGGATAATGTGGTAGCCGTCAGCCTTGGAAATTATCACAGCGCGGCCATTACAACCGATGGCAGCTTATATACGTGGGGAAGTGATAGTAGGGGGCGGCTTGGCAACGGCACAACGGAATCCATCAGCAGTGATGTCCCGATAAAAATTATGGATAATGTGGCAGTCGTCAGCCTTGGGGACGAGTACAGCGCGGCCATTACGACCGACGGCAGCTTGTATACGTGGGGAAGTAATGACGCAGGTCAGCTTGGCAACGGTACCTATGGTGATAAACATACCCCTGTTAAAATAATGGATAATGCGGCAGCCGTCAGCCTTGGAAATTATCACAGCGCGGCCATTACAACCGATGGCAGCTTATATACGTGGGGAAGCAATATCGCAGGTCAGCTTGGCAACGGCACAAACGGCATAACGGAAGACAGCAAGGTTCCAATAAAAATTATGGACAATGTTAAGCTTCCCGAGTGATCTCACCCATAAGACTAAGAGCGGTAACATGGTTTCGATTCCTGTTTGGTTCATCTTACCGTTGGTTTGAAGGTGGTGCGTTAACACTAAACTCGTTTAAATACCGTGTTCCAGATAGGGTTATCTATTGGGGACAATTTGTTTTCATTCAAAGAGCCGTCAACAACTATGGGGTGGCTATGCCAGCATCTTTCTCGGTTGCATAAAAAGTGGAAACTTATATGACTTTACCTGCAAGCGCGCTGATAACGACACAGGGAACCTGTACAGGGCAAAAGATGGGTGCGAATAGGATTGACCGGGTAAAGACTGGCGCAAAACATACCAGTGGTCTTTATTTTTGCAAAACCTATTGTTACAGCGTTTGGATTGGGCTTAGAGGGCTATAGACTATTGCGCTGCTCATGTACGGTTTGTGGCGCTTCTCCTGCCTTTGTTTGCGTTTTGTTTTCCACTATTGAGTTTATTCCAAGGTGTAAACAATACTCTATTTTCTACCTTTGTAGCAACGGGTGTCTTGACAGTTCGTGTGGCAACTGCTTATCTTTTTCAAGGGATTTTCGGCGTGGGCTATCACATGATTTGGTGAAATACACTTTTTGGTTGGAGATTTAGCTTTGTAATTGCATGGACACATTTTCTGCGTGGAAAGTAGCAGAAAAACTTGAAGCAGCAGAGAGAGTAGAAGCGTGTTAAAATATCCCATGTTAAAAATCAGTAACTGTATAAGCATTTGAACACAAAGAATCAAAGTATGATTGCCGGAAGACAAGAAGCGGAACAGTCACTGTACTAAAAAAGTGGCTAATCGCAGCCGTCACAGAATATGAATACTCAAGAGATTTTCGGTGAGAGTTCAAGTCTACACACCGAAACGCCGAAAATATCTTTTTTATGGTCTCTTGCCAGACCTGCGGTCGGCAATTCGTAATGGGTTGCTGGCCGCTTTTTTATATTATTGAAAAAATACGGGTTTTATCATAGAATAAATTCCAGGTCAACCAACGCTTGTCAAAAGATTTGGAGGGAATAATGCTTACCCATATTGGAACGAATTTGATAGAAACCGAAAGACTGATACTGCGCCGATTTGAGTATGCAGACGATGAATCCATGCTGAAATACTGGGTTGCGGACGAAAAGATACAATCCATGTATTCCGAACCCGTCTATTCTACCAAAGAGGCTGTAGGGGAATTGCTGGACCGGTACATTGGTTCTTATGAAAAAAATAACTATTATCGGTGGGCCATTATCGAGAAGATTTCGGATGCATGTATCGGACAGATAGCGTATTTTCTTGTGGACAGCAACAATCATTTTGCTGAAATTGAATATTGTATCGGCTCTGATTTTCAGTGCAGGGGGTTTGCAACCGAAGCGACGAAAGCCATTATGGCATATGGGTTTGACAAGATCCATCTGCACAAAATTCAGATTTGTACGAAAACCATCAACCAGCCGTCCAAGCGCGTCATAGAAAAATGTGGATTTACATATGAAGGAACCTTGCGCGATTACTTCTATATGAATGCAGAATATGTCGGAAGAATGTATTTTTCTATGCTGAGGAAAGAATTTGAAGATAAAATATGATTGGTTTTTCCGACAAAAATGCAGAAAAATCGGAACCTATCCTCCATTACAGACTAAATGTTTCAATATATTCCTAAATTCGCTTGACATTCCCCAAAAAAGATGTTATACATATATCATCGAGTTTTGTAAGAGTCTCATGGCATCGTTCCGTGGGAACAAAAGTGCAGAATTGTCGATGATATACTTCCGCCATGATACATTCTACCCTTTGCCTCGGGGGAATTGTATTGGTTGGTATGTATCCGATAATTGTGTCCGGAGACCTTACAGCTTTGTAAGGTCTTTTTTTCTTTTTTCAGGACTCGAAAAATGTTATCGGAGGTCAAAACCATGAATGAAAGAGAATATCCCATGCCCCAAGAGGAAACCATGCAGGATTCTTCTGTCGCGCTCATCCGTGTCGACCGGATGTACGAATCCCTGCGCTACAACGATTATTCCGCGCAGAACGGTCTGGGTGAAATCGTCGACAACTCCGTAGAGGCGGGAGCTGCCAACATTCACGTCAAGCTGACCGTTGACAAGGTGAAGCGCCCTGAAAAAAAGAGGGTATCCGAAGAAATCACGGAAATTGCCGTCATCGACGACGGCTGCGGCATGCCGCCGGATACACTGCACCGATGCCTGGCCTTGGGGGAGTCCATTCGAGAGACTAAAGACGGAAAACGGGGAATCGGCCGCTTTGGCGTGGGCATGACCTTGGGCAGTATCTCCCTGGCCCGAAGGGTCGAGGTCTATTCCAGAACCCGCGGAGACGAGGCGTTCCTCTACACCTTCATTGATTTGGACGATATTCAGCAGAGAGAGCTGCTCCGTATCCCCGCTCCGATCGTGCGGACCCCGCCCACGGCCTACGCCGCATTATTGAAAAATACCAGCGGAACCATCGTCATCCTGAAAAAGTGTGATCGTATAGAAGGCGATCAAAAAGAGTTCTCGAATTATCTGGGAAGGACCTATCGAAAGTTTATTGAACGGGGCCTGAAAATCACGCTGAACGATACCCCTGTGTATCTGCACGACCCGCTCTATATGGCTGGTCCCACCATTTTCGACGTGCAGAAACTGCAAGCCGAAGGTATTTTGGAACCGAAAGCGACCTTACTCGGGGAGGATCGCATCTCTTTGGATATCCCGGACACGGACGGTGAAAAAGCCGATGTGGTGATCCGGATGTCGCTGCTGCCGAAAGAATGGCGTACGGAAGCCGGTGACGGCGGCGGCCCCGATGCGCGCAAACGCAAAATCGACCAAAATGAAGGCGTGTCTATTTTGAGAGCGGACAGAGAAGTCCTCTACACGCATGTCCCGTATATTACCGGTCAAAAGGGCGAGGCCCGGGCACTCGACATCGACCGGTGGTGGGGTTGTGAGATCTCTTTCCCACCCGAGCTGGACAGCTATTTTCAGGTGCGCTATATCAAGCGCGGAGCGGAACCCATCGTTTCGCTGCGGGACCAGATTCGCGACATCATTAAGGGAACGGTCAAAACGGCGCGCACCATGATCCGCCAGGACAGAACGGCAAAGAAGACGGCCGACGATACGGCGGCCGGAGCCTTTGGCAAAGCAGAGGAAGTCATGGCGAAGACGGAGGGCAGCCTGCCGAAGAGCAAGAAAGGCAAAAACTTGACGGAGTCGGAGGACGAGAATAAAGTCGATCACCTCGCCTCTGCGGCCCTGGGCAAGGAAAAAGACAATCCGGATAAAAAAGCGCAGAAAAAAGCCGAAATCCGCGATAAGCCATATTCTATTGAGCCTGTAAGCTATCCCAAAACGATTTTGTTTGAACCCGTGCATCTGCTGAAAAACACGGTGATTAAACTGAACGTAAACCACCCCTTCTATAAAAATGTTTTGGAGCCTCTGTGCGGCAATTTGGAAGAGGATGGGCCGGAAGATTCCGCCGTGAATCAACAGCGGCGGGATATCAAAAATGCCATCCTGCTTCTTTTATTTTCATACGCCAAGGCGGAGTCCATGTTCGACGATCACGAGGATCTCTTTGAAAGCCTGCGCAATCAGTGGGGCACGGTGTTGGCAGCCGCGCTGAACCAGTATGATCGGGAGGTGCAGTCGTAAATGGAGGCAACGCCTTTCCGCATGACACCGGATGTCATCCGCGAGGTTGTCGAAAAGCATCGTCCCGGCGTATACGTTCTCGGACATATAGTGGACGGCCGATTTGTTTTCCAATATGTCGGACGCTCCGACTATTGTGTGCAGACCAGGCTTCTCACGCACGAATATCTCTACGATTGCTCTTACTTCATCTTTCGATATGCAAAAGACAGGAAAGAAGCGTTTGAGACGGAATCGAAGTGGTGGCATGACTGCAGAAACAACGGCGTGGTCCTTTTCAATCGGATTCATCCCGATTCTCCGGCGGGGGAAAAGCTCCGGTGTCCGTATTGTCAGTTCGGCCGCGACATGAGAATGGTTATACCTTCGGACCAAGCAAGCTGACCCTCGCATGCCATAACAGGGTGAACCCGCCGGGGCTCACCTTGTTATTCCGTTCGTTCCGGATTCTTCTGTCCGCTCGGCATTTGCCGATGTTGGCCATTCATGCTACAATGGAAAAAACACCTAGACAGGAGGGGCCCGAATGGCAGAGATCTTGAAAGTATACAGGGAAGCCGTACCGGCCTTGCGGTTTATCGGGAAGAGATACCCTGATTTCGGACATTGGGGGGACTGGTTCGCAAACGGCTGGTTCGATACCATCGAAAGCGCCATGGGCGGTGTTGATCCGATTCGCCGCTTATGGAAAGACGGCGGTGGGTATATCGGTCTCGAACGGCGGTGCGGGGATCAGCCCTTCGAGTATTGGATCGGGATGATGGCCCCGCCGGATGTGCAGGCCCCGGACGGACTTCTTTCCGTCGATTTTCCCGCCTCCCATCTCGGCGTCTGCTGGATCTACGGCGAGGAAGGAGCCACGCACGCCCTGACGGGTGCCTGTGCACAAAAGCTCGGGGAGGCCGGCCTGCAGATTATGCCGGACAAAAACGGCGCGGTATGGGCCTTTGAGAACTGCACCTGTCCGCGGTATACGACGCCGGATGAAAACGGCTGCGTGATCTTGGATTATGTGCATTTCGTCCAGTGACCGCATCGAACCTGCGCGGACGGAAACGGGCGGTTTCCGTCGCCCCCTGCTCGGCTGAACCCCATCGGCGGTCCAACGGGCGGCCGATGGGGAACCCGAATTTTCCTCTTGCTTTTTTCCGCCGGTTCGTGTATGCTGTCATCAGTTGTATTCCACGTGGTTGGAATAGAAAAGGAGCTGTGTGTATGTCGGAGGTTGTTTTCAAGGTGGCTGTTTTCTAAAACCGAATACGCGGAACGGAGCCGAAGCGCGGACGAATTTTCTGGATTGGCCCCTTGCTTTTGCACCGTCCGGAGCACCTTTCGTGAATACTGTCGCGTAGACATACGCATGCAGGACACGTTTGGCGTGTCTTTTTTTGTACCCATTTTTCAAAAGCGGCACGGCGGACAGATCCCGCGGAGACAGACGGAAAGGCTCTGTTTCCGCGGGATTTTTGCGTCTTTTTTAAAACAGCCGGATAGAAAGGAGATTTTCACATGACAACGTATTCAAACTTTGCACTGTATTCGGAGGTATCTCATCATGTCCATCGAAACCTATGGATTCCATCCCGGCCTTCAGCCCGAGATCCAGGCCGGCATCCCTGCCCGCATTACGGCGGTCCACCGCGACCGCTTTGAAATCGTCTGCGACCAAGGCTTCGGTCATGCACGCCTGAAGTCCGCTTCCTATCGCGCAGGCGGATGTCTGCCGACCGCAGGGGATTTTGTCCTGCTGGACCGGCAGGAACACGGCGACAGCCTCATCATCAAAACCCTGCCGCGCCGAACGGTCTTTTCCCGGCTCGATCCGTCCTCCTCCGGCCGCGAGGAACAGGCGGTCGCGGCCAATTTCGACTATGTGTTCATCCTGCAGCCCCTCGTCCCCGGACCGAACCCGCGCCAGCTGGAACGCTATCTGACGCTGGCGTGGCAGTCCGGTGCCGTCCCGGCGGTTCTCCTGACCAAAGCCGACGCCGGACCGGCGGATGCCGCCGTGCTCCGCGAAGCCGAAAAACTGGCCGCGGGTACGGGGGTATTCGCGGTCAGCGCCCACACGGGAGAGGGACTCGATTCGCTGGGGACTTACCTGAAACCGGGAAAAACGATTGTCTTTCTCGGCCCGTCGGGCGTCGGAAAGTCGAGTCTGATCAACGCCCTGGCGGGCCAAGAGGTGATGGCAACAGGGCCTATCCGGGAAAAGGATGGCCGTGGCCGGCATACCACCACCCACCGGCAGCTGCTCCGGCTCGACAGCGGCGTGCTGGTCATCGACACCCCCGGCATGCGGGAACTGGGGATGTGGGACGTCCGCGACGGACTTGGGCAGAGCTTTGCGGATGTCGAGGACATCCTCGGTAACTGCAAGTTCCGCGATTGCCGCCACCAAAGCGAACCCGGATGCGCCGTAACCGACGCGATCCGCAGGGGCGAACTCTCCCAAGAGCGGTGGGAAAGCTATCTGCGTCTGCGCGCGGAAGCGCGGTACGCCGACGACAAGGCCGCCTATCAGCGGGAAAAACAGCAATGGCGCAAGGACATCGTCAAAATGCAGCGGCAAACTCGGCTGCCGGATTACCAGCACGATCCCTGCCTCGAAAGCTTCACCTGCAAGGTCTGCGGAACCGTTGTCGTCCCGGAAGAGGCCGGAAGCCAGCACCGCAACCACTGCCCGCAGTGCCTGTCCAGCCTGCACGTCGACAACAAGCCCGGCGACCGGGCTTCTCTCTGCCGGGGCATCATGGATCCCATCGGTGTCTGGGTCCGAAAAAACGGGGAATGGGCCGTTATTCACCGCTGCCGCTCGTGCGGCGTCCTGCATTCGAACCGCATCGCGGCGGACGATAACCCCGCCCTGCTGATGTCTATCGCGGTGAAGCCCCTGGCGGAACCCCCGTTCCCGCTATGGAGCTGCGGCGGACCGCCGGCCGGAATTTCCCCGAATCCAAGCGCGCCGGCCGGAACGCGGCGCTGAAACGCCGCGGCGAGGATGTGGTCCGGACAGGTCGGCCCGGTTGATTATACAAGGGAGGAGGCATTTTGCAAATGCCTCCTCCCTTTCATTTCACCGCCAGCTCAAGCCATTTGACAAGGCGGGGGCCCTCCTTCTATAATGAGATGTACAGCAAGGAGGCGGCAAGGATGACAGAATCATTACCGGACGAGTTCCGGCGGCGGATGGACCGCCTTCTCGAAAAGGAGGCCCCCGCCTTCTACGCGGCTCTGACGTCGCCGCTCCATCGGGGATTGCGGGTGAACACGCTCAAATGCCCCATCGAAACCTTCCGCGCTCTTTTTCCCGAAGCCTTGACTCCCGTCCCTTTTTCTCCCTGCGGTTTCGAGATTCAGGGAGAATGGAAAGCGGGGGCCGATCCGCTCCATCATGCGGGCGCCTATTATATGCAGGAGCCCTCCGCCATGGCGCCGGCCACCGTCCTTTTCCCCCGTCCCGGCGAGTGGATTCTCGACCTGTGCGCCGCCCCGGGGGGAAAGTCGACCGGCATCGCCGCGGCGCTGGATGGGCAAGGTCTGTTGTGGGCCAACGAGATCGTAGGCGCCCGCGCCCAAATCCTCCTGCAGAACATCGAACGCTGCGGCGTGCCAAACGCCGTCGTGTCCAGCGCCGAGCCCGCTCTTCTTGCGGATAGGCTGGGGCCTGTATTCGACGGCGTGCTGGTGGACGCCCCCTGTTCCGGGGAAGGGATGTTCCGCAAGGAGCCGGCCGCTTTGGAGCAGTGGAGTCTCGATAACATCCGTTTGTGCGCGAAACGCCAGCGGAACATTCTGCGCGAGGCCGCCCGCCTGGTCCGTCCGGGGGGCCGCCTGCTCTACTCCACCTGCACCTTCGCGCCCGAGGAAAACGAGGGGACGATCGGCGCTTTTTTGCGGGAGCATCCCGATTTCTCCCTGGCGGATCTCGGCCACGCGGACTTCGGAAGGCCGGGATTTCCCGTATCGGCGCTGGCCCCATTTTCCCTGCCGGGGGAAGAGCCTTTCGACGGCATCCCCTTTGAACGGTGCCGCCGCATACTGCCTCAGGACGGCGGGGAGGGGCATTTTCTCGCGCTGCTCCGGCGGGAAGAGGGCCCTGTCCCCTCCCGGCCGTTATATGACAAGCCAAAATGCGATACCATTCGTATATCGGCTCAAAAATTATACGAAGAGTGTTTCTCAAATTCACCCAAAGGCACCTTTGCCGCGTTCGGCAAAACCGTACGGCTGCTTCCGCCGGGTCTCCCGGACCTGCGGGGGCTGCCGATCCTCGGTGCAGGTCCTGCCGCCGCGGACATTCTGGTGACGGGCCGGGGAGCCACCCGGCTCGAGCCCGGACACGGCTTGTTCATGGCCGCGCGGGCGGCGGATTGCCGGCATCTTCTCGACCTGCCGCCGGACGATCCCCGGCTGTACGCCTTCCTGCGGGGAGAGGAAATCGACGCGCCGGGCTGTTCCGGCTGGACGGCCGTCGCCGCGTCCGGAATCGTCACGGGATTCGGCAAGACATCGGGCGGCCGTCTTAAAAACCGATACCCCAAGGGGCTTCGTCTGCACACATGAGAGGAGGAGTCCGCTTGATCCGACTGACAGCCATCCGGGATGAAACCGGATACCAGACCGTGCGGCACATCGAAAGCGTCCTTTGTGCCGCCAACCCGGCTGTCTGGCATTTTCATCAGGGCGGCCTCGGCGTGGACCGCTACTTCTTCGGCGGGGGTGCCGTCGACTTTTTTCGTTATGCCTATCTCGTATCCGAGAGCGGACGAGCCATCGGGTACGCCCTACTGTATGAAGATGAACGCTCGTTTCATCTGGCCCTTCTCCCTTCCGTCCCGGACGGTTTGGCGGCAGACGCCTTGGAGGCGGTCGAGGCCGCTTTTTCATCGGACGGCCCACTCTCGACAGAAGAAAACGATACCGAAACCGGCCTAATCGGCGCACTCCTCCGGCGCGGATATGTCCAAGCCTCGGAAAGCCGCTTCCAAGCGGTCTGCCCACTCGCCCGCTATAGGCGCGTCTCGGCGCCGATCGATCCCTTTATCCCGGATCTGCTGAAGGACCGCGATATAGAGGATCGGATCATGTTTGCCGCCCTACCGACCGGATCGCCGGTCACAAAGGCGATGTTCCAATCCTACCGTCGCGCCTCCGACGCCCGTTATGTTCGGGACGAGGTGGTGCGGGATCCCCATACCGGCGCTCTCGCCGCGTATCTGTCCTGGTGGATGGATCCGGAGAGCCGGACCGTTATGCTCAACCCGGTCGCCTGTTTGGAACCCTACCGCCGGCGGGGAATTCTGAAAAACTGCGTGATCCGCGGCCTGTGCGCGATGCGGGATCAGGGCTATCGGTATGCCTATGTGGATACCGGGATCGGCAATAAACCGGCTATAGGCCTGTATGAAGCGGCGGGGTTCATCAAGAGCGGCCGGGCCTGCCGGTACGATAAGAATTGAACGGCAACGCCCTGCACCTCATCCGCCATTTACAGACTAGACCGGAAATGGCGGATCCACCGGACCGATTGGCGCAGACCCTCCACCGTTTTTGTTTCGAGAACGATCCGGTCTTCGCGTTGATTCGCCACGTGCAGATACCACGGCATATCTATCTCAACAAGTACAAGACGATTTTGTATGCCTACGGCGTCGTGAAAATGAAAGTGGCACAGTTTATCTTGATGGATCTCGATGATCGGCTCATCCGCGTCCCCCATGCTGTGATTGTGCCCCATATCAAACGTCCGCGCAAAGACGGGGCTTTTGAGCAGTATCTCGATCGGCCACCTCTGAAACGCCGTATATCCGTTGTAATCCACACAATTTTGAATCGGGGCTCGGCCGACATTCCTTTCGCATTCCTCTCGAAAACGGACCATGTTCAGCCGATACTGGTCCTCATATGCTCTAGATACGCCCTTATGTCGGGGAGCGTAACATACACCCCCGGATAAATGCTTGTTCAAAACCGGTATCTGCAGCCTCTTGGCAATCGCAATGGTGACTCGCACGGTTTGGGTATATGCCTCCGCCACATGTGGTTTGAAGTCACTGGGTTTAATTTGTCATCCAGGTGAATCGTGTAATCAATCCCGTATTTTTTATGAGCTCCAGAAACGGCAGCCCCTGTTCCCGGCACAGTCCTGCACAATCCTCCAGCTCTGGCAACTCTATCAAAGTCGGCATTCCCACATCCAGCGTATCCATCCCCCTCAAATGTTCCTTTTTAGCCGTCCTATTCATTCTAACACGAAGGATACGCCGTTTCCACTCGCGGTTGCCGGAGATTCCGGAGTCCATACCGCGGTGTACCGCTGCGCGGCCTGAATCGAGATGCCGTACGATCGGGTCGGGTGTCTTCCACCCCCGCGTCCGCCTGCTCGTGCGGCATAACGTAACCCCCTTGCAGCCGGCTGCCTGCAAGGGGGTTTTTCAGCGAAATCCATACACCAGGGCGCCCACTGCCCCCGCGGCGATCAGCAGCAGGATGGGGTTCGCCTTCCACTTGCGGAGCACAAATAGAGAGACGCCGCACACGACCACCGCCGGCCACTCCACTGCGGAAACGGCGGAAAAAACGGAGGTACCGAAGAAGGTCAGCATCAGGATGGTGGCCGCCGCCCCCATGATCAGCCCGACCGACGTCGCTTTGAGCCCCCGCAGGACCTCCGCCGCGTAGACCGATTCGCTGTGCTTTTGGAAAAAGGCGTACAGCAGCAGGGAAATCGTAACCCCCGCCAAAATACAGCCGACCGTGGCCACAATCGCCCCGGGAATCCCTGCGATCCGGATGCCGACGAAGGTGGACGTATTGACCGCAAGAGGGCCCGGCGTCATCTGGGAAATGGTGATGATATCGGTGAAGGTCTGCTGACTGATCCAGCCGTAAGTGTTCACCACCTGCTGCTGAATAGCAGGAATGACGGCGTAACCGCCCCCGATGCTGAACAGACCGATCTGTAAAAATGCCAGAAACAGCTGCCACAGGCTCTGCATCAGTTTTTCACCTGCCTTTTCATCCAGAATGCCCGGCCGATGCAAAGCAGGCAAGCGGCCACCAGGATCAAGGCGACGTTGATCCCAAGAACAAAGCTCGCCAGAAAGGCGGCCGGGATCATGGCGGTGAGCAAGGGGGAACGGTCTTTGAGCACCGCCCGGCATAGATCCACCACTACATCCACGATCAGCGCCGCCACCCCCGCCTGCATCCCCTTGAGAATGGCCGCGATCAGGACATTCTGGCTGAACACCGTATAAAACATCGAGATCACCGACAGAAGCAGCAGCGGAGGCAGCACCCCCGCCACGCAGCTGACGACGCTCCCGACAACGCCCGCCGTCCGGTATCCGGCCAGCGCGGCCAGATTCATGGCAATCGCTCCGGGGGAGGACTGGGCGACAGCGGCCATCCCGACGAGATCATCTTCGGAGAACAGCCCCTTGCGCGTAACAAAATATTTGCGGATCATCGGCACCACCACATACCCTCCGCCGAAGGCAAAGGCGCTGATGAGCAAATTGATCCCGAACAGCCACAGACAAAGCCGGCCTTTTTTCATAGCTCCAATCCCCTTTTCTTCTTAAAACAGTATACGGCTTGCAAACCCATCTGTAAAATGATAGAATTTCAGCAATGACATGAATATTTTTCATATAGGAGGGTGTTCCGTGACTCTGCGGCACTATCGGATCCTGCGGGAGATCGCTCGAACCGGCAACTTCACCAAGGCGGCGGAACAGCTTTACCTCACCCAGTCGGCGGTCTCACACGCCGTCCGGGAAATGGAAGACAAGGCGGGGACGGCGCTCTTTGACCGCCTGCCCAAAGGGGTCCGCCTGACTCCGTGCGGCCTTCGCCTCCTCGAGGAGGCCACGCCCATTCTGACCGCGTGCGAAGCGCTCGACGCCCGGATGGAGACCTTGGAAGATGAAACGCCTCTGCACCTCGTCTCCAGCATCACCATTGCTTCTTTCTGGCTGCCGCGCCTGCTGCGTCGGTTCGCCGCGGTCCGGCCGCAGACCCCCGTGGAGGTCGAAGTAGTCAGCGCCGGCGACGCCGTGGAGCTCCTGCGGGCCGGCGGCGCCGACCTCGCCCTGGTGGAGGGCGTCCCGCCCCAAGGGCCTTTTCTCTGCACCCCATTCGCTTCCTACCGTCTGGTGGTGGTGGCGGCGCCCTTCTACCGCCCGGGACCCGACCTGTCCATTCAGGAGCTGTGCGGGGAAAAACTTCTGCTCCGTCAGAAGGGAAGCGCTATCCGGGATACCTTTGACAGCGCGCTTCTTCTTTCGGGACTGACGCCCCGGCCGGTCTGGACCAGCATCAATTCCACCGCTCTGATCGAGGCCGCCAAGGCCGGACTCGGCATCACCATTCTGCCCGACTTGCTGGTGCGGGGATCGATTGAAGACGGCAGTCTGGCGGAGCTTCACGTCCGGGGACTGTCCCTTCACAACGATCTCAACGCCATCCGGCACCGCGGCAAATACGAAACGGCCCCCCTGTCCGACTTGCTCGGCGTTATCGGCCGGGGGGCCTTCATGGAATCTTGATAGGACAGCGGATTTCTTTGCACCGTTTTTATCCCGACTGTGGTACACTCGGACCAGACAGGCAAAAAGGAGTGGACCATCGGTGAAAACGTGTGTGTTTCGAGGTTCGGGCGTGGCGCTCGTCACCCCCATGTATCCGGACGGTTCGGTCAATTATGTGGAACTCGGCAGGCTGATTGACTTTCATCTTGAAAATCAAACCGATGCTCTCGTTATAGCGGGCACCACCGGCGAGTGCTCGACTCTGACAGATGAAGAACATCTGTCCGTGATCGAATATGCGGTAAAACGGGCACACGGTATGCTCCCGGTCATCGCAGGCGTCGGCAGCAACTGCACCGTCCACGCCGCGGAACTGTCCCGTGAGGCGGAGCGCCTTGGAGCCGACGCGCTCCTGCACGTTACACCTTACTACAACAAGACCTCCCAAGAAGGGCTGTACCGCCATTTCAGGGCCTGCGCGGAGGCATCTCATCTGCCCATCATTCTGTATAACGTCCCTTCCCGGACCGGGGTAAATATCCGCCCCGAAACCTACCGCCGCCTCAGCGACATCGACAACATTGTCGCGGTAAAAGAGGCGGGCGGCAGCGTTTCCCAGCTCGCGGAGATCCGTTCCCTGTGCGGGGACGATCTGGCCATCTACTCCGGCAACGACGATCAGATCACGGCCGCTCTCGCCCTTGGGGCCTCCGGCGTCATCTCGATCCTCGCCAACCTTCTTCCGCGGGTAACGCACAGCATCTGTCAGAGCTTCTTTGAGGGAGACGTGGAAAAAAGCGCTTCTCTGCAGCTGTATGCGCTGGACCTTATCGACGCCCTGTTTTGTGATGTCAGCCCCATTCCGGTCAAACGGGCCCTCAACGCCATGGGTTACGCGGCAGGACCCTGCCGTCTGCCCCTCTGCGGCATGGAGCCCGCGGCTGAGAAACGCCTCCTCGCTTGCCTGCGGACATACGGCCTGCTGCCGTAAGGCTTCCGCGCTACGCGGAATGTTTGACTTCCGAACCAAATCATACTATAATAAAGCGATCTCATCGTCGGAGGGTTTGGATGACAACGGTATTGTTTGATCTGGACGGCACCCTGCTTCCCATGGATCAGGATGCCTTTATAAAAGCGTATTTCCAGTGTCTGGCCGCCAAATTGGCTCCTTACGGCTATGAACCGGCCAAACTGATCGACAGCGTTTGGGCCGGGACCGCCGCCATGGTGGAAAACGACGGCAGCCGGACAAATGAAGAGGTGTTTTGGGCCTGCTTTGCCGCGACATTCGGGGAAAGGGCCCTGCAGGACAAGCCGCTATTCGATGCCTTTTACCGGGAAGATTTTCAGAAAGCGGCGGCGGCCTGCGGTTTCAATCCGCAGGCCAGAGACACGATTGATGATCTCAAACACCGCGGTGTCCGTATCGCCCTGGCGACCAATCCGATTTTCCCCGCCGTGGCCACGGAAAGCCGGATGCGCTGGGCGGGGTTGGATCCTGCCGCGTTCGAATTCTATACCACCTACGAGAATTCCCGCTCCTGCAAACCGAATCCGGCATATTACCGGGAACTGACAGAGCGTCTCGGCTGCCGGGCGGAGGACTGTCTGATGGTGGGGAACGACGTCGGTGAGGACATGGTCGCT
Source organism: uncultured Oscillospiraceae bacterium (assembly GCA_902492895.1). GTDB lineage: Bacteria > Bacillota > Clostridia > Oscillospirales > Acutalibacteraceae > UMGS1623. Next base: position 236,653 of record CABUNG010000001.1, on the reverse strand, counting down.
GCGGAAACCGGAATGCGGGTCTTTCTGCTGACCGATTGCCTGATCAACAAAACCGGCCGGGACATCGGGGCTTTTCCGCACGGCGGATTCGATGAACTGCGCTGTTATCTGGATAGGGACCTCCCTGTCAATCCGTGAATAAGGAGATAACTTCCATGCTGCCAACCAAGACGGCCATTGTCACCGACAGCAACAGCGGCATACCGCAGGATTTGGCAAAAGACCTCGGTATTTTCGTCATTCCCATGCCTTTTCTCATCCAGGACGATCTTTTTTATGAAGATATCAGCCTGACCCAGGCCGCCTTTTATGATAAATTAACCGATCCGGAACTCGCGGTATCGACGTCTCAGCCCGCGATCGGTGACATTGTGGACCTGTGGGACAGCCTGCTGCAGAAGTATGACGAGGTCGTGCATATCCCCATGTCCAGCGGTCTGTCGGGCTCCTATGCGACGGCGCTGGCTCTCGCGATGGACTACGACGGCCGGGTTCAGGTCGTCAACAATCAGCGCATCTCGGTCACGCAGCGCCAATCGGTCATGGATGCGCTGGAGCTGGCCGGAGCGGGTAAAACCGCCGCAGAGATTCGGACGATTTTGGAAGAAACCCGCTTTGACTCCAGTATTTATATTCAGCTCGATACCTTGAAGTATCTGAAAAAAGGCGGACGCGTCACCCCGGCGGCGGCCGCTGTTGCGACGGTGCTGCGGATCAAGCCTGTGCTGCAGATTCAGGGAGAAAAGCTGGACGCGTTCGCCAAAGCCCGGAACGAAAAGCTGGCCAGGTCTCTGATGATCGAGGCGATGCGGAACGATATCATGACCCGGTTCGGGGGGATGGATCAGGTCCGGGTCTATGTCGCGCATACGCACAATGAAGCGGCAGCCCGCGGCTTTGCGGCGTCTATCGAGGAGGACTTCGGGATTCCGGTGACCTACTGCGATCCCCTGTCGCTGAGCGTCGCCTGCCATATCGGTCCGGGCGCCCTCGCCATCGCCTGTTCGCAAAAAATCGATCGGTTTCTATAAATCTCATTCCCACCTCCTCTATGGGATACGGCGGTCCGTATATCGATGTAAAAAAGGCCCGATGCCGACGGCATCGGGCCTTTTTTATGTTGTCATATGCGGAACCCCGGGGCTCAGGCCGCTTTCGTTTCCTTCTTCAGCAGCACCTTCCGCACCACCAGAGCGATCCCGGACAGGACGAGGGCGCCGGCCGTCACACCGATCACCAGCGGCCAGTTGCATCCGGTGATGCAGGTAATGTCGAATACGCCGGTATCCGGATTCTGCAGATGCGCAAAGATATGTGCAGTGTCGAATACCAGCCCCGCCAGCAGCAGAACGGCCGCCGCAGCCGACATCACTACAGCCGCCAGAGGCTGTTTCTCCTGTTTGGGCGCACGCCCCACCATCTCCCGGCGGAAATCCAGCACTCCGCCGATCATAAAGGCCCCCAAAACTGTGATGATGGTTTCGGGAAGCATGTAGGTAGCGTTATAAATCAGCGAAAAAGGCACGGCTCCGGCCATGGGAATGGAAATATCCCGCCAGACCGTGATGCCGGAGAGAAAATGGCAGGCATAGCGCAGCACACACACGAGAATGGCCCCCGCGACCAGCTCGGCCCGCTGATTTTTGACCCGGCCGCGGAACAGGCCAGCAAGCCCCAGGACCGTAAACGCGATGACATAATCGAGGAAAAAGACCAGCAGAAAGGATCCCGGGGTTTTGGTAAAGGCACTCAGGGTACCGATTCCCCCCTCCACGACTTGGAGCAGGCTGAACACGAAACCGGTGAGCAGTCCCCATTTCCAGCCGTAGCGGTAGGCGATGATGATCACAGGCAGCATGCTGCAGGCGGTAATGGTGCCGCCGTAAGGCAGGCTGGCCAAGGGGAACAGGCAGAGTACGAAAGCAAAGGCGAGCATGACGGCGCTTTCCGTCAGCTTAAGGGCGGGGGAATTGGCTCCCCATCGGGTGTTGCGGATGGATTTTTCCACGGATTCTCTCTCTTTTCCTGCAAATTTTCGCGCTCACTCCGCAAACGGAATGTAAAAAAGGCTCCTCCCGTATGGGAGGGGCCTTCGTCGGCAAACACCGCCCGCCGCGCCAGAAAGCGCAGCAGCCGGGTCTCGTATGAAAACATCCCTCCGCCGGTATTATCCGGATCAGGTTTCAGGGTTTGAAGCCGCGGGCTTCCTCTCAGCCGGCCTTGCGCCAGCACCCCTTGTTTGAGTTGTGAGGTTTGCGAATACGGTCAGTATACACGATTCGCCGGATTTTGTCAAATCTTCGCCAGAAGAGCCCTCATGAGGGCCGTATGGTTACGACAAAGGCGTCCTCATTGTTTCCCGACACCTCTGCCGTACCCCGTTCCGGCAGGGGAACGTCGGTCCAGCCTCCCGCCGCAGGGACGGTGTAGATCCGGGTGCCGTCGGGCAGCCGGCGGGGCTTGTCAAATGTAAAGGAATGACAGAGCTGTGTGTATTCCTCCAGTGTACAGCCCGCTTCGGCGATCAGCGCCGCGTGAGGAGTCCCGACGAAACGGAAATGCCAGGGCTCCTGCGCCACGCCCGTGATGGATTCGCGTCCGGCCTGATACCGTTCGATGAACCCGTAAGCGGGCGCCAGTTCCCGAAACCGCTGACACAAGCCGGTATAAGGAAAGGCGGGCCGGATATAGTCGATTTCATCCGCCGCCTCGCCTACGTCGATGGCCAGGCCGGTTTGATGCTCGCTGGTTCCCGGATAGGCGATGTATTGTTTGGTAAAAATCTCACCGTTTTCCCGCAGGGACGTGACATAGAGGTCCGTCTGTTCCCCGCCGCTGCGGTATCCGCTGACGGGAACGATCCCCTCCCCCGCTCCGCATGCGTCGAGAAGCGCGCCGAGGGCGTCCGCCGCCATCCGGGCCAGCTGGATGTCCGGAAACCCCGGACGCGCCTGACACAGCCGCCCCTGCAGCGCCTCCTCCTGCAAGCGGAGCGGATGGGTGCGGTTGACGAGAATCAGCGGGCCGTCGAACACCGCCTGTTCCTGCAGCCGCAGGGACCGGGCGGCGCTCACGACGGCTCCTCTGCCAGGGCGATCAGCCGCTCGACGATCTCTTCAAACGACAGCCCCGCTGACAGGAGCATATTCGGATACCGGCTGTGGGACGTGAAGCCGGGAATGGTGTTGATCTCATTGAAAACCACGTCCCCTGCCGGCGTGAGGAACATATCCACCCGAGCAAAACCGCGGCAGGCCAGCGCGCGGTAGAGAACGCCCGCCGTTTCCCGGATTTTTTCCCGGTTTTCCCGGGAAATCCGCGCCGGCAGATGGATTTCGGCGGTGCGGTTCCCGTATTTTTCCTCGTAATCCAGCCACCGCTGTTTCAGTTCGATCTCGTCCACCTCGCCGATGAGGAGCTCTCCGTTCCCAAGTACGGCACAGCCCACCTCGAAACCCGGGACTTCTTCCTCCACAACCACCTTGCGGTCGAAAGCAAACGCGAGTTCCACCGCCGCGGGCAGCTCGTCGGGTTTCTCCACCCGCGTAATACCGTACGACGAGCCCGCATTCGCAGGCTTGACGAACAGCGGGAAAGCCAGCCCCGCCGCCCGTTCAAAAGGCAGTGCCGCGTCCTCTTTATACAGGGTGGCCGAACGAGGAACCCGGACCCCGGCCGCTTCCGCCAGGGTATGGGCGACTTCCTTGTCCATACAGGCCGCCGAGCCGAGCACGCCGCAGCCGACATAGGGGATACCGGCCAGTTCGCACAGACCCTGAACGGTGCCGTCCTCGCCGTTCGCTCCGTGGAGCATGGGAAACACCACGTCCACCCGGGTCATGCGTACGCCGGACTCATCCCATTCGATCAGACCGTGCACCGCCCGGTCGGGCGACAGCGCCGCCCGGATCAGAGGGGTCTCTGTCCACTGTCCCGCCTCGATGGTGTCGGCGCTGCAGGAGCAACGGAACCATTCCCCTTTCCGGGTGATGCCGACCGGGATGACATGGTAACGGGCAGGATCGAGCCCCCGCAGGACGGCCGCGGCCGAGCAGAGGGAGACTTCATATTCGGGCGAGCAGCCTCCAAACAAAAGGGCTACCGTTTTTTGATGTTCAGATGTGGGGAAATCGGTTGACATGTCGGTGACTCATCCTTTCGCATTTGCTGGAATTGCCTGCCGTGCCGCCGCTCCGGATTCCGGCGGCGGCACGGCAAAACGCCGGAGTGTTCAGCTGCCGGCCTGTTCGCTGCCGGACAGCGGGGATGTGTCCCGGTCTTCCACCGGGATATCGGGAGACAGGGCGTACCCGATACGGCAGCGGTTGTGGTATAGAAGAATGTCGGAGGTGAGTTCCCCCGTTTTCAGCGCAAACCCCTGCCGGCAGATGTCGGTCTCCTGGTACAGCTTGCCGCCTTCCCGAATATAGACGAGGTTCCGCCCCACGATTTCATAGCGGGTATCGCCCGCACGGTCGGACCGGACCGCGCCCTGCAGGCATTCCTCATCGAACCAGAGCACGACTTGATAGGTGGCCGGCGTGTCGTTGCGCAGTTTGAGGTCCAGCCATCCTTCGTTGACCGTCGCGTCAGTGCCGTCCGGGATGTCGCTCGGAGGCAGGGGGAAGGATTCCACCGCGTGAGGATGGCGCTCGACGATGGTCAGAGGCGTGTGAAGGAACAGCCAGAACAGCAGATTGCTCAGCTGGCAGAGACCGCCCCCCTTGACTGCCACGATCTTCCCGTTTACGAGACAGAGCCCCTCTTTATACGGTTCCTTATCGTCCGCGTGGCGGACGAGCTGCCAGAAGGAAAAGGTCTCTCCCGGACGGATCACGATACGGTCCACCGTCGCAGCCGCGAGCTTCAGGTTATCCACCTTGTTGCGCTGATACACCATGTCGTGGCCGCTGTTTTCATTGAGAAGAACGGTTCCGGCCGTAAACACCTTGATGGGAAGAGGCTCATCCCGTTCCCGGGCATACCGATTGCCGTCCAGGCGCATCTTCAGGTAAAACCATCCCTCCTGCAGCAGGCGGCGCAGGGTGGACAGCCAGGGAAACCAGGTCTTGAGTTTGGATTTCACTTGTCGGAGCATGCTACGATTCCACCTTTTCCGCTTCTCGCACGGGGACGGCATTGGTTTTATCCAATCCGTCCCGCCGCCCGATTCCAAACACAATGGTGACCGCCATCACCACAATCATGGCAAACGAATAGAACACAAAGGGCGTGACCTGCAGCGCCGTCAGAGGATTGGCGCTGTCTGCCGCAAATCCCAGCGTGTAGACGACGGCGGGCGTCCAGGGCAGGCAGTAGCACAGCGTATTCGACTGGGCGTCAAGCAGGTTGGCCGTCCGATAGGGACTGATTCCGTACCGTTTGGCCAGCGGAGCCGCAAAGGAGGCGCCGATGGCGAGGATCGCCGGAGCGTTCAGGCCCATCAGGGCGGACAGGACAATCACCATCACCGAAATGACCACTTCGGCGCCTCTCGCGCCCTTGACCACCCGGCCGAGAACCCCCAGCAGCTTTTCGTCTCCGCCGCCCGCCCGCATGATGGCCGTGCAGCCGAACAGCAGCAGCGCGAGGATGATCACCTGAATCATACTGGACAGACCCGTGTACAGAACCCCTCCGACGGTGCGGTCGAGGCCTTCGCCCGACACCGCAAACAGCGCGGGTTTCACGGCGTCCGCCACGTCGATCTGCACAAAATCCATCAGCCCGGCCGCCACGGCCACGGCGGCGCCCGACACGATTCCGATGGTTGCGGCGATGATGATGTCGCCCGATTTGACCGCCACGAAGATGGTCAGAGCGACCGGCAGGAACATCAGCAGAGTCCATGGATTATAGGAATAAGCTTCGCTCCCCGCCGCACTGCCGGAGAGGAACATCCCCGCGACGCCGAGCCCTGCAATGGTCAAAACTCCGGCCGCGAGCGCGTATTTGAGGCGGGACCGGACCACCCCCGGCACATCCACTCCCTGGGACGTGGCCGAGCAGATGGTGGTATCCGACACCGGCGCCAGATTATCTCCGAAAGCGGCGCCTGAAATGATCGCGCCCGCCAGCAGGCCTGGATGACCGCCGAGGGCCAGCCCGGCCGGATACAACACCCCCATGCCCGCGGCAATGGTGCCGAATCCGGTCCCGGATGCCGTGGCAAACAGCGCGGAGGCGATGAATGTGATGATGGTGAACAGCGTTCCGTTTACGCCGATGCCCGCCGCAATCCCCGCAACACCGGCGGCCAGTCCCGATTCCCGCAGAATCCGGGAAAACACCCCCGCGAACAGCCAGCAGACCACGGGAATGATGGCTTCCTTGCTCGCCATCCCGCTGATCATGGTTTCCGCATACTGTTTTTTATTTTTGGAAAAGAAAAACGCGATCACCAACGCAAGAAAGGCAGGCAGCCACAGGGCGCCGTCCGATATCGAACCGAAATGAAAGGTGGTAAGCACGATGAATACAAGAAAGAGCACAAAGGGCAGAAACGACATCCAGGCCCCGCCGTAAAACTCCAGCTTTTTCTTTTCTTCCAATCCAAATCCCCCTCTTTGTGTTGTCCGTTCGATAGCATACCACTCTTTTGCGATAATTTCAGAAGGAAAACTCTTAAGGTTTTCTGAAAATTCAACGAAGAAACGCCATGAACCCCCCTGCGCCGACGCAGAGGGGTTCTGTTTACTTTTGATCCGATTTCGGGCCCTTCTCCGCTTTGTTCAGCAGCCTTTGCTGGACACGGAGCAGTTCTTTAGCCATCTGCAGCAGACACTGCTGTGTTTCGACTGTCAACGTCTCAAAAATATCCGTCAATTCCTTTTCATAGGGCGATGCGGTAAACATATCGCCCTGCCCGCGGCGAAGCCATTCCTCATTGACATGAAAAGTGGAACAAATCAGCTTGATATTTTTTTCAGTCAGCACACTCCGGCCGCTTTCCTTCATGGAAAGCGACGTCTGTGTCAGCCCGAGCTGCTTGGCGAAATCCGTTTGATTCAGTCCGAGCGCTTTTCGAAGCATTCTAATCCGCCTATGCAAGGTGTGCCCTTCCTTCCAGCATTTGATATTAGAATATCAAATAATCAAATAACATGCAAGATAAATCCTGGATATCATTGGAAATACAGTTCCAAGATTTGACATATTATTAAATGTATGATATTTTTATATTAATTAATATATAGAAAGGAGAAGGGGTTGTGCGGGAATCGATGAAGGACGAGTGGGCGGATGTCATTCGTGAGCTGTCTCCGCAAAACCAACAAACCATGACGGCTATGGTCAAACTGGCCAAGATAGCGGAAAACGCTGCCTTTCATGCGGCCGAAGATCGCACAGATCAAGAAACAGCCCCTTTACCTCAGTATCCTTCTGCATGAACGGAGATAACCCCGGCCCCGACATTCCATCACACGGAATGATCCGATTCGATATCACAAGTGTTCGGTCATGGTCTGCTTAGGATAGCGTTCGAGGCTTATAACGGCCTCAAATACGCCGCATCATGTCAAAAACAGCGGCAAATAGAATACATACCGTATAGCAAAAGGGCACGGAAAAATTCCCGTGCCCTTTTGCTATTCTTTGGCCGTCGGCTCCGAAGCCTTTTCTTCTTTTTTAGGAGATTTGCAGAACAATTCTTTGACGCCGATATACAAAAGCAGGACGCCGAACAGCCGACGCAGCAGGCTGACGTCGATCGCCGATGCTGCAAACGCCGCGCCGATCGAGGTCAGGACCCCTGTCAGGGTGCAAAACAGGGCCGTTCTCCATTCCACCAGTTTATTTTTGATATGGGATATCAAGGCTGCGGGAGCGCAGAATAGAAAATACAGCAGGTTGAGACCGCCGGCGGTATATTGATCCATCCCGGCGAAAGTGGTCAGATAGAGAATGAGCAGAGAACCGCCGCCGATTCCGAAGCCGCTGATGACGCCGGTGACGAGACCTGCAAGCAGGCCGATAATCCAAGCCCAGCTCATAAAAGAAACAGCGCCTTGACGCCGCCGTACAGGATCAGCAGGCCGAATGCGCGGCGCAGCAGCGTGACCGATACTTTTTTAAAGACCAGCCCGGAGAGGATGCCGCCGATCAGTCCGCCGATCAGATACGGCAGCGCGGCCATGAAATCCAGGCCGCCCTTCATGACAAAAACCGCCAGCGATACGGCAGACAGCGGGAGAATTACCGCCACCGAGGTTGCGAAGGCCTTCCGCTGTTCCATCCCGAGCCACTTTGTAAACATCGGAACCAGAAACAAGCCGCCGCCCGATCCAAACAGACCGTTGGCGACCCCCGCTAAAGCTCCCGTCACCAGACTTTTTCCCGTATTTTTCATTCGTACGCCCCCTGTCCCTGGTTAGGGTGCACCGGACGAAAGAAAATATACAATTCAATCCTCGCGCTCCATGCGGAGCGCGTCATATCCTTGTCCTCTTTGATATACGCAAACGGATTATTTCAATCCTCGCGCTCCATGCGGAGCGCGTCTTGTCATCTACAATTACCGGGAATCCCAGGACATTATTTCAATCCTCGCGCTCCATGCGGAGCGCGTCCAGTATACCCCGGCTTGTATTCTGTTGTCAAGTATTTCAATCCTCGCGCTCCATGCGGAGCGCGTCATGTTGTCGTTCCACCAATTCGGCACGGCGACCGTATTTCAATCCTCGCGCTCCATGCGGAGCGCGTCCGGGCGTGTGGCGCAGACGGTATCCACAATGATTTATTTCAATCCTCGCGCTCCATGCGGAGCGCGTCATCCTGCTTGCATCGCTTTGTACGGCCTGCATCGATTTCAATCCTCGCGCTCCATGCGGAGCGCGTCATGAGATACACACCCTGAGACCCGTGTCTCAGCCAATTTCAATCCTCGCGCTCCATGCGGAGCGCGTCCTTTTTCCGGAAGAGATGGCGCATCGTAGGAATCAATTTCAATCCTCGCGCTCCATGCGGAGCGCGTCTCATATCTATGACGCTATTATGTGGATCCTTCGATTTCAATCCTCGCGCTCCATGCGGAGCGCGTCACGGCGATTTCACATTGATTGCGGCGGCAGACCTATTTCAATCCTCGCGCTCCATGCGGAGCGCGTCGTAAGCGCCGATGAGACGATCGTTGTAACCCAGCCATTTCAATCCTCGCGCTCCATGCGGAGCGCGTCATCCAGACGTAAGCGCAATTCGCCATGTGAGAATATTTCAATCCTCGCGCTCCATGCGGAGCGCGTCCTAGATGCGTTTGCGGCCGTACCCTTCCCAGGAGGAATTTCAATCCTCGCGCTCCATGCGGAGCGCGTCTCGGGGTCATGTATGCGTCACCTCCGTAATAGTTTAAATTTCAATCCTCGCGCTCCATGCGGAGCGCGTCGCCAGAAATGTCGAACCACGGAGGGTTGTCGATCAATTTCAATCCTCGCGCTCCATGCGGAGCGCGTCCCTCCTTTTTGAGGTACTGAACACATGGTACCACATTTCAATCCTCGCGCTCCATGCGGAGCGCGTCCTAGTACATAGACAATTTTGTCTCCTTTAGGTGTATATTTCAATCCTCGCGCTCCATGCGGAGCGCGTCCGGGCAAACCCCCACAGTTGCCTGTTACGCTCGAGATTTCAATCCTCGCGCTCCATGCGGAGCGCGTCAGCAAAACCATATAAAACAGGAGGCCATCTCTTGTCGAAAGCGCCAAACCAAGAGGCGCCAAGCGTGCTTCCCGAGCCCTTCCACCTATCAGCACCCCCGCAAAAACTGCTTTTCCTTCTGTTTTGGCGTGCGAACGATCCCGCTTTTTTCGGATCACTTCCCATTCGCACCTACACAATCAAAGGCTCCGTCACATCGGACACCGCCTTGGCTCCGATGTGTTCCACCTTCGGTTTATAGTTGTTCCCGAGATAATAAAACCGCAGGCTGTCCGTTTCTTTGTCGATAATCTCTTCCAGCTTGTGCTGCAGCATCCGGCAGGTGGCCGCATCCAAAATACATTCGAACACGGAATTCTGTACCCGCTGCCCATAATTCAGGCACTGCTTCGCGACTTTGCGCAGGCGGGTGCGGCCGGCCGGGGTGCCGGTACACACATCATAGGTGATGACGACCAGCAAATTCCACACCTACTTCCAGAAAAACGGCGGATAGGCTTCCAAATCGCCCCGCAGAACCCGCGCAAGCAGAAGCGCCTGCGTATAAGGCACGAGCCCCCAAGGGATTTTCTCCTTTAAAAAGGGATGCAGGAGGGTCTCCTGTTTGCGCGTCTGCCATGCGCTCAAAATCGCCTTACGGGTATCGTCATCCATCACCACCGCACCGTTTTCCTTTTCGGTAAAACCGGATGCGGAAACCATCCGCCTGTTGATCAGCGATAGAACGAAGCGATCGCACACAACCGTCCGCAGTTCCTCCATCAGATCGAGCGCCAGCGACAGGCGGCCGGGGCGGTCCCGATGCAGGAATCCGACATAGGGATCCAATCCCACCGTCTCGAGCGCCGCGCCCACATCATGCGCAAGCAGGGTATAGACAAAAGACAGCAGCGCATTCACACGGTCCAAAGGCGGACGACGGCTGCGGCCGGTAAAAACAAACGCCTCTTTTTGCTGCAGGATCAGATCGTCGAACACGGAAAAATACCGCTGGGCCCCTTCTCCCTCGATCCCGCGCAGGGTATCGAGAGAGGCGGCCGCAGCCGCATTCTTTGCGGCCGCTCCCAAAAAAACGGCCGTATCATGAAGGGTTTCCGTATCCAGCCGCATGGCATGATCCCTTGTGGCACGTTCGAGCACCCAGCGGGCGTTCTGCAGTTTGGCCGCGATGAACAGGCGGGCGATAACGACGCTGGTGTCCTCCCGTTCCGACAGGCGGTACTGCGTCCGGCGCAGCGTCACGTTTCCGCGTACCTCGCCTGTCACGCGGGCGAGAAAACGGCCGTTCTGCGTCAGAAAACTGAGCGCTATATCCCGTTTGGCACAGGCCCCCATCAGGGCGGGGCTGGCCCCCTTATAGCCCATCGTCACCACGCCTTCGAGATTATGGAGCGGCACCCGGCCAAGCTCTTCCCGCTCCTTCATCACCACGATATTTTCCCCGTCCAGAGACAGATAGGTATCAGGCGAGGTGACATACAGGGTATTCTGCAGAATTCTCATCCCATCACCTCATCGTTCAGGCAGCGGTCGATATACGCGGCGACCGCCGGTGTCCGTCCAAGCCTCGGCAGGCATACATCGGCCAGGGAACAGGCCCGGCAGCTCTTGCTGGGTTTGGCGCGGGGAGTATATTGCCTGTCAAACAGGGTGTGCATCTCCTGCAGCAGGTTCCCAACCCGCTCCCGCAGCGCTTCATCCAGCACGACACGGGTGCGGTGCCTGGTTCCCCCGTAATACAGATAGGCTTCGGGGATGGTGCAGGCGAGCATCTCCTCCAGGCATATGGCCTGACCGCACAGCTGCAGCTCGTCCGCATCGAAGTCATGGGGTCTTCCCCGCTTGTACTCGACCGGCACCGGTTTCCACAGCCCTTCCCGTCCGTGCAGCGAAACACCGTCCGCACAGCGGTGGAATTCCACCACATCGCACACCCCGTTTACCCCAAGCGTCCGCGAAAAAATGGGAAGGCCGCGGACCAGCAGCAAATCCCCCCGTTTTTCCGTCAGCCGGTCGTCGTGCGCCCGTTCGTGAAGCAGGCGGCCTTCCGCCGTCCTCAGGTTTTCGTTCCACTGCTGTTCGATGTGAATAAGCGCCCATTGCCTGCGGCAAAAGGCAAAGTGCTGCAGGCCGGACAGCGGCAGAAAGGCCTCTTCCTCATATTCCGGCATCACGGTATATGGCCGGTTCCAAACCGGCGATCGGCCGGAGGGACACCGTGTAGAACGGCGCTGCTTCGGTCGGTGTCACCTGCAGGGAGCGGTGGACATTCGCCGAGGACGTCTGCCCGCTCTTGCAGTTATGCTTCCACCAGTACAGCTCGCACACCTCCATGCTGCCCTCGGGACGGGCGGAAGACGCGTCGTTTTCAAACAGCGTCAGGAGGGCTTTCCGGATCGCCTCGGCATCCTCCTCGGTAAAACCGGTTTTTTCCGCGAGCTGGCAGTTGATGCTCCCGTAGAGAACATAAATCCCCTGCTCGACGCGGTGCTTGGATCCCATGGTGTCCGAGGCTTTTTTATCGCTGCCGGCCTCGCTGTTGACGCTTTTGGTGATTTGGGTGGTCACGATATCGACTGGGGCAATGCTGAACGCGGGATGTATGGACACGGGGCCGCGCACCCCGACGGAAACCTCCAATCTTTTGAAGGCGAATACCTGCCCGAAGCTGCGCACGTCGATCCAGGTTTCGCAGGCCGCTTTGGCGTATGCATCCCGGTCTTTTTCCTTTTTAAGAGCGTCGACCGCCTCCGCTCGCTCCCGCAGGCTCTTGAACTCGTCGGTGCGGCGGTCATCCGACTGCACGAATACCGGCAGCCCCATATCCATCAGGCGGTTGCGGATTTTGCGTTTGATGCATACATCGGAAATCTCCCCGAACCCGTCATAATTCTCGCGGGGCCGGTTGCCGTTGAGGGGATCGCCGTTCGGATTGGCATGGGAAACCGAAAGAATGGCCGCGAAGTCGATTTTGTTTGTCAGTACGCTCATGTTCCTTTACTCTCCTTTTTCTGTTGTTTCCTTGTCGCCGTACTTTGCCCAGAACGCGTGAAGCTGAGACCGATACCCGAGAAGATACGTTTCGTCGAGAGGCGCATTGCTGTATTTGGCGGCGCCGTTTTCGTCCGGTCCGTCCAAAACCGCATACAGTTCATCGAGCTCTTTGAGCCGGCCGGACGCCTTCTCCCCTAATTTTTTCAGATATGGCTGCAGCTGCCGTTCGAGAATTTCCGCGCTCCTGGCCGGCATCTGCCGGTAGTGGGCCATGATCCGTTTGGCATTGGTCATCCGGCTGTTGCCGGTGGCCCATCCCTCCAGGGAGTCGTAATACGCGAGGATCTGGCCGAACACATAGGAGCGGCCCTGCTTATAGTCGTCGTTTGCCAATCTTCCAACCTCCTGTTGTCTGTTTCCGGGATATCTCCGCCGTTCATCGTCGGTCCGCGCTTTTCGGATGAGCGCACAGGCGACATCCAGGGTTTGTTCGTATTCCCAGGGTTCCATGGCCTGCGGATTTGATGCCCGCGCCACGGCGGCCCGCCGCAGGTCGGGCGGAATCCGGGCCTTGTCCAGCAGACAGGGCAGCAGACGCTCCACCGTCGCTTTTTTGAGCTTATCGCCGACACCCCGCCCATAGGCCGCGTAAACGATGTCATCGAACCGCGGCGTGCCGAAATAGCGCACCCGCCGGGGCTTCCCGCCCTCAGGCTCGATCCGCTTGCTCAGCCATCCTGTACAGGTGGCGTACCAATACTGCAGCCTGTCCAGGAAATCCGGCCCTCCCAGTTCCCGATAATAGGGGATGGACAGGCGGCCGGGGGTTGCGGCGTCAAGCACCATCACGACAACGTCGGCGTTGCGGTCGAGGCCCTTGGAGCGGTAGCCGGAGAGCGCGGCTTTCAGCTGCGCGGCATAAGCGGATTCGGTATCCGCGGCCATGTCCGCCGGACAGCCGAAAAAGTCCAGCGATCCTCCGGCGAGAGACGGCATATCTTCATTCCGTGTACCCCAGCAGACGACGACCTGGTCGCCGTTTGTCCACCCCTGCCGGTCGATCAGCCATTTGAGCGCGCTGTGGGCCTTGTTGGTCGTTTCAAAGCCCACGCTATAGGCCTGTTCCGGGGTTTCGAAGCGGCCCCGATAGGTAAAGCCTATTTTATCGTTAGCCGAAATCAATTTCGTCCCGTCACCGGGGTTTCGGATGAATTTCGGGCTGAATTGTGCCCGCGGTATCCATGTTCCCCGCACATAGCACAGGTCCGTCTCCCCTTCGAGGGACCCGGCATAGGCTATATAGCTGTCCCGCACCGTCTGGTCCCGGAAAAGGGCGGCCTCCGGGTTCTGCGGATCCCGCACGCAGAAACGGACAAACGCGTTGATCGGATCGGCGCACACCTTGAAAATAGCCGGCGTCTCCTCCTTTTCTCCCGTCCATTTTGGAAGCACCCGGCCGTCCTCTCCGCTGATCAGGATCCCGTCCGCGACCAGATCGGCGATCAGGCAGCCTTTCTGCAGATACCGCAGCACCGCACACACCGAGGGATGGGCAAACGGGGATGCGCACCACCCGGCGAGCTGTTCTATGTAGGCTCTATAAGCCCACGCCTTTTCTCTTCCTCCAAATTCCAAGTAATCTCCGGCCAGATATTGCAATTTGTCAAAGAGACTGTGCGGCTCTGGGTGAGCGGTTCTATTGGCGGATTTTTCCGTACAGGGAATCACTGTCACCCCCTCGCTTTTGTCCAGCACCCGGGCGGCGTGGGGAATGAAGGTGCCGTCGAGACCGAGTGTGACCTCGATCTGCGCGTTCTGCAGCGTATGGCCGACCGGCAGCAGCGGCCTGGGCGCGCGCAGGGGTTTTCCCTTTCGGTCGAGCGGGGCGGGATAAATCCGGCCGACTTCCCCCTGGCAGTTCTCATAGGTGCGGTACAGCATCTCCATCCAGCTCATCCGATTCCCTCCTCATCGAACAAGGCGCCGCAGGGGGTAAGCGACTGACCGAGAACAAAGGGCTTGACCGGCTGCCGCCGGATATCCCGGACGATCCCGCAGGCTTCTGGGCGGGGAAACGCGATGACGCCCGCTTTCATCACGGGATTCCAGAAACGCGCCCGCAGCATCCCGTCCCCGTTTTCATCCGGATAGGAAAAGCCGTGGAACATGATCCCGAAAGAGAGCTCTGGAACCGCGTCGTAAGCTCCGGGACCGTCCCCGAACACGCACGGCTCGACATACCCCTGGCATTCCCGCGTTCCAAGGAAAATGTCCCGCCGTCCGCCCCGCTCGATCATACGGGCGGCGATCTGGAAGTGCTTGTCCTCGTTGCGGTCGTCCGCGAGATCGGGCCGCTGCTCGTTCCATTCAAAATGGGCTTCCACCTGGTAGGCCACGTCGCGGAGATAGGTGTAGATCGACAGATCGTTGCCGCCGCCGTACTTAAGGGGGCGAATGCCCTTCGACTGGGTTTGGATGGGCTTCATCACCCGTACCCGGTCGATCATCCACTGGAAAGTCGGCTTCCAGTAGACGCTTTCCAAAATGCCCTTGAGCGCCTGCCAGGTCGGGACCTGGTAGGAAAATTTCTCGCCCCCGGCCCGGGTGACCGGGTCGCTGAACAGGGCGTACCGTCCCGAAATCAGGAGACTCAATCGGTTCGCATGGGTCAATATCCTCACACCTTTCTTTAATCTCAGCTTTAATAGTGCAGAAGAGGCAGCGGGGCGCGTTCGGTCGTGATGCCCGTATCCGAACGGTAATACCCCTCCTCCAGCACCAGCACCCCGCAGGGCAGCGCGCGCAGTGCCTTTTCCCGTTCGAGCGCGGCCCTGACATGGGGATACACGCCGACGGCATACCGCTGGGCCCGGCGCAGCAAGGCGGCCGTCTGACGGGGATCGCCGCCTTCTTCGAGCCGGACCAACAGGGCCTTTGCGTCCTTGTCATACGGCACCAAAACCGCGGTGGTGTCCTCGTCGATCACCCGGAACACATCCCCCGCCGTACCAAATGCCTGATTCAGCGGACGGGGCGGCATCCGTTTTTTGGCCGCTTCCCGCACCCCCGGGGAATTCTGCGACAGCAGCGTCACCAAATCCGTCGGGCAGTGGGAGGCCACGGCGTAGCTCATCTCCTCCCGTCTCGCATACTGATACAGATCGTAATACCGGCGGAGGGCTTTGGGGGACAGGAGATCTCCATCGAAAGCCGCAGGATCGGCGGCGAACTCATCGAGCACCACACGGCAGGCGATCTGCGCCTGTCGGATCTCGGGGAGACGGTCCAGATTCTCGTCCCGGTTTTCCACAATATACACCGGACGGCAGGCATCCTCCCCGTGCCGGTTGCAGCGGCCGGCCGCCTGGGCGATATTGTCCAGCCCGGCCAGGGAACGGACCACACAGGAAACCGACAGGTTGATCCCCGCCTCGATGAGCTGGGTGCTGATCACAACGACGCGCCCCCTCCGCTCCTCCAGCGCCTTTTCCACATCGTCCAGTACTTTCAGGCGGTGGGCAGGGCACAAATCGTTGCTGAGGTAAAACAGCCGCGTCTTTTTCTCATCGCAGGCCGGGGCCATAACCGTATACAGCCGCCGGGCAGCTCCCCTGGTGTTGAGCACGCAGAGCAGCGACGGCGCGTCCAGACCGCCGATAAAGGCGGCGAGCTCCCCGGTGTCAAAGCTTCCGTGACGGCGCACGTCGTGGAGGACCGTCCGGCGGAACCGGGCAAAATGCGCTTCGTAATCCGGCACGATGTCGGCGGGGGACGCGTACCGGAGCGGCAGCGGCACCGCATCGAGCGGCGGCTGGGTAGCCGTGCAGAGTAGCACCGTGGCCCCGCAGACACGGGTGAGAAACATCACCGCCAGGTTGAAAAGATGGATACAGCGGACCGGAATGGCCTGAATCTCATCGAACACCAAAACCGCATGGGCCAGATTGTGCATCCGCCTTGCGCTCTGCGTTCCCCCGGCAAACAGGGTGTTGAGAAACTGCACCATCGTGGTCAGGATGATGGGCGCGTCCCACCGTTCGGTGAACAGCCTGCGCCGTTCTCCGTCTTCCTTTTCATCGGGGATCAGGTTGGCGTGATGCTCCAGGATTGCCTCGCCGCACTGCAGCGTCTCCCGGACGTCCTTTGCGGTCTGATCGATGATGGTGGTATACGGGATGACATACACCACACGGTCCATGTGATGGAGCCGGGCATGATGGAGGGCAAACCGCAGGGAACTCATCGTTTTGCCCGCGCCCGTCGGCACGTGCAGGCGGTATACTCCCGGGCTGAAGGCGGCCGCTTCCAAACAACTGTCCGCGATTTTCCCGCGCAGCCGGTCGATTTCCCGTGTTTTGGGAAAGGCCGCCAAACGCGATTCCAGACGGGTGCAGAGAACCGGCCAAAGCTCCGCATGGGAGGCCGGGGGGACCGGCTCGATACCGGCTTCAAAGCAAAACGTGTCGTAACGATCGGCGTCGATCAGGCAGCTGAACAGGAACCGCGCCGCCAGCCCCGCGAAAAAGGACGGGGAAAGGGGCGGCAGATCCGCACAGACCGTGCGGATCCGGTTATACAGGGCTTCCGTCTCGGCCAGAGCTTCCGCGATGCGCGGGGGCAGGGATTCTTCCTCCAGACATTCCGAAAAAAAAGCCTGTACCGATTCCGCATAGCCGCTCTCCTTTTCCGGATACAGCCGCGGAGAGAGTCCGTCCTCGCCGGACGGGGACAGGCAGTCGGCCAAACCCCCGTGATGGGAAACCATACAAAGCGCGGCCAGCTGCCGGCAGAACTGGGATAGCGGCATCCCGTCTGAAAGCGCAGCGGCTTCCCACAGGTACCGCGCACCCGCGGCCGCATGATTGATCCGGCCGCGCAGGGCCCGCTGCTTCTGTTCATCCGGTTCGAGCAAATACGCCTGAAATTCCGCCTTCGCCTTACCGCCGTCATGCAGCAGGGCGGCGAGGGCCGTCAGGCTGCCAAGACCGATCTTCCCACCCGACTCCCCGCCGATCTCCGCCGCCTTCCGGCTGTGATCCGCCAGCGTCTGGCGGCGCTCCGGCTCTCCATCCGCCCGCCGGATATGCGCATAAAGCATGGTTTCACTCGCCCATTTCTTCAAAATTCGTTAAAATATGACAAATAAATTATAACATATGTTTTTCGTCCAGTCTCTCCATGATTCAATGGATTTTGCGAATTTAAATGCGTAAATCCACAGAATTCCTATGTGTAAACCGATCCGGCAGGCGCTTCAGATCCACGGGGCTGCGGCGGTTTTCCGCTGTTTTGGAACAGACCTGAAAGTCTTGCAGGAAATAAAAGACTATGGTATGATAAATCGAAGCATATCCCACCCGGGAAACACCCATATTAATGGCAGATATGCGATCAAAGGAGACGGTAGTTTTGCATACACAGGATGACCGGCCGGTATTTCCGAAACGGGCCATTGTCACAAGCGGCATGCCTTACGGAAATAAAGAACTGCATTTCGGACATATCGGCGGAGTGTTTATTCACGCGGATATCTATGCGCGGTTTCTGCGCGACCGCATCGGATCGGATCGGGTGATATTCGTCTCCGGAACCGACTGCTACGGTTCCGCGATTGAAATCAGCTATCAGAACATGAAGGAAAACGGATTCACCGGCACCATCGAAGACTATATCGCCATGAACCACACCCGGCAGAAAGAGACTCTGGATGCCTATGGCATCAGTCTCGACATCTTCGCCGCGTCCGCTCTTGGGAGGGCCGGGGAGATCCACAGCCGGCTGTCGGCGGATATTTTCAACCGCCTGTACGAAGCGGGGGTCCTGCGTCTCGATGAGGTACAGCAGTTTTATGACGAAGAGTCGGGAAAATATCTGAACGGCCGGCAGGTGACCGGGCGCTGCCCCATCGCGGGCTGCGATTCGGAAACGGCGTACGCCGACGAATGCTCCCTGGGCCACCAATACAGCCCGAACGAGCTGATTCATCCAATCAGCGTCACCACCGGCAAAACGCCGTCCTTAAAAACCGTCCGGAACTGGTATTTTGATCTGGAGCGGTTCTCCGAACGGCTCAAATCCCGGCAGAACGAGCTCCGGCAGCAGGAAAACTGCCGGCAGAGCCTTGTCAACGTCATCGAAGAATTCTTGAAAAATCCGATGATCTATGTCAAGAACGAGGATATGGAGGGTATCGAAGACCTCCGTTCCCGGATGCCCGCGCACACGCTCGACATCGATCCCCGCAAATCCTCGACCGCTCTGGTGTTTTCCACGCTGGAGGACCGGGAACAGGCCTGCTCGATGCTGCGGGAGCAGAGCGTCCGGTTCCGCACGGGGAAAACCCTGGTGCCGTTCCGGCTGTCCGGGAACGTGGAATGGGGCATTCCCGTGCCGGAAAAGGAAGGGATCCGGGACCTGACCTTCTGGGTGTGGCCGGAATCGCTCTGGGCGCCGATTTCCTTTACCAAAGCCTATCTTGAACAGCAGCACCGCTCGCCCGATGAGTGGTCTCTCTGGTGGGAGGATCCGGACGCCGCCGTATTTCAGTTCATCGGCGAGGACAACATCTATTTTTACGCCATTGCGGAAATGGGCTTGTTCATGGCTTTGGGACAGACCCATCTGCCCGTCATCGTGCCCAACCGGCATGTGTTTTACGGCAAGAAGAAAGCCAGCAGCAGCAGCGCGAACAAGCCGCCCAAAGCCATGGAACTGCTGGATCACTACACGGCGGAGCAGCTCCGTATGCACTTTGCGCACATGGCCCTGTCCAACCGCAGCGTCAGCTTTGCGCCGAAATCCGTTATGGAGGGCCAAACCGGCTTTGACGCCACGCTGGTAGAGGGTAACATCCTCACGAATGTCTATAACCGCCTCGTCCGTTCCTGTTTCTATACCCTGCAAAAATATTTTGACGGGACCTTGCCCGATCGGGAGGTCAGCACGGCTGTCCTCGAACGGTCGGAGGCCCTGATCAAAGAGTACGAGTGGTGCCTGTACCGCGTGGAACTGTTCCGCGCCATCGATCTGCTCGACGTGTATCTGCGGGACGCGAACAAGAATTGGGCGGCCGAAACCAAAAGGGCCGAAGCCGCGGACGATCGGACTGTCCGGGAACAGATTCTGGTCGACTCCTTCCATGTCGTGCGGGTGGCCGCCACCCTTCTCCATCCCTTCGCTCCGGAGGGAACCGACATGGTGCGGGAATATCTCGCCGTCGACGAACGCCTTTGGAGCTGGGATTTCATTTTTGAACCGCTGCGCTTTTTCCTGGAAGCGGATCACCGGTTCCGGTTCCTGGAACCCCGCGTCGATTTCTTCAGCAAGCATCCTTCACAGTTCGGTTCCTGATGAAAAGCCAAAAGCCCGGAAGCCTTTTTCAGGCTTCCGGGCTTTCTATCTGGGGTTTATGCCGCGGATCAAACGCCCCGCAGCAGATTCTCGGCGTTCTGATACAGGATATCTTCGATATCGCCGTCTGACAGTTTCAGCTCCGCCGCGCAGCGCTTGAGCGCGCGCAGCTCTTCGTACATCATGGTGGTGACGTCGCGTTCATCGGTCTCCCGCATATGCGGATCGCCCGATACGTCGCCGTACAGCCCCCGGGGCACCACGTTGTAATAGATGCCGTTTTCCACCACACGGTACATCCGCATCGAAGAAATCGGCATGTCCGACCCGAACAGCAGCCGTTTGGGTCCCACGGCCTCGAGGCACGCTTTGATTGCGTCGTCGCACACATTGGCCGTGAAATCGAACAACATACGGCGGGTGTGCCGCAGCACCTCAAAAGCGTCCCCGATGTCTTCTTTTGAATACGCGCGGCCCACATGTGCCACGATCAGCCGGACGTTCGGGTAGCGTTTTTCGATCTCCATCAGCTGCGCCACATTGACCGGATCCCGCAGGCGCAGGGACCGCGGAATATGCAACATGACGATCCAGCCGTTTTTATTTGCGACCTCCAGATGTTCATAGGGCAGATAATCAAAAATGCGGATTTCCTTCACCGGAATATAGGGCGGGCAGTTGGTCAGATAGGGTTTGAGGCCCAAGAAGCCGTTTTTTTCCACTTCCTCTTCCAGATAGTCCGGCGACATGCTGTACTCGGTTCGGAAAAGCGTGGGAAATCCGTATTTTTGTGCTGATTCCTTCACATAGGCGTTGCACTGCCCGACGTCGTGCGAACAGCCACCGAACACCAGGGGCGTAACGATCTGGCGGGGAAACATCTCCCGATAGCTCTCGAGCAGGTTTTCCGCCGTCTGCTCATCCGCCACCATGTCGATCCAGGTGGAGCCGCCGTTGGGCTGGCCCTGCGGGCGAAAGGTGTTTTTCCAGATATGGGTGTGGATGTCGATCATCTTATCCGGCAGGAAATTCCGGAGCTCGGTTTCATAAACCTGCCGGTCATACGCGGTCGTACGCAGCTGAAACATCGGCTTTCCCTCCTTGGTTACTCCGAAGTGCGGCAAACGCCCCGGCCTCATCCCGATACAACCCAGCCGCGATCCCGGCCATCATCGCGGCGCCGAGGGCCCCGGCGAAAGCGCCCGGTCCATCCATAACCCGGACCGACAACCCGGTCATCTCCTCGATCACCCGGGTCCAAAGCGGGCTTTCCGACGGCCCGCCTACCATGACAGCGGAACGGGCGGCAATACCCTTCTCCCGCAAACCGCCGAGCTTCTCCGCAAGTAGGCTCACCGTCCCCTCCATGATAGCCCGGGCGATGTGCCGTTTCGGAAAACGGCGGATCTCTTCGTCGTCCGGCTCCTCAAGCAGGCGGATGGCGAGTCCTCCAGCGCCAAGGCCGCTCTTCGCGGCTTCGGCGGCAAACACCTCGAACCGGTCATCGGAATCGTCGATATACCGGCGGATCATCCCGTTGATACGGTCGGATATCGAAGGGACCGACACCATCCCTCCCCAGCATCCGACCGGCTCCAGGAACGGATCCACGATCATGCGGGCGGCGACGGCTTTCCGCCTCTCCCGGAGGGGGAAGAACCCCACCCAGGACGTGCCGCAGGAAAGGAGCATCTGCCCTTCCTCGAGCACTCCGGCCCCTCTGGCCGCGCTCGGATGGTCAAAGGTGCCGAGGACAACCGGGGTGCCGGCCGGGATCCCGCTCTCCGCCGCTCCCGCCGCGGTCACGGTACCCACGATGTCCCCGGCTCTGCCGATGCGCGGCAGCTGCTCCTCCCGGAGTCCGAACACATCGAGCAGTTCCCGGATATACGTCCCGCTCTGCTGATCGATCAGGTAAAAGGGGGAACCCGCGGAGGTGCTGATCCCCCACCGCCCGGTCAGGCGGTAATAGAGGTATTCCGTGCTCATGCAGACCTTGGAGCAGCGTTCCAAAAGCTCCGGCCTGCGGCGTTTGATCCAGCAGAGCATCGCGAGCGGAAAGGTTTTAAAGTCGAACGGCCAGCCCGTTCTTTCATACAGTGCCTCCGCGTCCAGTCCACCCAGCACCTCCCGGGCTTCCTCGTTTACCCGGCCGTCCTGCCAATTGAAAATAGGGGTGGAAGGCTGCCCGTTTTCATCGAGGAGCAGCAGGTTGCCGCTCGCAGACGCGGCCGAAAGTCCCCCGAGCGTCCCACCCTCCGGTACGGCTTCCGCCAGCCGTTTCAGCAGGGAGCAGCACGCGGCCATATATGCCTGCGCGCCGATCTCGACGCCGCCGTCTTCCCCTCGGGTATAGGCAAAGCCCGCTTTGCCCGTCTTCATTTCGCTGCCGTCTTCCCTCACGAGCACGCCTTTGACCGACGAGGTCCCGATATCCAGTCCGATGAGATACTTCAAATCCACCCACCCTTTATCCGTTATGGCCGATGACGACGGTCTCCATCTGCAGCAGCCGGCCGAAATACGCGATATCTTCCGCCCGCGCGCCGTAGACGAAGGCGCTGTGATGCGTCGCCCCGTTCCGGCTGAGCGCCTCGAGGAACGCGGCGGTCGTCATCGACGGCTGCATCCAGCCCCGCATCGCGCGGCCGAAGCTGTCCTGCCCGGCCGCGATCATCTCGGCGGGGGCCAACACCAGCTTATACGCATCCCGTCCCCG
Source organism: uncultured Oscillospiraceae bacterium (assembly GCA_902492895.1). Classification (GTDB taxonomy): domain Bacteria; phylum Bacillota; class Clostridia; order Oscillospirales; family Acutalibacteraceae; genus UMGS1623. The sequence goes on along the minus strand of CABUNG010000001.1, from coordinate 213,936 downwards.
GGACACATTCACATAAACGCCGGCCCCGCCCTTCATGCGGGCGTAGCCCACGTACGGGAAACGGCCCGGGGTGAAGTTGACGCCCACCCGGCTGATGCAGGGCCGGGTGTCCGCGATGCGGTAGTTGATCTCCCCCATGTGGCTGAGAAAAACCCGGTTGTTCTGCCAATCCGGGCAGAAAATTTCGACGAACGTCGTATCCGGAAAGCCGCGCATCAGCGCCCCCACAAAAGCCGCCGTCAACGCGTCCCCCTCGCCCGCATAGCCGATGCCCCGCTCCATGGCCTTGCAGCATTCGAGAAACGGCATGGATTCCAGCCCGAATTGGCTGCCGATCTGGGTAAAATTGACCGAAAAGGAGGACAAGCGTTCCTCTTTCAGGCAGGTTCGCAGGGTCAGACAAGACCGGACCGCGGCCCGGTACTCGTCCTCGACGATATCGCCGGCGAAGTCATACTGTTCCCTGTTTTCGGCCATTTCGGCCTCGACTTCGGCCTCGGTCACGGCGGTGTTCCAGTCCCGCAGCCGTTCGGCCTGCTGCGGGACCACCTCGATGCCGAACCGCTCCTGCAGCTCATCATAGGAGACACGGAAATCGCCCATACCCTCAAACGCGCCGCCGACTAGGCCGACGCGGGCCCCCTTCAGGGAATGGGCCGCGACGGCGGCCCGTGCATATCCGCACACCCGGTCGATGACATCGGATTCCCGATAATGTCCGGCCGCGATGGCATACGGTTTTCCCCGTCTCGTGAGCATGCTGCACATGTCCATGACGCCATGGATCCCGTGGTTGTAATCGATCTCGACTGGATTCTGATCGGCAGTGAAGGTCAGCGTCTCGGTGGTGTCGAGCACGACGATGGGCAGCGGGGTTTCGCTGAGCACGTCGATGGATTCGAGAGACGGCGAATAGGCCATGTGCAAGGTCACCAGCACGTCCGCCCCCTCCGCCTCAAAACGCCCAACCGCCTGCCGGAATTCGGATTCCAGCCGGCAGAAGGAAGCCCGCAGCACCTCCATTCCCCGGTCCTCCAGCAGCCCCGCCACGGTTTCATAAAATGCCTCCAGCCGGGGACGCATGGACGGCGATGTCTTGTCATACAGCGCGATATACAGCGGCAGTAAGCCGATTTTCATAAATAGTCCTCTCCTGTCCGCGTTTGGCACCCGCCAGGGCGCCAAATCGCTCGTTGGGGCCGCTTTATTCCCCGATGACCATGACCTGCACCGTCCGCTGACGGGCACGGGTCTGGTCGAAGTCGATGAAATAAATGAACCCGAATTCACCAAGATCCAGCTGCCCTTCATCGATCACGACGGTTTCGCTACGCCCCACAATGGAGGAACGCAGATGCGCATCGGTGTTGTGGCAGCCTCTCGCGTCCTCGCCGTGTTCCTCGGCGAACGCCAGGGCCTTCGGACCGGGATGGAGATACTGCCCTTCCCGGCGGCAGGTGGGGACCAGGGTTTCCATCACGTCCACCAGATCCTGCTGGAGGGTTTCCAGCCCGGTCATGGACATATCAAAGGCGCATTCCTGCGTGATGACGCAGCAGGTGGTGTGATGGGAATATACCACCGCGATCCCGTTCTGGACGCCCGAACGCTTCACGATCTCCCGGGCTCTGGCGGTGACATTGTGAAAGGTGCACACCTTGTCGTTCGACTGCACCTGAAAGGATTCCTTGTAAATCATACCGTTCCCCCGTTCTACCGTTTTTGAAGATCGTCGGCGGCCCGCCTGGTCGCGGCGATCATTTCATCGATCATGGCGATCGGGTCGTCGGCATTGACAATGCCCGATGCGGCCCCCGCCGCCTCTGAACCCGCCATGATGAAGTCGTACACCTGCTGCCCGCTGGTGATCCCGGCCGCCTGCTCAACGAGAATGTCCGGATAAATCGCCTTGATCGCGCGGATGGATTCCCTGACGAAATCCATGCTGCTGACCCCGCTCCCCGTACCGCCGATCAGTTCGGACGGTTCGGGATTGAGGATGTCCGGATGCAGCTGGGCGACGGCCTTGGCTTCCGCAATCGTGTCCGCGCAGGCAAAGACCAGCATATCCAGCTCGTTCGCCCGGGCAATCGTCTCTTTAATGGCCGGCAGGGACATCGGCTTTTCGCAGTGATTGACGACCACGCCGGCCGCGCCCGCCGCCTTCAGGGCCTCGGGCAGGATATCCGCCATGCCGCGTCCCGGCCGGAGGGTATCCATATAGGGCGCCAGCACGATCAGGTGCTTCGTCCGCTCCACGATCCGGCGGATCTCCACCGCCGGGGTGATGAACAGCACATCGATATCGTATTTTTCTGCCGCAGCATCGGCGGCCAGTGCGTATTCCAGCACCGTGTCGCCATAGATGTAATTCTTGGTCCCGATTTCAAAGTAGGGGGTCCGGATCTGCCGCTTCATCGCCTTTTCCTTACCTTTCCTGCTGGAATGTATAGTGCATGTCGAACGCTTTTTCCTCATCCGTGAACTTGTGGAGGGTGTTGATGGTCTCCCCGTTATTCCATTTGCGGTCTCCCACATCCTCGGTCGTGCCCATGACCGTGACGTTGAGCTGGCGGTGACGCGCCCGGACGTGATCCCAATCGATGAAATACACATGGGCGAATTCCCCGCCGTCCAGCGCCCCGTCCTTGACGGTCATGGTCTCGCTCCGGCCGAAAAACACGCTGCGCAGATGGCCGTCGGTGTTCATGCTGGTAAAGTCTCCCGGCTCTCCGACATAGCGGCCGAACTGGGCGTGGAGCGGACCGGGATGCCGGTACTGATGCTCCTCCGCGAAATCCGGAATCATCTTCCGCATAATGTCGAGCAGGTCGTGCTGGAGATATTCCAGATCGAACGAATCGATGTCGTGGGAGCATTCCTGCACCATGACCGAGCAGGTGGTGTGGTGAGACGCGATGCAGCAGGTGCCGTTCTGTATTCCCGACGCCTTGACGATCTCCATCACTTCCTTGGACACGTCGTGAAACGTGGGGATCCAGCCCCGCGACTGCAGCTCGAGCTCCTTTTGATACACTTTGAATTCCATCGTCATAGCCTCCTGATTTCTTTAGGTGTGATTCAGCCGCTCACCTACCGCCCCGCCGGGGTGGATCAGCGCAAACTGCTCGTTCTGAAAGCCGGTCTCTTCGATCAGCGCGGTCACCAGCGTATGGAACAGCACACAGAGCGCGGTGGACGACGTGGTCCCCTGGGAGTTGTACTTATCGGTTTCCCGGTTGACATACTGCTTGAGCGCCACATCCGCTTCCACCGCGAGGGTCGATTCCATGTTTTCGGTGATGGTCAGGACCGATACCCCCTTGGCCTTGCAGATGCCGAGAACCGGAAGCAGCTCCTTGGTTTTGCCCCCTCGCGATGCGAAAACCATGACATCGCCCGGCTTTAGGAAGCCTGCCGCGCCATGAACCGCCTCGGACGGAGAGATGAACCGGGCCGGCCGCTCGATGCAGCACAGGAGATGGGCAAAATGCTGGCAGAGGATCCCCGAGTGCCCGCAGCCGATGGTCCCGATCCGCTCGGCATCCCGCAGCAGCTTCACCGCCGCGGAAAACGCCTGTTCGTCGAAATACTCGCGCATGGTTTCGATGCATTCGCTTTCGATTTGATAGACCGCCTTCGCCTGCTTGATCGATTCTTCCTTGATAGCGCATTCCTCCCGCCGCTTTAAACCCCGGGCCTATACGCCCGGACGCATTCGTTTCGGTCCGTCATCGGCGGATCAGAAATCCAGAATGGTCTTGCCGCCGTACACGCCGGTCCAATCCCGGGCGAAGCCCTCCACCGCCGCGTCGGTCATCGGATGACAGAGGATGGTTTTTAGAATATCCGCCGATACCGTGACGCTGTGACAGCCCGCCAGGGCGCATTTATGGACCTGCTCCGCATTTTTGAAGCTGGCCGCGAGCACGCGGCAGCCCGTTATGTGATAGGTTTGGAACAGGCGGACAATTTCCTCCACCACGCGGACGCCGTCCCCCAGAATGTTATCCAGCCGGTTGACGTAGGGCGCCACGAACGACGCGCCCGCCTTGGCCGCGATCAGGGCCTGCGCCGGGGTGAAGATCGCCGTCATCGTCACACCGATCCCCCGTTTTTTCAGTTCCTTCGTGGCCTTCAGCCCTTCTTCACCGATGGGGATTTTGACATAGAGCTCCCCGCCGAGCTCTTTTTTTAAGAGCTCGGCTTCCCGCACCATGCCGTCGGCCGTTTGCTGTACGGTCTGCACGTGCAGCATCTTGTCGGGGCCGATCGCCGCCCGGATCTCCTTCGTGAGCTTCCAGAAATCCGTCTTTTCCTTGGCAATGATGGATGGATTGGTGGTCACGCCTGCGAGCGGATAGAAATCGTTGGCGTGCCGGATGGCCGCCAGATCGGCCGTGTCCAGAATGTACAGCATGATGGTTGTCCTCCTTTTAATGACCCGTTAGGAACGGTTATCGGTTTTCTCCCCTCATCCACAGATCCCGCATGCTGCGGTAGACGACCTCCGGAATCTCGGGATTCCCTTTTGAAAAGGCCGGAAGCAGGTGATCCCCTGCGACAGCGGGATCGGTACACGCGGTATCGGTCCGGTAGCGGTCCCGCTCGGCCCTGCAGCGAAGATCGGGGATGTCCATCGGGATCCCGCCCGCCAAGATCGATCGGTAGGCAAACAGACCCGGCAGGAACATGTCCAGCGCCTCGAAGACGCCGATGGTGTCCGCATCCGCCCGGCCCCGGATTTTGGCGATAAAGTGATGCATCGCATAGAAGTCGGATCCATCGTGTCCGAACGCCGCGGCCATAGGACTGAACCGGTCGGCGGGTGTGTAGGATTGGAGCGGCCGGCCCGCGTATTCACCGGAATACCTGTCGCGTTCGACATGCAGTAGGGATACCCCTCCCGCGGTCTCACGGCCGCTCTCCATCCGTCCTTTGGACCCGTACAGGCTGTACCAGACCGAATCGCGGTACAGATCCCCGTGGATGCTTTTGAGGATACCGCCGTTTTCCAGCTCGACCATCTCGATACCGAAGCTGCCGCCCTTGGCGCCGCAGCGGACCTTCCGCTCGGTTTTCGTCCCCTCGAACCCCGTCACCCTCACCGGCCGCAGTCCAGTGATATGGAGGAGAGGGCCGAGGGAATGGGTGCAGTAAAACGTCGCGTACATGTTGTTCCGCCAATGCCCCGGATCGCCGTAGGCTTTGGCGGGCCAGATCGGTTCACAGTTGTGTATGTATTCGCCCTCGCCGTACTCGAATTCCCCGACGGCCCCCTCCCGGTACAGCCGCTTCATTTCGCGCGGCGCGGGCATATAGCAGTAATTTTCGCCGTATGCGTAGACCAGCCCGCTCTGCTCGACCGCCTCGACAAGCTCGACGGCCTCCTGCATGGTCTGAACCGGCAGCACCTCACTGTAGACGTGCCGGCCGGCTTTCAGGCAGCGGACCGCGAGCGGCGCGTGACCGGTCGCGTCGTTGGCCAGCACCACCGCGTCCATATCCTGCCGCAGGAACTCTTCAAACGAGTTGCAGCAGAAAACATCCTCATGCCGCAGTTCTTCCCGGAGAGGACCCAAGACCCGCTCGTTCCAGTCGCAGACCGCGGCCAATTCCGCCTCCCCGCTTTCACGGCAGAAACGGATCATACTGCTTCCCCGAAAGGCTCCCAGTACCCCAACGCGGATTTTTCGAATGGCCAATATGGTCAACGCCTTTACCGTTTCGTTCCCTGTGTCTCGGTTTCATTATAATGCGGGCATTCTGGATCGTAAATGGAATCTATCCACCTATATATGGTCGAATTCCAGAATTTCCGATTGACGGCCCGACCTTGTTCGTCTATACTAATGGTAAACAGCCGCTTGAAACCAGCCGTTCGGGGGGGATTGGGACATGGACAACAACATCTGCAAATTTGTTCCCACACGAAGCAGCGCCGATCAGATCAACACCGTCAATTTCGTCTATGAAACGGTCATTCCCCAGCGCAACCAGTTTATCACCAAATCCACCTATATGATGTACCTCGTCACCGAAGGACGGGGGCGCCTCTGCCACACACAGAAGAGCTCCGACATCGCCAAGGGCGATCTGTTTTTCACCTTTCCCTCCACGCCGTTCGCCATCGAGGTCAGCGACAGCAACCTGAATTATCTGTATATCTCCTTTCTGGGCATCCGGGCGGGCCGGATTCTGGAGGAGCTGAAAATCCGACCCGGGAACTGCGTGTTTCACGGCTACGATGCGTTGGAGGATTTTTGGATGGGTGCCCTCGATCGGACGACTCCGTATAATCTCGACATGCTGTCCGAGTCGGTGCTGCTGTATACTTTGTCAGTGGTCTCGAACAACACCATTAAAGAGGAAAAGCTCTCCAAAACGGCGGACAATATCCTAAAAATCAAGAAATACATCGACGACCATTACACCTCGCCCGATCTGTCGCTCGAAACTATCTGCGCCGAATACCAGTACAACCGGAAATATCTGTCGGAGGCCCTCAAAAAGGTGCTGCATGTCGGCTTCTCGGAGTACCTGCGCACCCTGCGGATCCAGCACGCCTGCATGCTGGTCGGGGAGGGACTCTCCAACATAAAGGATATTGCCGCGCTGTCGGGTTACCGGGATCCCCTTTATTTTTCCAAGGTGTTCAAGAGTGTCATGCTGCTCTCCCCAAAAGACTATATCGCCGGTATCCGGGCGGAGCGCGGACAACCGGGACAGCCCGCGCGTCCGCAGACGCCGTTTGTATAGCGTGCGGCGGAGAGGATCAAGATGAAAAGACAGACCCTTGCGATCAGCGTCATGAAGTAAAGACCCTGTGAGACATAAAAAATCCCCCTGCCCAACGAATGGACAGGGGGATTTTCACATGCATGGCGCTTTCGGAGCAATAAAATTGGAGCGGACATACACTCATTCTTTCTGAAACTCTAATATGTCGCCCGCTTCACATTCGAGTACTTCGCAAATGGCCGCGAGAGTAGAAAAGCGAATCGCCGTCACTTTGTTGTTTTTTATCTTGGACAGGTTAACGTTGGAGATACCGACTCGTGCGGCGAGTTCATTCAGCGATATCTTCCGTTCCACCATCATCCGATCCAAGCGCAAAACGATTTTACCCATAGCTCTGTCACCTCACAGAAGACCTTCTACATCCTTTTCAAGTTCTGCCCCGTGCGCGAAAAACTGCGTCAGGCTAAGGACAATGATACCCATAATGAAGCCGTCCATATGAATGCTGATTTCAACCGCGTCAACGCCAACCGCCAGGCGGATAATCGTGCTCATGATTAGGCTCACCACCGGGATAACCATGGAAAAGATCCCAATTTCCCTGAGCATCCGGATATTGTCTTTCTGAAAAGGCGTGGTGCCTTCGGATTTCTTGATAATCAGATACAAATTGCGGAAAACCATCGCCATCAAAGACAAAATGAGCACCGCCCCAATCGAGAACAGCAGAAGCGCTGTCATATGGATTTCCCCCGCTGAATCCGCCGCTGCCACCTCAAAACCGTAAACCGAAATTTCTCTTTCCTGTTTAAGCGCATTCACATCCAGGAAATATTTGAGCCGCTGAGGAACGGTGACTGCACATATGCCGACCGCCGCCATAAATCCCGCCCCGACCCAATGCGATACCTCTAAAATTTTTGCCATGATTCGTGCGGCTTTGTCTATGCCCTTCATCTGCCATACCTCCAAAATCGATGTTTTTGTTCTTGGATCCGCCATTACAATATAGCACGACACTTAATGTTTGTCAATCGTTATTTAATGTTTGTCATTAATTGTTTAACGCCTTAATATAAATAATCGATATGATTGCCACAGAAAAAATACGCCCTAGACGTCGGACAGACAGGGCAGTGCATAAAAAGACAGGGACCTTTCGGTCCCTGTCTTTTACGTTCGCCGGACTTTCTATTCCAACGCCTTGACGCCGTTCAGAATCATCTGTTCGGCCAAAGCCGCCATTTCCTCCAGTGTTTCCTTCATCCCGGTTTCCAGCCAGTTCTGGAACAGGCCGACGGCTTTCTTAACTCCGGAAGAATCCGACGGTGGGATTCATAAGGTCAAATACCAATACAAACGCAATGAAAACCACCAAAAAACAGGCAAGGACAAACAGGCGCAGAATCCATTTGTCCTTGGAAACAAGGATTTGTTTATATAAGGTCTCCATTTCCGAATTTAGTTTAACGGATTCATTCTCCTTATCCTTTTTCGGCTGGATTCCGGCCATCTCATCCAGTGACCCCTCCAGAGCGATGACAATATCACATACCGTCTGAAAACTCGGATTATCGGTCTGATTGGCCATAATTCGATTGATCGTGCCAATCGGGACGCCTGACAAATCTGATAAATCCTGATTTGTGAGATTTTTCTTGTTTTTCAGCGTTTTGAGATACTCGGAAATCATACAAATTACCACCTATGATAAAGAGTCTTGCATGGATATCGGAGGATACTCAAACTTAAGGTTTGACGAATCGCCGTACATCGCATATCCTTTGTATGCCGTCCATAGGCCCTGCTGTTTATCGAGATTCCTATAATAACATAAATTTTTATGTTTGTGAAGAAAAATAGGAACTGTAGAATTACTTTTGTTGTTTTATCCATCATAGATTTCTTACGGATGCATTTAATTTTATTTATAGGAGATTGAGTATGAAAAAACCACGGGCTTACAATGAGTTGGGACTATGGTTATCGCAGGAACTCAACAGACGGAACCTATCGAAGTCGGAATTTGCGGTTTTTATTGGCACTACACCGCAAAATTTGTCAGACATTCTTCGGGGCCATCGATTTGCAAAGGAGACGCTACATAAATGGGAGGCCAAGTGCCGGAGCGTGTTCAGAGGTATAGATGAAGCGCAAAACCGCGGCTCTCATCATTCCATAAGTTATCAAATCATTTGCACCCAAGTGGAAATAGAAGGGAATCTCCACTTCACATACGGACTGCAGATGCTCGACAGCAGAACCATCCTGGATGAGGTACCAGATATTTCCGTTCGTCCGTGCGAAGTGGCGGATATGGCAGAACGGTTCACCAACGGGAAGGTGGCGCAGGTTCACTTCCGTGATTTGGTGTTTGACCGTGTATATGACAGCTGTACATAAAAAACAGGTAAATGACTGTTAGCTAAAATCCTATTGAACGGCGGCGTCTGACGCATTTCAACTCTGACGGAAAGAAAAACCCATTCTATTATCAGGCAAAAAAACACCCGGTTTTCGCTGGGCAAGTCTCGTAACCCGGCCGAAAAAGGAAAACGCATCAAAAGCCAGGCACCCCGACTTCCTGTTGTTCTTTTTAGGCCGACAAAATTCTACCATATCTGCGGATGAACGGTCAATACCAACTCCGTATACCTTGTTCTATATTCTGCCCCACCTTTAGATGATGGCCATAGTCGCCATCTTGAGGCGATCTTTCTATTATAAAGGGCGGCGGACCTCCAAAGACACGGTTTAGGCGGTCCGAAGCTTTTTTGTCACCTTTTTTCGGGCAGGCGATTATATTGATAGGGTATCTACCGATTTATTTTAAGGAGGTATCCCTATGGATAAACAGGCGTTTGACGCCATGGTTCGGCAGTATGCGGCCGACATGATGGACATGGCGGCGCGCAGTGCGCTGCCGCCGGAACCCGTCCCGTCCCCGGCTGAGGAACCAACGCCTCAGGCAGAAAGCCCCGCTCCGGCGGAGGCCGAGATCGGGGCGGAAATAAATCCGCCCGAATCCGGCCCCGGACTGGATCCGCTGCAGCCTGCGGCCCCCGAACCAGAGACCTATGAGAGCTTTCTCGCCGATAACCCGCAAACAGGCGAGCTGCGCATCCAGGCCTCCACCGGCGGACGGGCGGTGCCCATCGCCGGTGCGGAAGTCACCGTCTCCCGGGAGTTCGCCGACGGCACCAAAGTGTTCGCCACCGGCATCACCGACGGCAGCGGCATCTTAGACGGTATCCGGTTGCCCGCTCCCGACAAAAGCCGCTCCCAAAGCCCGGAGACGGGCAAGCCGACCTTTGCCGCATACACCGTCACAGTGTCCCATCCGCAGTTTCAAACCCAGGTGTTTACCCGGGTGCCGGTTTTCGAAGGGATTAAGTCCATCCAGCCCGTCCGGTTCGTGACGGCCCGGCCGGACTTTCAATAAGGGGGCGGTTTTATGAACGGAAACATCGATCGGCCAGTCATTCCCGAAACCATCACCGTCCATCTCGGTCCCCCGGACCGGGCCGCGGAAAACATCACGGTCCCCTTCGCCGATTACATAAAGAACGTGGCTTCCAGCGAGATTTATCCCACCTGGCCGGAGGCCGCCATCCGGGCCAATATTCTCGCACAGATCAGTTTCGCCCTCAACCGGATCTACACCGAATATTATCCCAGCCGGGGATATGACTTCGACATCACAAACAGCACGCAATACGATCAGAATTTTATCCCCAACCGGGATGTATTTGAAAACATATCCCAAATCGTGGACGATATCTTCAACGACTACGTGGTGCGGCAGGGCAGTGTCGAGCCGCTCTTCACTCAGTACTGCAACGGCACCACCTCTACCTGCGACGGCCTGTCCCAATGGGGTACCGTGGGGCTCGCGGAGCAGGGGCTGGTTCCTTATGAAATCCTCCAGTACTTTTTCGGCGACGATATCAACATCGTGTTCGGCGCACCGGTACAGGGCATCGAGCGTTCCTATCCCGGTGTCCCCCTGCGCCAGGGCAGCGCTGGTGAGGACGTACGCATCATCCAGCGGCAGCTCAACCGGATTTCCGACAACTATCCGGCCATACCCAAGCTGCTGGTAGACGGATTTTTCGGCGTGGAAACCGAGGCGGCCGTCCGGGAATTCCAGCGTATTTTCAACCTGACCCCGGACGGGATCGTGGGTAACGCCACCTGGTACCAAATCAAAAAAACGTACAACGGCGTCAAAGGGCTGTCGGAGCTGTATTCCGAGGGGATCTCCTTCGACGAAGCTCAACGGCAGTTTTCCCGCCAGCTTCAACTGGGCGATAGCGGCAACCCCGTACGGGTCGCCCAATATTATCTGGCGATCATTTCCTTTTTTGACGATCAGATCCCTCAAGTGCTCATTGATGGCAATTTCGACGAGAACACCTTGAACGGCGTGCAGGCATTCCAGCGGAAATACGGCTTGGACCCCACCGGTGTGATCGACCGGGAAACCTGGAACCGCATGATGCAGGTCTATGCGGATACCATCGCATCGGTCCCGCCGGAGGCCCTGGAGGGAAGCGAGGAAATTTATCCGGGGCGCTATCTCACACTGGGGATGCAAGGAGACGATGTCCGTCAGCTTCAGATTTTTCTGCAGGAAGCCGCGGCCCGTCACAGCTACATCCCGCCCGTGGAGATCAGCGGCACTTTCGATCAGGCCACCGAGGACGCGGTGAGGGCCGTGCAGGCCAACGAAGGACTGGAAGGCAACGGCGCGGTAGGCCCGATCACCTGGAACCGGATCGTACAACTGGCGCGCCGTTAGCGAACGCTGGATAACCCTATCATAAACTGCCGTATTTGCACTTTAGGTTTGCATGTCGCTCGAAGAGGATTAGGCTGCTTTTTCCTATGAGAAATCCACGAAACTGGATATGCTCATTTTCGGCGGTATCTCCGCCAGCATATACACGTGGTCAGGACACACCTCGGCTTCATTCACATAGCTGTCGCAATACCTTTCCTGCTGCCTCTCGTTTAACTTCATAAGATACTTCTCTGCGATTTTTCGGCGCAAATGCTATATGATATTTGCATCCCCAACTTATATGTGCCAAACATGGGGTTCCAGGTTTGATGTCCTCCTTTTGATACTTTAGTGCAGTTGCCAGACCGCAACTTTATTAATCAAAAGAAATTTTTATCGCTAAAGCTTTTTGCCTCCGGCATTGCCGGGGGTCTTCTGCAATGAATAAAAGGGCCCGCCACGGTGATCGTCCTCGTGTCGGGCCTTTTTCTTCTTTATGAAACGGCTCAGGCCGCCTTTCTCCTGCGGCGTACATGTACGCATACAGCTCCAGCCCCGGCGAGGTGGTCTATGGGGGAACGGAAGAGGCGGATCCGGACGGAACGGACGCCCCCGTCTCGTCGAGGAAGGTGACGTACACGTTATTGAAACCGGCGTCGTCTTATAGAAGACGAGCCCTATATACCCGCCCTCATAGTCTCCAAGCGCCCGCTCCATCATGAACTGATCATCGAGATAATAGGATGCGGTGCCGTTTTCCATCCGAAGGCGGAAATGGCAAGTCATCTGGGGCATGAAATCTTTCCCGGAGCTGACGTTTTTGTTGACGGCCGCATCTTTAGGAATAAATGCCCAGGCGATGCCGTTCAGCTTGTCGATGTTCGCAGCGTACCGCTTGGCCGCCGGATTATCCCAGTCTGGAGCCCTGAACAGCACGCCGAACGAGCCGTTACCCGCCAAATTGGTGAAGTCGGCGGCCATCTCGAAGTTTTTAGCGCGGACATTTCCCATGAGAAACATATCCCCTCACCCGATAACCAGTCCGTCCGCTCCCAGTCTCCAAAAGTCTTCAGGAATCCATATTGGTATAAAAATGCCGGTCGTTGATCTTCACGGTCACCGTCCGCTTCAGTGGCCGTGATCATGACCGTTCCCGTTTTCCGCGCAATCAGTTCGGCGTACCCCCGCCCATTTTGACAATTTCTGCGGCGGTGTCTTCACTGAGTGTCCTGGTGATGGTGTCGTCCGCCACAAAAGTAGGGCCCAGCCGTTTCCACAGATAAGCGGGACCCGACCTCCACCGTGTCCTCGGAGGTGCGCAGGAGCATTTCCACAGGATCTCCGGGGACGGTATCGTCGTACCACACGGAGCGTATCGGATACACATCCATCGACTGGACGGCAGCCGTACCGCCCTTCACATAAAAAACGGTGCCAAGATTGCTGCTATCCGTAAAATACACCGTGGTGGTTCCGGCACGGCCGCCGTTCGCGTATACATCGACGGCTGCGGTGTCGAGCAGAAGCCGGAGATTCAGGAGACCGTCCTCCACGGCCAAATCCATTTTTTCCACTTCGGCATAAACGGTGCCGGTCTTGCTTTTATCCAGAATCAGCTGCTTCGCGGCAACATCGTACCGCACATTCAGGACATTTTTATCCCCCATGCGCAGATTGAACCCGACTTCCGTCGCGGTCCCAAGTTGAATGGACGCCTCAATGTCCAGCTTTTCCGCCCGAATACCGTCAAGGAGATTTTCCGAATCCGGGGCAACGGCCGCGTCCCGGATTTGCTTAACAGCCTCACCGCGGTATGCTTCTACCTCCGCCGGCAGCTCGGTGGTCAGACAATAGCTGTCCCTGTTTTTTATCAGCCCCGCCATCATGGGAATGGTGTACATGCCGTTCCAGACCTTGCCTTCGCTTTTCAGCGCCGCCGCCGTAGTCAGATCCCGCACCCAGGCCACCAGCAGACGGCGCCCTTTGGGATCGTTAAAAAAGGACTGAGTGGCGTACAGACGGGAAGCGCTGTTTACCATCGGAATTTGAGCGGTTTCTGGCGTAAATACATATTTCCCATCGCTGTTTTTATCCAGATCCCCGACGACAAAGAATTTCCCCGAACCGGTATAGATCCACTTTGTCGTGTCCGTTCCCCCAAGCTTTAGCGGAAACAAATCGGGACATTCGGATTCGAGCGGGATATCGTTTCCGTTTTCGTCTTTGCAGCATAGGTCACTGTTGTGCTCCCAGTGAATCAGATCCTCGGACGTAAAGAGGCGAGCCCGCCCTCCGGCAGCGATCAGCAGCCAAACGCCGCCGTTCGCATAGGAATCGTCCTCCATCCAGAGGACCTTGGGATCCCGGAAGTCGCTCCCGTACAGATTGCCCGGGTTGGGCAGAACCGGATTGCCGTCGTATTTGATCCAGGTTTCGCCGTCATCTTTGGAATACGCCAGAGCCTGCTTCTGCGTACCATAGGAGGTGTCGCCGCCATGATAGGAGTAGACCGCGACCATCCGGGCGCCGGGAGGGGTGGAGTCGTCGAAGAATCCGGTGGTGTTATCGCGGTCAATCACGCCGCAGCCGGAGAATATGGCGCCCAGCCCATCCGTATAGAGGGCGACATCCTTCTGCTCCCAATGCATCATGTCCTTGGAAACCGCATGGCCCCAGCTCATGTTTCCCCAATCATACCCATAGGGATTGTACTGATAGAAGAGATGGTATTCCTTCGTCTCCTCGTTATACATCAGGCCGTTTGGATCGTTGAGCCAGTTGATGGCTGGAGAAAAATGCAGCTGCGGGCGGTATTTCTCCCGATAAAGGGAAGACGGATTAGTCTCGCGGGAAATATGCATGTACTCATTCACCGAAATGCCGGTTTCGGGATTCTTGACCGTCAGGGTGATAATCTGGGAACCGATATGCAGTTCCACATCCACCGCCCGGTTCGGCGTTGTTTCCTGTCCGTCGATCCAGACGAGATTTCCCGCCGCAGTATCGATACGGACCGAGGCCGTGCTCTGTCCGGTGGGAACCGTGACGTCGTACCGATAATCCGTGAAGGCCGGTCCCGGTTTTACCGCGGCATCGGCCACACTCACACCGGCGATGCCGGGAGCCTCACCAGCCGTATACTGAAGATGGTTATAAAAATTGTTTCCTTTGAAGGTGTAGACTCCCAGATATCCGCCGTCATAGGTGGAATCGGCATAGGATCCCACCAAGCTGCCGTTCAGGTAATAGTTAAACTGACCGCCCTGTATCACTTCGATTCGAATATTCTGCTGTTTTGCACACTTTTCATCGCCGGTCAAAGCCCGGGAGGCGCTCCAGACCTGCCCGTTCTGGTTCTTAAACAGCTTGGCTTCACCGCGGTTGAGATCGATGTTGGCGCCGATCCAGCTGGACAAGGGGAGCGCCGGGTCGGTCACACCAACGACCAGGCCGCCGCCCATTCCGTCCACAACGGTCATCGTCCCTTCATATATATAGGTGGTGTCCTTGTCCAAACAGAGTCTGGACAGGGCAAAGCGGTCGCCCACCCCGGCATTGTTCCCATGAAGGCCGTCTGCCCCGACGGCCCATCCGCCGCTCTGGCCGTACCAGCCTGGAATATTCGTGTCAAAGCCCTCATCGATGGTTCCAGGCTGGTCCGGGGTATACGGAATATTACGTATGTCTACGCCTGTTTGGAATGTCATAAAGCCGATTGTCCCCCCATCATAAGACGCATAATAATAGCGGCCAATTCGGACCGATCCGAGTTAAATACACACCATTTTTTCCTATGTGACGCCACTTTCCGGCCGAATTTGACGGTTTCCCCGCCATCCGGGTTGAGATTCGCCATATCCGGCATAGGCGCCCGGATATCGAAACTCTTCCGGTCATTTTCTTGAAAATGCGCACCTTGTTTTCGTTCGGCAGAACGGAAACCGCCATCCAGTTCGTACCGGATCTGGCGGGATCATCGATGTCGAATACGATGCTGAGGACGTTGTCCCCCGTCTCGGTGATCACGAAGTCCGCTGAGAACGTGTACGCTGTCGAAAACCAGTCGGACAACACGATGTTGTTTCCGGACGTCTTGTTGACCTTCAAAACCCCGCCGTTTTGTGAGAAAGAGCCGGTGGTATAGTTGGATAAGGTGGCCGCTTCACCCGGGGCCGAGAGCCCTCTTGATAAAATCATGCCTGCGGCGAGGGAGAATTTATAATTCATTATAAATGAACAATGTTTATTAATATAGTTTTTATCATATCTCATCTGTTCATAGATGTCAATATCGCCACTGAATAAATCGTATTTTTTGTTCTTACCGCCGGGATATCCGCCCGAATGGAATTTGACAGACATCCGCAAATACTATAAACTCATACCAGCAGCCCCGCTCAAGGGGAAGCGGAAACAGGAGGCTATGGCTATGACGGAACGCGACAAAATGCTGGCCGGAGAACTGTATGACTGCGGCGACAGCACGTTGCTTGCACAGTGGCACAAGGCGAAAAACCTCATCCGCGAGTTCAACCGTACCGATTCGGAAGACCTGCACGAGAAACGGCGCCTATTAGGCGATCTGTTGGGAGGAATGGGGGAAAGGCTCTGGATCACGCCGCCTTTCTATGTGGATTACGGCTGTCACATTTTTTTTGGCGACAACTGTGAGGTCAATATGAATTGCACCTTTTTGGACGACAACCGTATTGTCATCGGGGACAACGCGCTCATCGCTCCCAATGTCCAGATTTATACGGCTTATCATCCGACAAATGCCGCCGACCGTTTTGGACGGGACCGTTCCGACGGTTCCTTTTCCTTCTGCAAAACCCAGACGGCCCCGGTTATCATCGGACGCGACGTCTGGATCGGCGGAGGGGCCATTCTCCTGCCCGGCGTGACGATCGGCGATAATGTCGTTATTGGAGCCGGCAGCGTTGTGACAAGGGACATCCCCTCCAATCGGATTGCCTTTGGAAACCCCTGCCGCGTCGTACGGGAAAATACCTGACGGCATTCTACGGCCGTCTGCACGATACAAAAAGCCGGGAGACTCACAGCCTGTCTCCCGGCTTTTTTAATTTGGTTATTTATCCAGGGAATCCAGATAGTCAATGCTCTGCCGGACGCACTCCAGCGGCGTCAGCCCCTGACTGGGTTCATCCTGCTCCACGATGACCCACTTGGTCCCCGTCTGTTTCAGCGCGTTCAGGATCCCCGGCACATCCTGCATGCCCTGTCCTAAAGGACGGTAGGCGAAGCTTCCTTCCTCCTCGGAGGGAATCCGCTCCTCTTCCAGCCCAATCAGATCATACATGTGAGCGGGTTTCCGACCTTTCAGGACGAAATCCTTCAGATGGACAAGCGGCGCACGGCCGGCGTATTTCTTCACATAGGCAGCCGGATCCTCTCCCGCAACATTCACCCAGCAGGTATCGATTTCGGTTTGCAGCAAAGCGGCCGGAACGCGGTCGTAGAGCAGATCCAGCGCATACTGGCCCTCCACCTTGACAAACTCAAAGTCATGATTATGATACAAGAGGGTGAGGCCCGCCCGATTGGCGGCCTCGCCCAACCGGCTTACGGTTTCGAGCAGCTCGAAAAAACGCTCTTGACCCGGCCGATAGGCCTCTTCCAAATAGGGAACCGCGATATACGTGCAGCCGGCTGCGGCATAATCCTGCATCACTTTGTCCGGATCCGCCGCCATCTCGGTATACGGCACATGAGCGCTCAGCGGCACCAGGCCGGCGTCAGAAACGGCTTTCCGCACCTGTGCGGGAGACCGTCCATACAATCCGACGAGCTCCACGCCGTCATATCCCATATCCTTAACCTTCTGCAGCGTACCCTCAAAATCCTTTTCCATGTCGCCCCGCACGGAATAGAGCTGCAGGGCGATCGGCCACACCCGCTTGCTGTTCATAAAGTCCTCCTTTTTGCCCGCGTGCCCAATCCGGCCCGGCGGCATCTCTGTTGACCGTATTTTAACCCAAACCGGCCTAAAAGGCAAGAGGGAATTTTGTTGTAGAAATCGTTTTTTTTTGCGATCATGCGGCCGTCCGGAAAAGAAAAACGGCGCGAACACCGTCACGCCGTTTCTGTCGTATCTTTATGCTTACCGCTGCACATATTTCAGCGGATCCACCAAGGTTCCCTTTTTGATTACTTCAAAGTGCAGATGCGCTCCGTAGCTGTTGCCGGTATTCCCGACATCGGCGATGTATTCGCCCTGAGCCACCCGCTGGCCGACCTTGACCGCAAGCTTGCTGCAATGGGCGTACCGGGTTTTAAAGCCGTTGCCATGATCGATCAAAACGTAATATCCGTAGCTGTAATGCCAGCCGGCTTCTACGACTTTGCCGCCGTCGGAGGCGATGATGGGCTTTCCGAACACCCGGCCGTTGGAAATATCGAGGGCGCCGTGCGTGGAACCCCAGCGGCTGCCGAAATAGGAACTGATCTGTTTGGTGGCCGGAAGGGGCCAGACGAAGGTCCCCGTGGCCTTGCCGTCTCCGGCGGTCGAAACGTCGTTGTATTTCTTGCCGCCAATTGCGATGACTTCGTTAACCGGCTCCTTGACAACAGAAGTAGAAACAACCGTGCGGGACTGTTCCACACCGTCGATCGTGACGACTTCCGCCGTGACCGACTGAATCCCATTCACGCCTTTTGTTTTGACGGCCCGGTATCCGAGGAGCTGAGATGCGACCTCCTGTGTGGAAGAGGTATACGCGATCGGTTCCTCATATGTGACCAAAGACGTCACCTTGACCGGCAGCTGCCGGAGAAACCCCTGCATGGTTTCATGGCCGATCATCGCCGTAACCGGATACAAACCATCGACCAGCTGCACGTCCGCAACGAACGACGCGCTGTCCCCATCGCCGCGCCGTTCTTCGAGCGCCGCGCCGATCAGATCGTCCAAAAGCGTACGGGACGAAAGAGCCCCGACGAAAGAGCCGTCCACATACAGGCCCGAACTCTGAGACAAATGACTGCTGGAGGAATCGAGAATACGGTCGCAGACCGCGTTTTCATCGAGAATATCGTCTTTTTTGACCAGTGTGAGGGTGAGCTTCGGCACCCGGTCCACACGGAAAGAATTGTCGGCATTGATAACACGGCCGGCCGCCATGGACGCCGCAGCGTCATAGACGGATTCGTCCGCAATATATCCGAGGGTTTGTCCATCGTACTCGAGCGCCAGCGCAAAGGTGGCGCCGGTCCAGAACTGGACCGTCAGCACCAGCACCATCACGGCCGCCATAGGGGCCAGCAGATTGGCCGCGCTGACCACCGCTTTGCGATGGCGGCGGACACCCTGCACAGGCAGGCAAAGCGCCTGCGGGATCACCAGGAGCGGATGGCGGCGATAAGCCGCTTTCAGCCGCTGTCCGGCGATGACAAACCCTTCGCGCATCCGGCCGAGTTCCTGACGCATGGCGCGCAGATGGCGGAGCACCAGCCTATCCAGCCCTTTATACGCAAAGCGACCCGCCGGGCGCAGTGCCCTGATCATCAGGCGGCCGGTCCGTTTGCCCACGCGCAGCGTGTAAACACCGACCGCGTAGCAGGTCACATATGCGGCGAAGAACGCTTTCCCCATCGCGGCCGGGACCGTTCCGGTGATAAACCGGGCCGCGGCGGACCAGATGTTCCTGCATACGGTATTCCATTTATTCGCGGCGTCGGCAAACCGCTGTTTGTTAAATATCTTCATATAGAGGGGTACACTTCCTTACATTCTGGGTCCGGACTCCGTGCGGGGAGGCCTATCTCGTCATGAATCGGAAAAACAGGAGCATGTCCCGGTTGTAAATACGGTGAAAAGGATTACAAGTTTGTAACAACTTAAGTACCATTATACTCAGTTATTACAAACTTGCAACCCTTTTTCAAGATGTTTGTCGTGTTTTGTTAGAATTTTCTCAACAAAGAGCAATCTTTAAGGTGAAATCACACAAAACTATTTTGTCGAATAGGAAAGGGCTTCCTCTGTCCAGCCGTCCAGGATTTTCCGAAGCCCGGCGGCGTCTCTCCTGGCGGCCGCCAGGTCGTGCTCCCGGTAGTTGCCGCATTCGGCCGCCGACGTTCCGGGAATCTCGCCCTCATACGCTTCGATAAAAGCGAGGGCCTCCCTGGTCAGAGCGATTGCCTGTTCATGGGATATGCCTCTGGTGAGAAAATAAAATCCCGTGCGGCAGCCCATGGGGCCGAAATAGATTACCCCGTCGGCCAGCGCGCTGTTGCGCACAAATGTGGCAAACAGATGCTCGATGGTGTGCATAGAGGGGGTGGAGAGAAACGGCGGGATGTTCGGGCGGACAAAGCGCAGATCGTATGTTATGACATCCCCATCCACCCGGGACAGGTACATACCAGGGGTCAGGATGGTGTGATCCACTTCAAAACTGGCAATCCGTTTCATTTGTTCCTCTCCTTTGCCGTCCATTACAGACGCACCTCATAGACGCCCGGCAGATCGCTTGAAAAGCCCCGGTCCTGGGTGATGTCGGCCATGGCCGCGCCGTCGGGCAGGGCGTCCAGAAACGCGAGGATCATATCGGTCGCCTCGCAGGCGGCCAGATCATACAGCTCAAAAAAGCTGTCGGTACTCTCATAAGCTTCGTCGAACGGATTGGTCCACCGGGTATGGCTCTCGTTGGCGTAGTCCCAGTCGGTGGTGTTCTCCGGACGCAGCAGGGAGGAGGCGAACGCCCCCTTATGTGCCAGCTTTTCCACCGGTGCCAGCAGCAGGCGGCGTTTGAGTAGAGACCGGTCGGTCATCAGGGACACCGCGCGGCGCATATCCCCGGGGGCCAGCGCGATGTGCGCCGCCTTGGCCTCCGGCCGACCGAGCAGACGGGCGAAGATCGGCTGATAGAGACGGCCCAGCGCCGCCGTTCCCTGGCTGGCCCCGGCCGGGATCACCGACGCCAGCTTGAAATCCCGGACCAGCCGGCCGGTTTCCCGCCGCAGGGTGATGGTATCGAGCGCGCTTTCAATCCGGAAATGGTACTGATGCGGAGTCGTGCCGTAGCCCGGCTGCTCCCGGCGCAGTTCTTCCTGCCAATAGTAAACGAACGGATGCACGGCGCGGTCGAGCGCGTAATGGCAGAAAAATCCCTCGACATACCCGATCATAGCCGCGCGGTCCTCCGCGGACGCCCGGTTGATACCAGCACGGAACGCCTCAAATAGCTTTGCCGGGCTGATTTTATGCAGCAGGCTCCCCTGTTTCGCGTAGCTGACCCCGGGTTCCCAGGGAAGCACCCGATGAAAGAAGAAGATATCCGGTCCCTGCGCGCCAACGGCGGCCATGCCCGAATCTTCCGGCGTCACGCCGGCCTTTTTCAGCTTGGAAAAGACCCGTTCAGCGAACAGGTAGTGGGTGATCATCGCAGGCATGTCCATTCCTCCCCTGGATTCCGGTATCGACATTATACACCATGCGCGTCGTTCAGTCATGAACCTTCTGAAAATCTTAAGAAAAACCTTGTCATTCTATAAGGGCCCCGTTTCCGGGACGCTCCATTCCCCGCTCCCTCAGCAGACCGGCCATATCCGGGGGCAGCGGACTCGAAAACGCCAGCGCTTCCCCCGTGATCGGATGGGCAAAGGCCATCTCGGAGCAGTGCAGGGCATGGCGGGGAAGGATCGTCTCATCCGTACCGTACATGGTGTCCCCCACCAGCGGATGGCCGAGATACGCCATGTGTACCCGGATCTGATGGGTGCGGCCGGTCTCGAGCCGGAGACGCAGCAGCGTGATCTGTCCGTCGGATGCCAGCGTCTGCCAATGGGTGACGCTGTCCTTCCCGCCTTCTCCAACCTCTCTCGTGATGCAGCAGCCCTCCTTGACCCGGATAGGCGCGTCGACGGTCCCCTCCCCTTCCAGCCGTCCGAAAACCAGGGCGAGATACGTTTTCTGGGGCACGCGTGTCAGAAGAAAGGCCGCGTGGGGATTTTTGGCCGCGAGCAGCAGCCCGCTCGTGTTCCGGTCCAGCCGGTTGACCGGGCGGAAGGACGCCGCCTCCCCTTTTTTCTCATAATACGCGACCACGCCGTTCGCCAGGGTGGGATCGGTTTTTCCCGCCGAGGGATGCACCGCGAGATAGGGCGGTTTATCCACCACGAGCAGGTGCTCGTCCTCGTACACGATGGCGAGGGGCATTTCCACGCCCTCGATGCGGACCCGGTCCTCCGGAAAGGTAAGTGCGACCGTCTGCCCCGCCCGCACACGGTCGATGGTGCGGATCGGTTCTCCGTCGGCCGTGATTCCGCGATCAGTCCCCTTGAGCCGAACCACCATCCGCCAGGACAGACCGCATTCCCGCCGCAGAAAATCCTGTATCCGGGCCCCGTCATAGGACTCCGGAACCGTATAGGTCAGCCGGGTCATGGACTCCCCCCTTTATATAGGATAAAAAAGCCCTGCGCGGACGAACCGTGCAGGGCCGGGTTATCGATTGGGATCAGCGGTGCGGATCAGTCCACGGCCACGACCCAGCCGAACGGATCAGGCTGCCGGCCGTTCTGGATGCCGGTCAGGGTGTCGTACAGCCGCTGCGCCACCGGACCGATCTGTCCGTTGTTGATGGCGATGACATCGTCCCCCACCCGCAGCTCCCCGACCGGAGAGATGACGGCCGCGGTCCCGGTTCCGAACGCTTCCTCGAGGGTGCCGTTGCGGGAGGCTTCCACCACTTCGGAAAGGGCCAGCCGCCGTTCGCTCACCGGATACCCCCAGGATCGGAGCATTTCGATGCAGGACAGGCGGGTGATGCCGCCCAGGATGCTTCCCTGCAGAGCCGGGGTGACGATTTCGCCGCCGATTTTGAAGAAGATGTTCATGGTGCCCACTTCTTCAATATATTTGCGCTCGATGCCGTCCAGCCAGAGCACCTGGGTATAGCCGCGCTTTTCCGCCTCGTCCTGCGCTTTGAGGGAGGCCGCGTAGTTGCCCGCCGTCTTGGTAAAGCCCATGCCGCCTTTGACGGCGCGGACGTAGTTCTGCTCCACGCAGATCTTGACGGGATTGATCCCCTCGGGATAGTAGGCGCCCACCGGAGAGAGGATGATGATGAAGAGCAGGTGATGGGCGGGATGAACCCCCACATGGGGATCCACCGCGATGATGAAGGGGCGGATATAGAGAGCCGTCCCCTCGCCGGTGGGGATCCAGTCCTGATCGACGCTGACCAGCCGTTTGACGGCTTCCACTCCGAACGCCTCATCGATGAGCGGAATGCAGAGCCGCTCATTGGAGAGATTGAGCCGCGCCATGTTTTTCTCCGGCCGGAACAGAACGACCTTCCCCTCGGGGGTGCGGTAGGCCTTCATCCCTTCGAAGACCTCCTGACCGTAATGCAGGCACATCGCGGCCGGATCCAGGGACAGCGGGCCGTAAGGGACGATGCGGGGATCGTGCCAGCCCTGGCCCTCGTCGTAATTCATAAGAAACATGTGGTCGGTAAAAATGGACCCGAAGCCGAGTTTGTCGGACGACGCGGGCTTTTGACGCGGCGTCGTGGTCTTTTCCACCCGGATTTCCTGCATGGCGCAACACTTCCTACAATCGGATTTTATATGATTATACCGCCACTGCGGACAAAATGCAAGATCCATTCCCGAATCCGTCAAAAAGGAGGCAGGGCGGCGGGGATGCCGCCTTTCATCGGCGTTTGCGCCTCAATGCCGGAACGGATCGTCGCTCCGCCCCACCAGATAGTCCAGGGAGACATCGAAATAATCGGCCATATGAGGAGGTCTTTATGGAAATCGGCCTGCGAGCCGGGATAAGCCTGTCGGCACAGCTTTTCCGCGCATGACGGCGGAATATGGACTCACTCCGGGAAAAAGCTTGTATTTTTGCCGCGATCTGGTAAAATATACAGGTAATGAAGCGAAGGAGGACTCTCCCATGAGCGACCAGGAACGCAAACCGTTTTATATTACCACCGCCATCGCCTATACCTCCAGCAAGCCCCACATCGGCAACACCTACGATGCGGTGCTCGCAGATGCTATAGCGCGGTACAAGCGCCTGCGGGGGTATGACGTATATTTCCAGACCGGTTCGGACGAGCACGGCCAGAAAATCCAGCTTGCCGCCGAAAAAGAGGGCATCAGCCCCAAAGCATACGTCGACCGGATATCGGATCAGATCAAGGCGGTCTGGGACAGCCTGGATGTGGTCTACGACCGGTTCATCCGCACCACCGACCCCGACCATGAAAAAGCCGTTCAGGCGATTTTCAAGAAGCTGTATGAGCAGGGGGATATCTATAAAGGCAAGTATGAGGGAAAATACTGCGTCCCCTGCGAGTCCTTTTTCACCCCCTCCCAGCTTGTGGACGGCAAATGCCCCGACTGCGGCCGGGACGTCACCGACGCGAGCGAGGAGGCCTATTTCCTCCGGCTGACCAAATATCAGGACCGCCTCCTGCAGTATTACGAGGAGCATCCCGATTTCATCAAGCCGGATTCCCGCCGCAACGAGATGATCAACAATTTTCTGAAGCCCGGACTGGCCGATCTGTGCGTGTCCCGCACCTCCTTCACCTGGGGGATCCCGGTCGAATTCGATCCCGGACACGTCACCTATGTGTGGCTCGATGCGCTGAGCAACTACATCACCGGTCTCGGCTACCATCCCGACGGCAGCGGCCCGCTCTATAAGCGGTACTGGCCCGCGGCCCTGCACGTCATCGGGAAGGACATCGTGCGCTTCCACACGATCTACTGGCCCATCATCCTTATGGCCCTGGGCGAGCCGCTGCCCGAGCAGGTGCTCGGCCATCCGTGGCTTCTCTTCGGCGAGGATAAGATGAGTAAATCGAAGGGCAACGTACTCTATGCGGACGATCTGGCCGCGCGGTTCGGCGTGGACGCGGTGCGGTACTATCTGCTGTCCGAAATCCCCTTTGCCCAGGACGGCAACATCACCTATGAAAGCTTCATTTCCGTCTATAACGCCGATCTCGCAAACACGCTCGGCAATCTCGTCAACCGCAGCATCGCCATGGCGGGGAAATACTTCGGCGGGACCGTCCGCCGCCCTGCGCAGACCGGCGACGGTCCCGATGCGGAGCTCTGCGCCGCCGCGGCCGCCACGGTTGAAAAGGTGGCGGCCAGCATGGACGTCTGGCACAACGCCGACGCTCTCGCGGCCGTAATGGAGCTCGCCAAGCGGTGCAACAAATACATCGACGAAACCGCGCCCTGGGTGCTCGCGAAAGCGGAGGACAGCCGGTCCCGTCTGGAGGCCGTGCTCTATAATCTGCTCGAATGCATCCGGATGCTGGGGGTTCTGCTCCTGCCCTTCCTGCCCCGTTCCGCGGCGAAAATCCTCGCTCAGCTGCAGGTGTCCGCCGAGCTCAGCGCCTACGACGCCCTCGTCTTCGGCGAAGCCGAAGACTTCACCGTCGGGGCTCCCGAGCCTCTTTTTGCCCGCATCGATGCGGAAAAGGTCCTCGCCGAGCTGGCGGCCGAGAAAGAGGCCGCCGCCAAACCCGCGGCGGTTCCCGGCATCGTTTCCCTGCCCCAGATCGGCATCGAGGACTTTGCCAAAGTGGAACTGCGGATTGCCAAAATCACCCACTGCGAGCCGGTTAAAAAGGCCAAGAAGCTGCTCAAGCTCATCCTGGACGACGGCAGCGGCACTCCCCGCACCGTCTGCTCCGGCATCGCCAAATGGTACAAACCGGAGGACCTCGCGGGCCGCCAGATCGTGCTGGTCGCGAACCTCAAGCCGGCGGTCCTCTGCGGGGTGGAAAGTCAGGGGATGATCCTCGCCTCCTCGGGGACCGATGCCGAGGGGAACGAGACCGTTCGGGTGCTCTTTGCCCCCGACGCGCAGCCCGGCGACCAGGTTCGGTAACATCCGTCAGAACACCCTGCCGGTTCTCCATCGGCAGGGTGCTTTTCCGTGTATAGCCGAAAGGATGAGTGTATGGCCTCCATTTTCGATTCCCACGCACACTATGACGACCACGCCTTTGACAGTGATCCGGGTTCTGACGAGGCGGCCGGTTCCGAACCCGGACGTCTCCAGCTCTCCCGGGACGCGCTGCTCGAAAGCCTGTTCGATCCGGACCAGGAATGCCCCGTTTCGGGCATCGTCAACGCCGGGAGCTCGGTTGCCTCGTCCCGGGAGAGCCTGAAACTCGCCGAGCGGTATCCCCGCCTGTTCGCCGCGGTCGGCGTCCACCCCGAAGAGGCCGCCGCCATGTCGGAAGCCGATCTGTCCGCCGTCCGGGAGCTGGCGGCTCATCCGAAAGCGGTGGCAATCGGGGAAATCGGCCTCGATTATCATTATGAGGACGCCTGCCCCCGGGATGTGCAGCTCCGTTGGTTCCGCCGTCAGCTCGATCTGGCCCGGGAGCTGCGGATGCCGGTCATTCTGCATGACCGGGAAGCCCACGGGGATATGCTCGACATACTCGCCGCCTATTATCCGGTCGGGACGGGCAAAATCGAACGCGCGGGAGTGCTCCACTGCTTCTCGGGCAGTGTGGAAATGGCCGAAGAGGTCATCCGCCGCGGCTTTTGCATCGGTCTGGGCGGCGCCGTTACCTTCAAAAACGCCCGAAGGGCGGTGGAGGTTGCCGCCGCCCTGCCCGCCGACGCGCTTCTCCTTGAAACCGACGCCCCCTATATGGCGCCGGTGCCCTATCGCGGCCGTCGCTGCGATTCGAGCATGATCGCGGCCACCGCCGCCCGGATCGCGGAGATCCGGGGCGTGACGATCAGCGCCCTTCTCGACCAAACCAGAGAAAACGCCTGCCGCCTGTTCGGCATATCTCCAGCATAAACCGAGACCGCCGCCAAGTTCTTGGCGGCGGTCTCTTCTTTTATTCCCGATATTTTTCCCGATACCAATCGAGCACTTTGGGAAGACCGGTTTCCAGGGTGTACTCCGTCCGATAGCCGAGCAGCTGGGCGGCTTTTTCGCCGCTCGCCCGCATCCGGCGGACATCCGCCTTCCGTCCGGGCCGGGTTTCGATGGGACCGGTGTACCCGTAATAGGCCGCGATGTTCTCCACCAGCTCCCGCATGGAGGTCTCCCGTCCGGTGCCGATGTTGACCACCTGGCCGCGGGACGCCTCATTTTCATAAACGGTCCGGAACGCGCGGGTGGTGTCCTCCACGAACACAAAATCCCGCGTCTGTTCCCCGTCTCCTTCCAGAATGGGCGGCAGCCCCTGCAGGATCCGCCGGGCGGTCTGGGGGATAATCGCCGCGTAGTCCCCGTCGTTCTGCCGGGGCCCGTAATTGTTGAACGGCCGCACGATCGCCACATCCAGATCCAGCACGTTCCGGAAGGTCAGGGCCATCATATCGGCGGCAACCTTGCCGGCCGCATAGGGGGTGGTGGGATAGAGCGGATGGTTTTCATCCATCGGTTCATACACCACCGTGCCGTACGCCTCCGACGTGGAGGCGTGGATCAGGGTGGCGAACGCCCCCATTTTGAGCAGCGTCAGCAGGGTGCGCATGATATCCACGTTCACCTGATAAGCGTCCACCGGATTGAAAAAGGAGTATTTGAGCTGAAGAGTAGCCAGGTTGAACACCACCTCCACCCGTTCCCGCTCCATCACCGCCTGCATCACGCCGAACTGCCGGGCATCGTCCCGTATAACGACCAGCCGATCGCCATAGGTACGCCGGGCGGATTCCAGATTTTCCAGCTTGCCCAAAAAGAAATTGTCTACAACGACCACTTTCGCCGCCCCTTCCGCCAAAAGACGGTCGGTCAAATGGGAGCCGATGAAGCCGGCTCCTCCGGTCACAAGTACGGTTTTTCCCTGGATGCGGGGCATGATGGATTCCTCCTAACGGATCGAATTTACACAGATGCTCCGATGGAGGCCTCACAGCGTTTCATGGCGGCGAGCGTCCGCTCGAGCAGGGTGTCCAGCTCCCATCCGAGCATCCC
Organism: uncultured Oscillospiraceae bacterium; assembly: GCA_902492895.1. Taxonomy (GTDB): domain Bacteria; phylum Bacillota; class Clostridia; order Oscillospirales; family Acutalibacteraceae; genus UMGS1623. The sequence continues at coordinate 186,463 of CABUNG010000001.1, read as the reverse complement.
GGCTCCCCTGGCGATCACCTCACGGGAACAGCCCGCAGCAAAACTCGGACTCTTATACTTCTTCTTTAGCGATTTCAGTTCCATATCCTGCACGCTGCCCGACGGGCGCATCCGCGCCGCCGCTCCGATCAGGCCGGTCAGCTCATCCACGGCGAACAAGACCTTTTCCATCTCGTGTTCGGGCGGGACATCCGCCACCAGTCCATACCCGTGGCTGACCACCGCATGGATCAGCCGCTCGTCCGCCCCGTTTTCCGCGAGGATTTCCCGCGCTTTGACACAGTGCTGGTCCGGGAAGCGTTCGTAGTCCACATCGTGGAGGAGACCGGCGAGGCCCCAGAAATCCGCCTCATCCCCATATCCGAGCTGCGCGGCAAAATCCCGCATCACCGCTTCCACCGTAACCGCATGCTGCAAATGAAAGGGTTCCTGATTGTAGGCCTTTAAGAGTGCCACCGCTCTGTCGCGCGTCAGTCCCATGCCGATCGGCCTCCTTTTCTTTTATCTTGGATCATCATACCCCCGTCCGCCCCGCCTTGTCAAACATTTCTCACCGTTCCCGCGGTTTTTGCTTGACAAAGCCGCATAATCGCGGTATGCTTTCATATCATAGTGGTTAGATAGGATTTAAAGGAGGTCTTCTTATGTCCCATATTGCGCACGACATCACCGCTTTGATCGGCCATACCCCCCTGCTGGCCCTCGACCGATATGCGGAAAAGCGCCGCCTTCCCGCCGTCCTGCTGGCCAAACTGGAATATCTCAATCCGGCCGGCAGCGTCAAGGACCGGGTGGCCCGTGCCCTGATTGAAGACGCGGAGAAGACCGGCCGCCTCGTCCCCGGCGCGGTCATTGTAGAACCGACCAGCGGCAATACAGGCATCGGTCTCGCCGCCGTCGCGGCCTCCAAGGGGTACCGCGTCATCCTTACCATGCCCGAAACCATGAGCGTGGAACGCCGCAGCCTGCTTCGGGCCTACGGCGCGGAAATCGTCCTGACCGAAGGGGCGAAGGGCATGTCCGGCGCCATTGCAAAGGCATCCGAAATCGCGGCGGCGACGCCCGGCGCCTTCATCCCCAGTCAATTTGAAAACCCGGCCAATCCCGCGGCCCATATTGCCACAACCGGTCCTGAAATTTGGGACGATACCGACGGACAGGTGGACATTTTCGTCGCGGGCATCGGCACAGGCGGAACCGTGACTGGCGTCGGCCGGTATCTGAAGAGCCGGAATCCGGACATCCGGATCGTGGGCATCGAACCCGCGGACTCCCCCGTTTTGACTGAAGGCAAGGCCGGTCCCCATAAAATCCAAGGGATCGGCGCGGGCTTCATCCCTGATAACCTCGACCGGGATATCCTCGACGAGATCCTGACCGTCACGAACGAGGAGGCTTTTTCCGCCGGCCGGGCCGTGGCCCGGGAAGAGGGTATCCTGGTGGGCATCTCGTCCGGCGCCGCCGTCGCGGGTGCCGAGCGGCTCGCCCTGCGGCCGGAAAACAAGGGAAAACGGATCGTCGCCCTGCTGCCCGATACAGGGGACCGCTATCTTTCCACCCCGCTGTTTGCCGATTCTGAGACCCGATAATCCATCGGATGTGTATTCAATAGAAAGGGGCGTTGCCTTGTGGCCCGCCATTCTTCGATCCGGACCGTTATGGCCGCCATGAGCGGCGGCGTGGACAGCGCCGTGGCCGCCTCCCTGCTGCTGGAGCAGGGATATGCGGTGCGGGGCGCCACCCTGCTGCTCCGGCCGGATCCGGGCGCCGCGGCGGACGATTCCGCTGAATCTCCCAAAACCTGCGGATCTCTGGCGGATATCGAGGACGCGAAGGCCGTGTCTGCGCGCCTCGGCATCCCTCACGACGTATTCGACTTCACCGCCCTGTTCCGGGAAGCGGTCGTCGAAAAATTCGCCCAGGTATATGCCTCCGGCGGCACCCCCAACCCCTGCATCGACTGCAACCGCTATCTGAAGTTCGGCGCTCTGCTCGAACAGGCCGAGACCCTCGGCATGGACGCGGTCGCGACCGGCCATTACGCCCGGGTGGAGGAGGATCCCGAAACCGGGCGGATGCTGCTCAAGAAGGCGCTGGACGCTTCCAAGGATCAGAGCTATGTTCTCTATTCCCTGACTCAGCGGCAGCTGGCGCATGTCCTGTTTCCGCTCGGCGGTCTGAGAAAAACCGACGTGCGGGCTTATGCGCAGGCGCATGGCTTCGAAAACGCGCGAAAACCCGACAGCCAGGACATCTGCTTTGTCCCGGACGGGGATTACGTCCGCTTCCTCCAGGAGTCGTTGGGGCGGCCCAATCAGCCCGGCTCCTTTCTCGATACCGAGGGGCGGGTTCTCGGGACCCATCGGGGGTTTCTCCATTACACCATCGGGCAGCGCAAGGGCCTCGGTCTCTCCTTCGGAGAGCCCCGCTTTGTGGTCTCCAAGGATGCCGCGGCCGGCTCTGTCACACTTGGGACCGGTGAGGCACTTTTGTCCTGCACCCTGACGGCCGAGGACGTCAACCTGATCGCGCTGCCGGATTTGGCCGCTCCCATGCGGGTGACAGCGAAAACCCGCTACCGTCAAGCCGAATGCCCGGCTCTGCTGGAGCTCTGCGGGGATTCCCGCATCCGCCTGATCTTCGATCAGCCGCAGCGGGCTGTCACGCCCGGACAAGCCGTCGTCTTTTATCGGGACGATATCGTCATCGGCGGCGGAACCATCGTTTAAAGGACAACCTGAAAAAATCCCCCCTGCGGCAGGGGGGATTTTTTCAGGTTGTCGGCTGTTTTCACGGGCGGACGGCCCCGGATGGGCCTGACTCCGCCCGGATATGACCGGATCAGTAGGTTGACAAAACCGGGCAAAATCGCGCTATTTGCCCCGATTTCGCCGATTTTGGGCTTTTGCTCTTCCTCCGAAAATACGGTATGATAAACGCAAGGCCTTAATAAACAAGTAAAGGATTAATCAACATGGATAAAAGAATGCCCACATTCGTCAAACGTCTTCTGATCATCATCCCCTGCGTCGTCCTGCTTCTGATCCTGGTTCTCGGCTGCTTCGATATCGTGCCGGCCGGCTACAAGGGTGTGAAGCTCACCATGGGCGCTGTCAGTGATACTGTACTCAACGAAGGGGTGCACTTCAAGCTTCCGTTCGTAAACCAGGTCGTCCATGTGGACGCCCGGGTCAAAAAGTATACAGTAGACGGAGAAACCTCCGCCAGCAAAGACATGCAGTCCATCACCACCAACGTGGCGGTGAACTACCGGGTGGACGGCGCCAACGTGGATGAACTCTATCAGAACCTGAGCCTTAACTACGAGGATACCATCATCGCGCCCGCCGTGTCCGAATGCATCAAATCCGTGACGTCCAAGTACACGGCGGAGGAAACGATTACCCGCCGCAGCGATATTTCCGCGGAAATCAAGGAGATGCTCAAGACGCGGCTGTCCGACAAGTACATCTTCGTCGACAGCCTGAACATCACCGACCTGACCTTCAGCGCCGCCTTCGACAAGGCGATCGAGGAAAAACAGGTCGCAGAACAGAACGCCCTGAAGGCGAAATACGACTTGGACCGTATCAAAACTGAGGCGGAACAGGCTGTTATCAAAGCCCAGGGTGAGGCGGAAGCTATGCGGATTAAGAACGAAACGCTGACCGACAGCATCATCGAACTGGAATTCCTGAATAAATGGGACGGCCACATGCCGACCTATTACGGCGGCGACGCCGATCTCCTGCTCTCCCTCGATCCGGACAAAACAAAGTAACAAAGAGAAAAACGGCGTATGCTTCTGCATACGCCGTTTTTTTATGACTTGGGTTGCGGCAGTTCGGCCTCGACACGGTTTTCGCCGTCTGTGAAATAGATGGTATACTCCACCTCCGGATCGATCGGGATGCGGATGTCGAGCTCCGCGGACTTGCCGAAAAGGGTGAAAAACGCCGTCCAAATATGCGCTTCCTTGACCTCAATCTCGATCGTATCGTCCGTTACCTTGCAGGAATATCCTGTCAAAACGCAGCCGCTGAGGCCGATCCAGACTTTCATATGAATTTCATCTTCTGATTTTTCATAAGACCACACTCTTGCGCCACCAGCGCTTACGGTTTTGACCGCCAAACAGCTGGCCACGATGTAAACGGTCAGCAGCGCGAGCAGGGTGATGAGGATACCTAGCAGAATCTTCTTTTTCATGATGGTTGCTTCTCTCCGTTCCCGTCACGATTTGCTGCATAACAACTGGATGAGATGACCATCCTTAGTCGTGCGTCTCCGACGAAGCCCGGTTATTCGATTAGAGAGGAATATGGTAGGTCTCCCGCTCTTCCTGTCCGTCTCTTACGACGGTGACCTCGAAAATCATCTCGAGTTCCGATTGGTCCGCCATATTCCATATACGGTTGTCGATGGTATACGCGGAAAAAGGCCGTTTTCTCGTCATAGCGGCTTCCAGTTTTTCCTTGAGTGCAGCTTCGTCTATCTCGGGAATGGAACACTGCTCGAATATGCCAACATTGGGTGCGGCATAACCGACGAATTCGCCGTCGTCCGTCAGTATGACAAACGCGATATCCGCACTTTTATACCCGGCGATTTCCCGGCTGTAGCCGAATGTATGCACGTTAGTATCCTGCGTATAGGTGTGATGCCCTTATAAAAGCCTCAGATGCTTCCATCCCCGTGGTCATAAATAAACTGATTGCCCTCCTTGCCGGCATACACATCCATCTGGCGGTTTTCCATCTCGTTCTCTTTTGTTCCAATCGACGGCATGGACGCGGGGACCGACTCGGAGCAGCCGGATGCAAGCCACAGGAAGCCTGCCGGCGTCAAGAAAGATGCCGCTCTCCTTAAATCCGTCCTAAGCACCTCCTGCTTAATTGAAAGACAACGAACCGTTGCCCACATTCCGCCGCAAGCCTGGTCATCCATCCGTGAGCTCCAATTCGACTTGCGGTGAATCCGGCGGTATTGCCATGCCAAACAGATAATGCCTTTCAACTCCGGTGAGATATCGCCCATATTCCGAGGATAACCGCTTCCACTTGATGATTTGATAACCCAGCCCATAATAACATGTCGTCCCGCCATCGTCATAGCGTACGGTGTGTATCGCCAGAATCGGCTCTTGACCGGTAACCACGCGACGATAATCAACCTGATAAAAAATACCGGATACGACAAAAAACAGTACGAGACAGATCAGAATGACGATGACCGTTTTGTTTTTAAGAATCTTCTTAATCACAGGCCGCTCCTTTCGTTATCAGCAGAAGCACCGCCCGCTCCCGTTGAGCAGGCCGAGTAAATGCGGAATCGGGCGTATACGTAATGGTGCAATCTTCCCCTTCCTGTACAACCGCAACCTCAATATCACCCGAGATCGCATCGGCGGCATCATACATATAGGGTGTTTTCAACGTGAAAACCATCTGGTCTTCCGCATTGCGGAATTCCACTCGATTATCCTCGGTTTTTACGGCGGTCAGACCGTTTGCGTCCACATACATGGTATAGCTGTGAAAGACGGTCTTTTCCCGCAGAACGATGTCCTCTTTGACGCTGTAAGGCGCAACCGTGTACCGTACGTCGATGCCATTGCCCATGGCGTTTTCATACAAAATGGAGGAAACCGCTTTTTTTACAACGGTTTTTTCGTACTCCGCTTCATCTTCTGCTTGTTCTTCGGTCTTGATTTCGGCAACCGAATCGGACCGCAGGTTTGGTTCCCGGACGGCATACAGCGGCATCGGACCACGCATCCGCTTTATACCGCTTCACGCATTGCATACAAGGCTCCTCTCAAGGAAAAGCGGCGATCAGCCGCCGGAGCCGCCTGGCCGGGATATATCGTCAGCCTCAGCTCCCGCCGGACTGGAGGGGGTGAGGTGCTTGACGGAATAACTGTATATGGCGCTGATAACAAAGCAGATCACACCGCCGCCGATCAGAGACAGAATGCGCAGCAGAGTTTCCAGCCCGGCAACGTCCCAGGTGACCAGTTTCAGGACACACACCATCGTCAGCACCAAACCGTACAGCCGCAGACTGCCCGCCCGCCGTATAAAGCCGGCAATGACGCAGACGAGCGAGGAAAGCATGCAGATAAGGCTCAGGACATACGCATTCGCAAACCAATCGGTATAGCCGTGTACGGCCGCCAGCACCAGAACGGTCAGCTTTATCCCCTCCAAAACCGCTTCGGAACGGCCGGAGCGCCCGAGCGTTCTGGGGATCCACAGGAAGGCCCAAACAAACGACAGAACCGTCAGCAGGATACTCAAGACGGTTGCGGCCGTCCCGGAATGAGGCGCAAACGCGATAACCGCGGCGCTCTCCGCCAGAATCAGGAGCTGCGCCGAACGGATCAGCTGTGTCAGAACAGAAACAGACTTGTCGTCGAAGCGATCGTACAGCAAGTGCATGCCGAAAAACAGAAGACTGCCGCCGAACAGGGCGATAAGCCGGGACAGGGAACCATGGAACGGCACATCCCAGCACAAGAGCTTGAGAATGCACGGCATGGCCGCGATCAGCGCATACAGAATCAGTCCGCGCGCCTTCCTGGCGTATCCGACGGCTAGGCATAACAGCAAGGTGGCCAGGACGGCCAGCGTCAGAACATATCCATCGGCAAACCAGGCGGTAAAGCCCCGTATCAGTGCCAAACTCAGCAGGGTGAATTTAAGGCCGGTGCATACATCTTCGGCCGGTCCGGATCGGCCAAGCGTAAACGGCGTTCGGAAAAAGGCATACAGCGCCGCGACGGCGGCCAGAACGGCATATAAAGCGATCTCCGCTCCGCCGCTGCGGGGCATAAAGGCGATCACACCGGCTCCCGCGGCCAGCAGAAGACCCTCGGACATCCGCATACCGTAGGTTATAATCGGGCGTTCGCCGCGGTCATAGCGGAAGAGGATGAGCAGGCAATTGAAAACCATCAGGGCCAAAAGCAGCGCAATGTGCCAGTAACGGTAACCGGAACCGGCCAGAATGACGAGCGTTGTCACCTGCAGAAACATATATAAAAACAGCCGGAATTCCGGAGAGGCCGCCTGCCTTTTGTCCGGCGGTTTCCGAAACCACTGCAGCCAGGCAAGGCCGGCGTACAGCCCCATATACAAGAGCGGCAGCGCCACCGTGCCGAACCGTGTCAGCTCATGGAATCCGGAGAACGCCATCAAGACCCAGTCGGCTGCCAGCAAGACATTGGCGGCCAGACGGTAAGCACGGTTTTTGCCCCGCCATCCCGCCAACAGGAGCAGCACGGCCGGCAGCAGAAGCAGGGGCAAACGGGGCGCCGGAGCTCCGACCAGCAAACGGCTTCCCCAAACGGCAATCAGCAGCATGGACGACAAACCGCCAGCCAGCAGAACCGACACGGTTTCGAGCCGCCCGTCGAATCCCAGCACCGTGCTCATAAAGATGGAGAGCAGGGCGTGGATCAGCAGTAAAACCAGCCCGGCCGCGGCCATCATGCCCATAGCAAAAACCGGGCGGTATGTCATACCGCCGGCATAGGTGTACGCAAGACGAAAGACAACCGGCAGCACATTGACACACAAAGCGGCTGTCCACAGCACCTTGTTGACGGCATGGACGCCGATCCGGACGCTGCCGTTTTCCAGGCGGGTTGTGGAAACCACCAGCAGGTAGGACAAACACGAAACACAGAGAAACTGCGCAAAAAAGGAGGCGGCGATCCCCCAGTCGGGCAGAGCCGTCAGCGGAAAGGCTCCGGCCGTCAGCGGGGAGATGCCGATGAAGCGGGCGGTCATAAAGGCCCCGGCCACCAGGGTCATGGCGACCGATAAAAAGAGGCCGAAACGGTAGGTTTTCCGGCAGCACAGGATGTTTCCGACCACAATGACGACAATAGAAGTCGCCTGATAAAGGAGAAGCGTCACCAGTTTATCATCGCGCAGGCCCGCGGCATAGGCAAAACACAGGGAGACGCCCATGCCAATATGGGCCACCAGGCTAATAAGCGTCGAGTTCAGCTGCCGTGCCAGCACCAAAGCCGCGGCCAGCCACACCAGCAGCAAGGAAAACGTCGCCACGTCGCTGAAACGGCCGAAATACACATGCGTCAGCAGAATGGATATAAAAAGCAGCCCGCAGCCGCAGCCGGAGAGGATCAAGGTAAAGGTGTTGCGGCGGCGTACGGTCAGCAGAATACCCGCAGCCGTCACGGCGGCACTGATCGCGTACATGAGCAGAATCTTCACCGTTTCGGGAATGTCGTTATAAATCCAGACGGAAAAAACAATCAGCCCAATAAAAAACAAAATCGAAGCGGCAAGGCCCAGTACGTTGCGTCCGACCCAGTTTTCCATACGCCCCGGCGTACCTTTAACAGCCGGAGGGGTGCTGGAAACGGCCGGGGGCGGGAACGGCATCCGTGGTGCCGGTATCGGGCTGGTATACACCGCGGCCGGCGGCTGCACTGCAGCGGGAGGAGGCGCCGGTACGGGCCGCACGGGAGGCGGAGGGGTATAAACCGGCGGCTGTACAACCGGAGGCGGCGGAGCGCAGGGCTGTGCGGCCGGCGGCGGTGCAGAGACGGGCGGGTGGAACCGGTTGTGCTGCTGGAACATCGTCCAAAGTTCATCAAGCCGCCCTCTGAGCTGGTTGTTCTCCCATATGAGCTTATTGATTTTGCTGTTCTGCGATATCAGCACGACCACCACGACGATGACGGCGATGCACAGAATCACGGTCATTTGGACTCCCCCTCTAAATCAGATGACGGACCGTCCGGTCCGGTTTCGTGGAACAGCCCCGTCAGATCCTCCAGCACAAAAGAGGCGGCAACCCGCCGTCCGTCGGATGTCAGCAGCCGATAATGCTGGGACAGGATGTTTTGCTGGATGGAATACCGCTCGTTTTCCATGATGGTCTGCCACCAGACCCGGCCGCCCAGGGTACGCGGATAGACGGGTTCGCTTCCGTTCCAGGCGAGAGCCTGGAGGATGTCATTCGGCCGGCCGCCAAAGACACCCGCGATGACATCGCTGTTTTCGAAAATGGAGCACAGCGCCACACTGCCGGTCCAACCGAGTGAAGACCGGCCTTTCTCGATCTCCACAAGCGTTTTTTTCGATATGCCGAGCATCAGCGCCATTTTGTCCTGACTGAGTGCGTATTCGGTTCGCACCAGCTTGACTTTGGCATCGCAGATTGAAATAAAGTCTTTTTTATCCATTAAGTCATCCCACATCCCATCGAATAGTGTAATTTTACACTATTCGTGTAGAATTGTCAACCTGTGCCAATGGATTTTGTATAAAGAACTCTCCCTGTTATCTCGGCGGATACGAGGTCTTTGTGCCGCCGAGATTCGAGAAACGGAAAAAGCCGCACTTTGGCATAAGTGCGGCTTACTGGCTGGGGACATGAAGCGAACGCCATCGGCCTGTTTTTGCAGCCGGAGATGGAATCGCGCCCCTCTTTTCCTCTTTTTCTTGGACTTTATGCAGCGCCGGTCGGATCAAAATGCGCCTTCGAAAAGGTTCATTTCCCGAAACGATCATGGAATCGATTCGAACACCGCCAGGATGCTATCGCAATAGTTCCCAACGGCTATGATTTCATCACAAATGGGCTTCATCCTCTCTTTGTCTTGGATCACCTCAGGCGGCAAACCAAACCCGCCCTCCATCTCAATAAGGGCGGCAAATCCTTTTCCGCACTGCATATCATAGAGGGGAATCAGCTGTTCAATAAACGTCAGCTCCGGATTCAGGGTCAAGGCTTTCTGCAAAAAGCCGGTTGCACAGCCATTTGTTCCGAGCATACAAAGATATGTCCCATGCATATTCCAGCATGAAAAGCCAGAGCTCCCATGGGTATACCATATTTTGTCGTTCAGCGGATACTGTTCGAATATATGGCTTTGAAAGCTATCCGCCCAGTCCATAAACGCTTTCTTCCCAAACGAATACCGCTTGGTCTCCGGCATATGCAAGAGAGCCGGTATGGCCATAACCGCCTTTTTGTAGGCTTCCGACAAAGCGGGACTCTCCTTTTTGTCCTTTATAAAAATCAACTGCTGATAGCCGCAGGGCTTCGGCGTCGTTTCCTCCCCCATGATGCTATAAAAACCCGCTGTATCATAACCGCAAAGAATGGCAAAAGAATGAAAGGCGTCATCCAAACGCGCGATCACCGGAACGTTTCTGTCAATGTACTCTCGTATTCTTTGATCCAAATCCGGCCGATTTTCCGCAGTGGCTTTACAGTACGCATAATCGTATCCGCATGCATCAAATGCCCTTTTGACTGCGGACTCTGTCATAACATCCGAATAGCACAGCACCACATTTTCCGGCTGCTTGCTGTATACTTGAAGGAAGCTGTCGCCGGTTATGCCTGAAAAAAACCAGTAATCGTATGCAGGGTTCTCCCCTATACACTCCATCAAAAACGCCAAGCAGCCATTCAGCCAATAATTTTGACCTTGTTCCATACTTATCAGCGGATGAATGAGATCCTGAGATATACGGTTACTCGACATGCCGGCCCTCCCCGATCGTTATTTTACAAAACGGCTGTTTATAAGGACATTTGATAAATACCGCATATCCATATAGGGGGCACCCGGAGCGGTGCACGAGACGGAGCCGCACGCCGATGGGCCCAGCCTTTTTATAAGATTTACAGACGATCGTCAAAATGGATACGAAACCCGCTTTCACGCAGAACGGCCTGCAGTTCGTCTATACAGACGGCCTGCGCATCGATCTGCTGCTTTACGGCAAGCACAGCGGCTTTGGCGGCGGCTTCGCCTGTCTCGGCAGCCACAGGAATGACGCGCGCCGCGTCCCATGCCCCTCCTTCGGCGGAAATGATACGGCCGGCCGCCCACATATTCGGGAAGCCGGGGACATACAGCGCACGATAGGGGATTTCGAACCAATATCCTTTGTGGCCGAAATAAGGACAGGTACCGATGGAATCGGGCTTTGGCCGATACAAATCCTCCATGGTCATTTCATAGCCGCCGACGATATGGCGGATCATCCGGAACTGCGGCATGCGGGGCAGATCGATGATTTCCTGTGCGTTGCGGTCCTTATGCTTCAGCTCCTCCATAAGCATGGTTTGGCCTTTGAGCAGATACGCCGTGACGTCGTCGCTCGTCGTTCCGGATAGGAGCGGAAAATCTGACGGATGACCGTTTCCTGTCATACCGGAGCCCGTGATATGCCAATTTCGCACACGGAACGCATCGTCTGTTTTTTCATTTTCGAAGGTCATCATATGCGAATAATAGGACATATAGTTTTGGCCTTCACGGCATGGCGCGCCGGCGCGGTGAAAGAGGATACAGGTGCCGGTCGCATCGATAACGGCGCGGCTGGAATAGTATTCTGTCCCACTCACCGTTTCCACCAGCACGCCTTTTACCCGGTGTCCATCCATCTCGGGATAGGTAAACAGGGAGTCAAACCGGATATGCACGCCGGCTTCCAGAAGCATATCCGTCAGGATCAGCGACAGAACGGTCGGGGAAAAGTGTGTGACATACCGCTTATCGGTATTTTGCTCCCATATCCCCTCCTGTCGCCATGCATCCGGCAGACGGTCGGGGCCGTACTGGATCGTGCGGCGAAGAATTTCTTCCGAAATGCCGGAAACCAGCTTTTTCCCCTGCGCGTTACAGAGCGGCTCCCACCAGTTGATCAGGCCTTCTGTGGCTAGTCCGCCGAGCAGCGCCATTTTTTCAAGCAGCAGCGTCTTCATTCCGCTGCGCGCCGCGCTGAGCGCGGCGGCCACGCCGGCTACCCCGCCGCCGACAACAAGGATATCGTATTCGGCGCCCGCTATAGGTGCTCTAAGCGAAGTCATGTTCTTCTTCAGCCCCCTTGGCTAAACGGAACGCAATGCGGGACGTTATATGCGTATACGCATGTCGCGCTTTAGCCATACTGTACATAATTTTATCTTAAAAAGGGAGAAAAAACAAGCATAAATTAAAATTGTCCGCCTTTGCCCTCCCATATGAAACAACAACCGCGCCGCGGCGAATTCGTAAAAAGTTGATAGCGCAGCGGAGGCGCAACGCCCATATTTACAGGGGCATGGCCGCAGCAAGCGTGATTTTATGCAGAGACGAGGAAGGATTTTGAATAGAGCGCAATCCATTCCGACGTGTGAGGGTGAGATAAAAAATCCGCTCATGGTCGAGCTACACAATAAAAAAACAATCGGCAACTCATCACGAATTGCCGACCGCAGGTCTGTAAAGGTAAGAAAAAAGATCGCCTGCCGTTTTTTCAGCCGTCTGAATACTTTGGGGTTACAGTTTAACCACGCTTATACCGGCGTAATTGATACCATCCGCATTATAATATTCGATTTCATATGTGTCGCTGAAATCAGGCGTCAAGGCGAATCCTCTTTCCTCATTGCAAAACAGTTTTTCACACAAACCGAAAAGCGGGGCCATGTGCCATTGAGGGTTATCTTCCCCGGTGATTTTCTTTACCAGCTTCCATGTTGCTTCTGTTGATTTCACTTTTATCATATGGCATGCGGGGGATTCAAGTACCGTAATCCCTTCGGATTGATTTCTTTCCGATGTTTCCTGACAATGCATGAGGGAACGACGCGCATTATGTCCGTGATTGCACTCCTTGTAATTTATACTAAGGCAAAGCATAGAATCCGGTGTCAAACTGTTTTTTATATTCTTATGACCAGCCTGGAAAAGTTGATATGTATCCACGCTCGATTCTACATCCTCATGATCGGCCTCTGCCTTATAACCTGCATATAAAGTCGCGGGCTTTTGGATAATTTGAAATTCGACTCCTTCAATAACTACTTTTTCGATGAGCTGTTCCATTCTATCAACCTCCTTAATAATTGTGAATTTATATGTATTTTACAATATACGCGAAAGAAGTCAATCGTTTTGCAACAATCGACTTCTTTCGACTTTGTCTAAAAGCGTAATGTTTAGCACAATTTCATGGCTTATTTGTTCCATTAAAACAAATATAAAGTGTGTGCATACTTTAATGGCTGCCGGGTTCACTTTGCGTTCCGGCTGCTGTTGCGGGAAACCATCTTACATCGCCTATCCCGCCTTTTTGCAGATTCGAGCTGGTGTCGTTTCGTTCCTCGCAAAGTCTCATTATTAGTTTCCTCTCTATTGACCATCCCGTTATCTCCCGTGAATAAAAAAGGGGGCACGGCGGTTTTTAACCGCCATGCCACCCTTCTCCGTTATTTCGAGTGCTTTGGTTTGTATTTTTTCCTTTTACCAAAAATCCGTGCCGTCGTCATACCCAATCCCGAAAGTCCCAAAAGAACAATCCACGGCAGAAGGCTTCTGGTATCTCCTGTTTGTGGTGTGTCATCATCCGGGTTAGTTGGGGCAGTTGGGGCGGTCGGAATAGTTGGGGCTATATCATCGTTAGTAATGGTAAATGTATAGCCGTTTTGTTCCACCGACATGGAAAATCCATCTGGTACATCTTTCTCGGTCACTGTCCAAGTGTAGCTGTCTTTAAGGCCGCGCCAGGTATGCGTCCAGCCATTTTGCTTGTTTAACTCGACTGTAGTATACTCTTTTCCATCCCGAAGCAGGACTATGGCAACAGACTCGGCAGCCGTGCCGCCATTATCCAGCTTCCAGATCTTCTTAACCGTAACAGCAATGTCATCATCTGTACTGCTGCCGCTTCCACGATAATTGTGGAAAGCCGCGGTTGCCGTTTTATCTGCTTTGATAGTACCCGTATCCCCAGAAGCAGTCACAGTATAACCGCTGTTATCGCTTTCTGTCACGGTGTATTGGACACCCGCCGGAAGACCCGTCGCCGTTTTGCTTTCACCATGTTTCAAGGTGAAAGTCGCCACTCCATTGGTAAATTCCATATCACCAAACCTGCCGCTGATCGATGTATCGTCGAGAGCTACGGTGAAGTGGAAGTCTTTGGTTTTATCGCCTCCGTCGCCATCCACTGTCTTGGACACCGTCAGGTTACCGGTTGTTATACGCCTCAGTTCAGGCGATTCAACCCGATTGACCGAATCGCCCGTCTCCGGCGTTAGGGGCGCAGGGCCATCGTTCGTTAGAAACGTACCCTCTTTATACGAACCATCTCCTCCGGAAATCAGCTTCTGCCTGATTATCATAGAGTAGGTCGTGTACGGCTCTGTTCCAGAAAGATCCCATGTAATGGTTCTGCCATCCGCACTGAGAGTGAATTTGCCGCCGGTAACTTGAATGTCATCTGCGGTTACAGCCTGAAAATCTGCGCCAATCTTGTCCGTCAGGGTAAAGGTATGGAACGCGTCATAAATTGTGCGATTGATTGCGTTGTTGAAACCAGCCGTATCCTCCGCCAGATAATAAGAGGTACAGACCTGATTCATGTACATCTTCTCTTCGTCGGTGGGCGCTTGTTTATAAAGCACGCCAATAATTTCAACGTCAAGGTCTGTGATCGCTTGTACTGCTTCTACGATTTTGTCTTTTTCTGTATTTGGCTTTGCGTCAGACAGAAATACCACAGATACATTGCGATCTGCATTTTTTGCGGTTTTAACATAGGAAAGCGCTGCCCTGAGGGCCAGCGCGTAGTTGGTATTTCCCGCAAATTTCAGGTTGCGAATGGTCTCTACCGCTCGTTCCGCTTGGGTCGCACTGAAAAATGTTTCGGGCGTATTGTTAATCTTAGAGCCGAAGGTAATTAGCGAAACACGGCTGTCCACATCCTTAGAGGTCAATAGCGAGCGTACCACATCGGCCGTCTTGGAAAGCAACTCATATCCCTTGCCCATATCTGCGTCGTCTGTGCTGATAAACCGCATCGAGTCGCTGGTATCCAGAACAAAGACAAAGTCCATCTGTTTATCAGGCGCATACGCAGCTTGAATTTCAACCTCAGCGGTGGTCATATCGTCGTCCGTCCACTTGGCCGACTTTGTTAATTGTGTAGAAGCGCTGCTGGCAGCATTTTTTTCGCCGTATTTGCTGCTCGCCCAGCCATTGTCAGAAGGCTGCAGCGCTGCATAGCTGCCATCCTGATTCAAATGAAACTTGTTTGCCAGCGCCGCTTTGACATATTCCCATACTCTTTCGTTATCCTTAAAAGGCGTGCTGTATTCCAACTGCACAGAATCCAAATTTTCAGGGAATATCGTATCTTTCCAGTTTATTGCGTCTACACCCTCAAACGCCCGCTGGCCGATAGCCATGACGCCGCTCAGATCTGCTGTACCGCTCAGTTTCGTCAGCTGGAAGGCTCGCTCTCCGATCGGTCCTTGTACCTTGGAAAAATCAAAGGTCTTCAACTGTTCACAGAAGTTAAAGGCGTTCTGCCCGATCCTGGTGACACGGCAGCCCTCTCCCAGCAGGACCTCTTCCAAAAGCGGCTTATAGTATTCACTTGTTGGCCTCGCGGTACTCGCGCTGAACATATTGTCTGCAAACTGGAGCTCTCCGCTAAAACCAGTGAAATCTATGGTCTTCAGCTTTATCGCCATATTCAGAGGATTGCCGTGATTGGAATCCGTATTCGGGGGTTGAAAGTAGACAGTGCCGTTTCCCGTAAAGACAAGGCTCTCCAGCTTTGCCTGTCCTCCAAAGCCGGTGTTCAAAGTAAGGATGGCATTGTCCTTAAGATGAATTTTCGCTAATGTAACCGCATCGCCAAAGACCTTACTCCCATGCATCGTGGGCTGCCCCAGGGACACAGAGCCGCTAACCGTTATCTCGACCTCCGTAAATAGATCGCCATTTTTATTTTTGAGGGATGTTAATGCATTGGTGCCCAGATTATAATTATTGTAATCCGCATCTGCCGCTCCCGTCAGGTTCAAGGAGAACGTTTCGCCATCCACTGGAAGCGTGGCTCCAGATAAGCCTCTGCTTCCGACCTTTGTAATCTTGTCGATGGGAAACGCGGTCAATGTCGCATTCTCGAAAGCGCTGTTTCCAATTTCAACGCTGGTTCGCTCTTCCGCCGTCAGTGACACATCCAAATCCCTGCAGGCGTTTTTCGCAAAACGGAAAGAGCCCTGGCCTTCGACGGTCATGTTGACCTTGCTCTTACTGTAAAGGAAGGCAGAATAATCATTATAGCCGGAGATTTCGGTGATTCCTTCGCCGATCACCACATTTTCGATTTTTTTCAAGTCCGCGTTCTTCCAGAGGTCAGCTATAACATCCGTTCCGATCACGCCGCTGCCGCTGAAAGTCAGTGTTTTTCCGTCATCGCTGAGTGAGTATGTAACGGGGGCAGAGACGTCTTTTCCCTCCAACGCTAAAACCCCAGCCATATTTGTGAAAAGCAGTGCAATACAAAGCGCTACGCCTACCATTTTGTGCCATAATCTCGCGCTCCTGTATTGACTTTGTAACGGTGAAACCCTATAGTGCTTGCCCTTTTGCATGAAAAAATTCATTTCATCCACCCCTTCTCCTGTGTTTATACTATAATATGTTATCAGCACGATATAGTCCGATATAACAGATCATTATCGGTTGCTGTTTTTGTATGGATTTTAAGGCGTTTTGTAACATTTTCTTCTTTTTGAAAATCTAAATAACGTAAAAATACGTCTGCAAGTAGTAGATCATTTTTTCTTTAGACCTGTCCCTGAATTCAAGCAGCACAAAAAGCCGGATGTTTTCACCCAGCTATGTTGACGTTCCGTTTGATGGGAACAGTATGAATCAGTAAGGAGCCCGTGGATGTGCCCTGTCAACATAATATGGATTATGTTGATAGCCCCTATCTAAGGTAAGCCTTGAAGGGCTGATGTGTTGTGTCCCAAAAGAGAAAAAGGGTATAAGCAAATAGACCGGAAAGACGAAAAGCTTTTCCGGCTTGTTTGTTTTGGGGTTTTTTAGATCTTCCAGATAAATGCTTGCAAAACTGAACCGACTGTGCTATATTTATGTAAAAGTAGTGGTTTGTTTTCACGACAAGATACAACATAATCCATATTATGTTGATATATAAGAACACATAATCCATATTATGTGAGCAGGATATGCCGCTGTACCTGTGTCAGATCGTTTAGATGCTGTTTCCCTGTTTCAAGAGTATAAATTCTCGTGGTATTGATACTGCTGTGACCGAGAATATCAGCCAGCCGTACAATATCTTTTTTTATGCTGTAGAATATCCGCGCAAATAAATGGCGCAGGTTGTGGGGAAAGACCTTGTCCGGCGCTACTCCTGCCCTTTCGCACAACCCTTTCATTTTTCGCCATATCTGGCTGCGATCCAGCGGCTTCCCGTTTTTACTTACAAACACGCTTCCGGCTTGTATGCCGGATTTTTTTATATATTCTTTTAACAGCCTTTTAAGCGGCGCGGGTATGAAAATGACCCGCGTTTTATTTTTGCAGTTGACTGTCGCCTGTCCGGCCAACACAGCCTCCACCGTGATATACTGCAGCTCCGATACCCGGATACCGGTACCGCAGATGGTTTGCAGGATGTAGGATAATTGTGTATTCCCGGCAGCTTTTACCAGCCGTTGGTATTCGCTTTGTGTAAGCTCCTTATTTTCCCGGCAGAAAATTTGCCGCTGGATTTTCTGCAGTCTGACGCAGCAATCGTTTTGTCCAATAAACCGCAGAAAGCCGTTGAGTGCCACCAGCATGGAGTTCACGCTGGCCGGGGCGTACTGCTCCGTGAGCTTTTCCTTATACGCCACCGTTTCCGCTTTGCAAAGCGGTCTGTCCTCCAGAAACGAGTAAAAATGCTGAATGTCTCGCAAATATTTTTCTATCGTCGCTTCGCTCTTTTCCTCCTGCTTCAAATGCTGCTTGAACTGTCCGATTACCTCTAAGTTAATTGTGTAACACATCGTTTTCCCTCCGTTATTGATATGAAATTATCATCTCCCATTTTTATTGTACTATAAAGAATTGACGGAGAAAAAAGCGGAGGCGTGAAACAGTATAAGGTAAAAATGGTATGCTTTTTCATGTATTACTTTTTACCTGCTATACATAGGGGGGCAAAACCAGCGGTTTTGGAATCGTCGCCGATGCGGCGGCCGCTATGCGATAGGTTTCAGGGGGATTTATTCACCTGATTCCAGCGGCACTGAAAATAGAAAAAGCCCGGAAGGCCAGCAATACCAAGGCTTTCCGGGCATAGACGCAAAAACAGCCTTCCAAAATGGAAGGCTGTTTTTGTATCAAAGTTTGCGCTTTAATTTGGTGCGGGAGATGGGACTTGAACCCACACTCCGATGGAACCGGCTCCTAAGACCGGCGCGTCTGCCATTCCGCCACTCCCGCATAACCGTATTTACTATACCACGGGCGACGATTTTTGGCAAGAAGACGGTTAAATGAAAAACAGCCTTGACAGAAGCGGAGACAGACAGTACTATGGGACTGACAGTCCGCCTGACGGACAGGCGGCCATATGGGAGGGAATCAACGTGGAATGGATGCTTTGTCATGAAGATCTGGCAATTGCCAAACTTGGAAGTAAACCGCAGCGCGCCTATTATGTCCCCTTTGAGCGCCCGACAGGCGCGTTTGAAAAGAGGGAAACGTCCGCCTTATTCCATAGTCTGTCCGGGGAATGGGGATTCCGGTATTTCCCCTCTTTTGCGGATTTCTGCCGGTTGATTCAGGAAGGCGGCCTGCCGGAGCCGGACGGGACCATTCCCGTCCCTTCGAATTGGCAGATTTCCCGCGCCGATCTGCCGGGGATCGACCGGCCGCAGTATACGAATATCGCCTACCCAATCCCCTTCGATCCCCCCTACGTGCCTGTGGAAAATCCCACGGGGCTGTATACCCGCACGTTTTCCTGGAAAGTGAGAGAGGGACGCCGCGGTTATCTGGTCATGGAAGGGGTCGACGCGGCGTTCTATCTGTTTGTCAACGGGACATTTGCCGGGTACGGCGAGATCCCTCACTCCACGGCCGAATTTGACGTCACCCCCTATCTGCAGGAAGGGGAAAACCGAATTCATGTGGCGGTGCTCAAATGGTGCAAAGGCACCTATTTGGACGATCAGGATAAAATCCGGCTGTCCGGCATTTTCCGGGATGTATATCTGTTGGACCGTCCCGAAAATCACGTGACCGACTACACCGTCCGGACGAGCTTGCCGGACGGGGAAACGGCGGAGGTGGCCGTGGAGCTGAAAGGCCCTGCCGCAGCCGGCGCCGCCGTCTCCCTGTTCGATCCGGAGGGGAACCGGCTGGAGACGCAGACCGCCGATCCGGAGGGAAACGTGCGGTTCCTCGTGCAAAATCCCCGGCTTTGGAATGCGGAGGAACCGACGCTGTATGAACTGCGCATCGAGGCGGCCGGGGAGCACTTCGCCGAGGCGGTCGGCCTGCGGGAAATCCGCATAGAAGACAGCGTTTTTCACATCAACGGTGCACCGGTGCGGTTCCGGGGCGCCAACCGGCATGACAGCGATCCGGTTACCGGGTATGCGGTGACGGAAGAGGCGATGGAACGGGACCTGCGTCTGATGAAAGCGCACAATATCAACGCGGTGCGCACCTCGCATTATCCGAACGATCCCCGTTTTTATCAGTGGTGCGACCGTTTGGGCCTCTATGTGATCGACGAAGCGGATCTTGAATGCCACGGCGTCACCATGACGGGGCTTGGCGGATATGAAGACTCTTTCAACCGGCTGGCAGATGACCCGGCCTGGCTGGAGCTGTTTCTGGAACGGCAGATCGCCTTGGTCGAGCGGGACAAAAACCGCCCCTGCGTGGTGATGTGGTCTATGGGGAACGAAAGCGGCTGGGGCTGCAACTTCGAGGAGTGCCTGCGATGGATACACGAGCGAGACACCACCCGGCCCGTCCATTATGAAGGCGCTTCCAACGTCGGAGGATATCCGGGCGATTCCCAGCCCGGTCCCGACGTGACCAGCCGGATGTATCCGGGAATCGACTGGTGCCGGACCTACTGTGAAAGCCGGAGGGATCCCCGTCCGTTGGTACTGTGCGAATTCTGCCACGCCATGGGGAATGGCCCGGGCGATATTGGGGATTATTGGGAGGCGCTGGACCGGTATCCGCAGTTTGCCGGCGGATTCATCTGGGAATGGTGCGACCATGCGGTTGAGGCAGGACGGACAGAGTCCGGTGAACCGCGGTACTTATACGGCGGAGATTTCGGGGAACGCCATCACGACGGCAATTTCTGCGCGGACGGTCTGGTCATGCCCGACCGCACGCCGTCCACGGGTCTTCTGGAAGTCAAAGCGGTATGGCGGCCGGTGGATGTCCGCCCGGTTCGGTTGGAAGAGGGACGGATTGCCGTCGTCAACCGTCTGGATTTCCGGACGCTCTCCCATCTGCGCGGAACCTGGGAAATCACCAGGAACGGGGAGACGTTCAGCCGCGGCGACCTGCCCCTCCTGAACACGCCCGCCCGCGGGACGGAGGAAATCCAGCTGCCGTACACGCTGCCGGAGGACGGGGTGTGCGCGCTCAACCTGCGGTTTTATCAGCAGGATGAGGCTGCGGGGATTCCGGCCGGCACCGAAGCGGCCTTTGTACAGCTCTCCCTGCCCGTACAGCCTGCGGCGGAATGTCCGGAAACGAGCCTCGGCGGGCGGGTCATCTGCCAGCGGCAGGGGGATTCCTTCGTTCTGTCCGCCGGACCCAGTACGCTCGTCTATGACAGCCAGACGGCCGCGTTCCGGAGCTGGTCCGTCCGGGGACGGGAGCTTTTGCGGCAGCCGATGTCGTTTCAGGTCTGGCGGGCTCCGACCGACAACGACCGGTACATACAAAACGCCTGGCGCCGCGCCGGGTATGATCATCTGAAGACCAGGGTGTACCATACCGCCGTACGGGAAGAAAACGGAGCCTGCGTGCTGGAAAGTGCGATCTCCCTCGTCCCCGAGCAGACGCTGGCCCCCATGATCCGGGCGGATGTAAGCTGGACCGTTCAGTCCGACGGCCGCGTACACCTGGAAACCCGGGTGCGGGTGGAAGAAGCGGCACCGTACCTGCCCCGCTTCGGGGTCCGCCTGTTCCTGGCCGAGAGCATCGATAACCTGACCTACTTCGGATACGGTCCGTATGAAAGCTATATCGACGCGCATCAGGCTTCCCATATGGGGCGTTTTGTCTCCACGGTGAAGGAGCAGGCCGTACCGTATATCCGGCCGCAGGAGCAGGGCAGCCATTATGCCTGCACCTTTGCAGAGCTGACCGCCCCGGATGGGACGGGCCTACGGGCGGAAGGCCGGCCCTGCTTCGATTTTTCCGCTCTGCCCTATTCGGCGGAGGAATTGGAGGCTGCGCCGCATCGGCACGATCTGCCCCCGTCGTCGGGACCGGTATGGAGCCTCGATTACCGGCAAAGCGGCATAGGCTCCAACAGCTGCGGGCCGGAGCTGGCGGAGGCTTACCGTCTGGGTGAAAAAACCTTTACCTTTGCCGTTTCGATATTTCCCCTGTAAGAAAAGCTGCCGGGCATACAGCCCGGCAGCTTTTTTATGACGGTTCGGAATCCGGAGGATCGGAAAACGGGCTGCTGCCCGTCAGCCCGTCGCGGGCCAGCATGGTTTCCAGCACCCGGATTTCTGCAGAAACATCGAGCGCTTCCCCGGAAAACAGGAGATCGAGCTGTTTTTTGAACGCCTCGGCCAATGTATCGGCCATGGATTCCACGCGACGCATCGCGCTGTCGATGTTTTCACCGTGGACCTGCTGGGATTCCAGCTGCGCATATGTGTCCAGCAGGCGGAGGGTGGCGGGAAGATAATACTGCATAAAGGCGCGGATCTGCGTCTGCTTTTCGGGTTGGGATTCCACCACCTGGAAAATCTTGCGGCAGAGTCCTTCGATCTGCCAGATCCGGTTGGACAGCTGCGGGTGGCGGATCGTCTCGTTCAGCTCCCGGATACGGGTCAGCAGGGCTGCCGCATCGACGCCGTCCGCCTCGTCCGGTTCCTCCCCGACGATGGCGTCCTCCTTAGAAGGGATGGACGGGGACGGGGGCGGCGGGGGCGCGGCCAGCCAGTGCCGGCTGAACACAAACAGCCGGTGGGAATAATCGATATACGCGCTGCTCAGGCATCCGGCATTGATCAGACGCTGCAGATCCCGGCAGACCCGCAGATAATCGCGGGACAGGGCCTGGGCGACCGCATCCAGCGACGTGGTCACATGGCCGAGCAGATAAGGGGCGTACAACTGGTAGTCATGCCGTTTTTTAAACAGCATTCCGGCGGCAAGAAAGCACAGGAGACCGGAGATCAGAGCCACGGCGGTGTAGACCACGGAGGAAAACAGACTATCGGTTCCGCCGCGGCCGTCATGAGACCATCCCAGGGTACGTTCCCCGATATCGATCACAGCAAGAGCAAAGAATACAAAGCCGATAATCAGGAATGTGGTTCCGCCGCTCCGTCCGATGGGGGGGGCCGAGAGTTTTTGATACAACAAATACAGCCCGAGAGGGAAAAAGAAGATGAGCAGCAGCACGACGGCTGCCCAGGGGGGTTCTTTTCGCGATTGAATTGGCGGCGCCATGAACTGTCGCTCCTTTCCAAGGTCAGCGGTTGGATCCTCGTCGCATGCAGTGGATTGAGTGTCTTATTAGTATATATCAAAAAGGGGCCGATGTCTACATTCAAATGCGGCAGATAAGCGCTTTCGGCATGATAAAGCGGAGGGGAGCCTTTTTAAAGGGCCCCCCTCCGCTTTGAACGTTCACTTAATCTGTACGGCCGGCATCGGGCCGCTGTATACAACGAGCCGGTTTTTACCGTGTTTTTTGGCGGCATACAGCGCCTCGTCCGCTTTCTCGATAAAGGACTCGAGCTGGCTGTCCGCGTCCGGAACACCGCTGTAAAGCCCGGCACTGATGGTAACGGAGGATTCTGCGCCGCCGGAGGAGGCAAATCGAAGCTCGCGGACTTCCGATACAATCTGTCCGGCAAAAGATAAAAAATCGGGATGATCGGAAATCACCAGGAATTCCTCACCGCCGTACCGCACGGTAATTTGCCGTCCGGCACAATACCGGTTGGCCTCGGACGTGATCCGCTGCGCGATTTGGCGCAGGCATTCGTCCCCTTGAACGTGGCCGTAGGTGTCGTTGAAAGCCTTGAAATCGTCGATATCCACCATCAGTACGCCCGCAGTCAGACGGTTTTCCCGACAGGCGGCCCATAGACGTTCCGCCTGCTTGCACAGACCCCGCCGGTTGTAGAGACCGGTCAGTTCATCCCGTTCGCTCAGCCGTTCCAGCCGTATGCGGGAGAGAAAGAAGGTCAGGCTTCGCCTGTAATGCATATATGCGCCGCACAAGGCGGCCGCAGCGGGGATCAAAACCGGAACAAGCATCTGAGCATCCTGCCAGAGCAGCGCAGCGGCGCAGACGGGAACCGGCCACAGCCAGAGCATGGAGGGAAAGGGCATACAAACCGTCCCTAGGAGCATACTGTAGTATAGATACATCGTGCCGCCGTCCCGGTTTTCGCCGAGACAAAAGCAGAAAAAGCCCGCATAATATAAGATCGCCCCGGCTGCAAATCCCCACCGGCGGAAGGGCGGATAGAGATAAAGCAGCAGAAGGATAACGGCCAGAAAAGCCGCCGCTAAAGTGCCAAACGCTTCGACTGAACGGCCGGTTTCCAGGTTCCCGGCGAACCGCTGAAAGGCGGCCGCGACAAAAAGCAGCCCGGACGGCAGAGCTCCCAGAGGAAAATTCCCGCAAAGGGCCGCAGCAAACGCATGACGTTCGGCGGCGGATATCGACCGCTCCTGTTGGTTCCTCATGCGTTCCGCCCCCTTGCCAGACAGGATTTTCACAAAAAATATAGGTTCATTTTACTGCAATTTGCGGTAGCTGTCAAGGCAAGATTGGGGCCTATCCTATACTAAAGAGGAACCGAGGTGTTGGTAATGTACCAGAGGATTCGCGACTTGCGGGAAGACCAGGACCTCACGCAAAAACAGCTCAGTGAAATCCTGCATTGTTCTCAGCAGGTGTACAGCAACTATGAGCTCGGGCAGCGGGATATTCCCACCCAGGTGCTGATCGCCTTGGCGGATTTTTATGGAACCACCACCGACTATATCCTGGGCCGGTCCAATCAGAGGCACTTTCCCGGTAAGCGTGGATGAAAAGAAGATGCCGCAAAATGTTCTGCATTTTGCGGCATCTTTTTGATTGAAAAAGGGTAGGCCTTCCGTCAAATACAGGAGAACAAAGGCCGGCGAAGATCAGGTTGGAGTAGAAAGAGGTAAGACCCCGGCGGTCTAAGAAACCCCGGGCATTTGCGCAGCAAATGCAAAGGCCGGTGAAGATCACGTTGGGGCAGATAGAGGCAAGACCGGCCTGGAGGCCGGCAGCGTCACGGTAAAGGCGGTGACGCCGTTTTCACTGGCCGCCGTAATATCGCCTCCGTGGGCGAGAACGATTTCCCGGGCAATGGCCAGCCCCAGCCCCGCCCCGCCCGTGTTGCTAGAACGGGCGCTGTCCAGCCGGTAAAACTTTTCAAAAATGGTCGTCAGGCTTTCGGGCGGAATCTCCCGGCCGTGGTTGACAAAGGATACCACCACGGAGTCCTCCTCGAGTGACGCACGGATGGCGATGACGCTGTCCGGAAAACTGTAGGCCGCGGCATTTTTCAGAATATTGTTGAATACCCGGGCCAGCTTGTCCGGATCCGCATAGACGAGCAGCTCATCGGGGGCCTCCACCCGGGCTTCTTTATGCTGCGGGGAGAGAATAGGGAAAAATTCGTCTGCCAGCTGCCGGAGCATAAAGGACAGATGCAGCACCTCCCGATTGAGCACAATGGTCTGCAGATTGAAGCGGGTGATATCAAAGAATTCGTCGACGAGCTGCTCAAGGCGATAGGCTTTCTGCAGCGTGATATCCACATATTTTGCCCGCTGTTCAGCGGGCATGTCGGGAGCCTCATCGAGCAGGTTCAAATACCCGATCACCGATGTCAACGGCGTCTTGATGTCGTGCGCGAGATAGACGACGAGGTCGTTTTTCCGCTGTTCGGCCTCTTTGGCGTCTTTTTCCCGTTTGCGCAGGGTTTCCCGGACCGCGTTCAGGCGTTTTTCCATAAAATCGAGCTCGGCGGGCAAATGGATATCCTCGTCGGTTTCATCGGTCAGCCGGTCCAGCCCCTCGCTGAGTTTGTCGAAATAACGGGTCATACGGGACAAGGCAAAATAGAAAATGACGAGCAGCAGCAACACAAAGCCGATGCCGAGCCACAATGGCTTAAACCGCTGGAATAGAGCATAATACGCGGTTTTGGCGCTGCTCGCGTTGAGCCGCAGGACCCGTTCACAAAGATTGATAAAAGTCTCGGCAAACGGATTTTGCAGGACGCCGTCGATCAGCACATGGAGCAGAATCGACCCGACCACGGCGGCGATGACGACGGTCAGCACCACCTGCAGAAAGATTTTTTTCTTCAGGGCGCGGAATTTACTTTTCAATTTTATACCCCACTCCCCACACCGTCTTGATATACTTCGGGTGTTCGGCCGCGTCGTGCATTTTTTCCCGCAGATGCCGGATATGGACCATCACGGTGTTGTTGCTTCCCGTGAAATATTTTTCGCCCCAGACTTCGTGGAACAGCTCCTCCGAACTGATAACCCGGCCGCGGTTCGCACACAGAAACCACAGGATGGAGAACTCGGTGGGGGTGAGGGAGAGGGGCTTTTCGTCGAGCGTGCATTCGTGGGTGTCCTGATTGAGAACCAGCCCCGAAAAGGCGATCACACGTTCCTCCGTCTCGTCTTCCGAGCGGTTGTACTGCGTGGACCGGCGCAGCTGCGCTTTGACCCGCGCGATCATCTCGAGCGGGCGGAAGGGCTTGGTGATATAATCGTCCGCCCCCAGGGTAAGCCCCAGGATCTTATCGATCTCCTGATCCCTGGCGGTGAGCATGATGACCGGATAGGTGTGGGTTTCCCGGATTTTGCGGCAGATGGCGAAACCGTCGGTGTCCGGCAGCATCACATCGAGCAGAGCGAGATCCAGGTGCTCCGTCTCAATGCAGGCGAGCGCCGCCGATGCGGTATAGCAGGTGTGGACGGCAAATCCTTCATTTTTCAGATAAAGTTCGATCAGATCGGCGATTTCCGGTTCGTCGTCTACTACAAGAATTGTATACGGCATCGGCACATGCCCCCCTTTGCACGTTTCAGTATACCATGAATGCCCGGACGAGTATGTTAAAATTTCCTTATCTTGATCTTAACATACCCTTGCTGCGGGTGCAACCGGCACCGAAAATCCGCCAGCCTGTACCCGGTATGACTGGATCGATAGCCAGCTGACATCAGTTTAAAGGGGCGGGATGTTCTCCATCCCGCCCCTTTAAACGGCGCCAAAAATCATCGATGCAGGGGCAGCAGGACCGTAAAAACGGTGCCGTCGTTTCCGCTTTGGACGGTGATGCGGCCCTTGTGGGTTTCCACAATGCTGTGGGCGATCGCAAGCCCGAGGCCGTAGCCCCCCTTTTTCCGGCTGCGTGATTCGTCCGCCCGGTAGAACCGTTCAAACAGATGCGCCTGCCGGTCAGGCGGGATCGGTGCCCCTGTGTTGTGTACCCGCAGCCGGGCCCGGTCCTGCAAAACATCGAGGGTCAGGGTGACCCGGCCGCCCGGATCGGTGTATTTGCAGGCGTTGTCAAGCAGAACGCCGGTCAGCTGTCCGAGCTGGACCGCGTCGCCCGACACCCGGATGCCGGGGTCTATCCGGCCGTCCAGGATGATTCCCTGCTCATACGCCACCGATTCGAAGGGCAGCAGGCGGCTCATCACCACATCGCTGAGGTCGAGGGGCACCGGTACAGGCACATGGGCGGCGTCGAGCTTGGCCAGAAAGAGAAGCTCGTCCACCAGGGTTTTCATCCGGCCGGCTTCCTCCTTGGTGTTTTCCACCCATCGCTGTTCGGTTTCGATGGTTTCTTCCTTGTGGGAAAGCAATATGCCGGTGTTGGCCAGAATGACGGTCAGCGGGGTTTTGAGCTCATGAGATGCATCCGCAACAAACTGCCGCTGCCGTTCCCAGGCGCGTTCCACAGGGCGGAGCGCCCAGGAAGAGAGAAACAAACTGATGCCGAAAAAGGCAGCCAGTCCGCCGATCCCGACGAGCAGTGAGGTCAGCAGCAGCCCCCGCATGGTTGAGCGGCCGCTGCTCATATCCGCAAAGGCGATTTTGATTCCCGAGGGAGATTCCTGCCGCAGAAAACGCAGCCCCATCCCGGAGAGCGTTCCTTCCATTCGTCCGTCCGCCAGGGCCAGCTCCGCGGCCTGCGCGGCTTCCTCCGCCGTAATGCTCATGGTTTCGCCGTAGATGGAAACGACCGCACCGCTCTCATCCAGCAGAACGCAGAAAACCGGGAGCAGGGGCGCGTGCGCTCCCGGCCTTTTACCGCCGAAATCCTGGCGGGGCGGGGCTTTATCCCCATCTGTGCCCATGCTGAGGGCGCGGCGGAGAGCATCGCTGCTGTCGGCACGGATCTGGCGGTAGGTAGAAAAACACAGCACCGCGAACACCGTGACGAGCACGGCACTGACCAGCAGCATATTGATTAAGACGAATTTCCGGCGCAGCTTCCGGATCATGCGGATGCCCCCTCTGTCAGCCGGTATCCCACCCGGCGAACCGTCAAAATTTCCACGCGGGAACCGAGAAAGGCCAGCTTTTTCCTCAGGAAAGAAATATAGGCTTCCACGTTGTTGTCCTCCGCGCCCGACTCGTATCCCCACACCTTGGTCAGCAGATCTTCTTTCTGCACCAGGGCGGAGGCATTCGCCATGAGCAGACGCAGCACCTCGCATTCCTTGAACCCAAGATGGACCGAACGGGCCCCGCAGTGCAGGGTATAGGTAGAGAGCTGCAGCACGAGATCGGCAAACCGCATCTCTTCGAGTACCACATCCCCCTGACGGCGGGACAGGGCGCGCACCCGCGCGAGCAGTTCCTCGGGTGAGAACGGTTTGGTCATATAGTCGTCGGCCCCGCAGTCGAGTCCCGCCACCTTGTCTGGCACCTCGTCTCGCGCGGTCAGCAGCAGGACAGGGGTGGCGATTTTTTCACGGCGGAGCTGGCGGACCACATCGAAACCGCTCCGCCGGGGCAGCATGACATCGAGCACGATCACGTCGTACTGGCCGCTCAGCCCGTAGTGAAGGCCGTCCTCTCCGTCGTATACCAGGTCGACGGCATAGCGCTGTTCTTTCATCAGCTGACCGAGCGCCTCGGCCAGCCGGATTTCATCTTCCACGATCAGAATCCGCATCTGTACGGCCTCCTTTGCAGACCTTATCAGGGCAATCTTATCTTGACACAAAATCCGCCCGGATGCAACCGGGTTTTCCTATCAAAAGGATACGCCGCCAGCCTGAAAAGAAGCTGAAAGGCATTTTTCAGACTCTTTTCAGGCTGATCCGGTATGATGATGGCAAACCGAGGGACCCCGCCCCTTTTCCGACAGGAGGGATATCCATGCCTGCAAGCCCGACCGTCTTTAAACGGATGGAGCTCAAATACCGGCTGACCGGCGACGTGTTCCAGCCCTTGTATGCCGCGCTTCAGGTCTATGCGGCTCCGGACGCTTACGGCCGGTACACGATCGGCAGCCTGTACTACGATACGCCGAACTACGACCTGATCCGCGCCTCTCTGGAAAAACCGGTTTATAAGGAAAAGCTGCGCCTGCGCGGCTACGGTGTTCCGGGACCGGAAGACACCGTGTACCTGGAGCTGAAAAAGAAATACGAGGGCGAAGTTTTCAAGCGGCGGGTGCCGATGCCGCTGGAAACGGCGATGGCCTATATGCGCACCCGCGACAAACCCGAGCCCAGCTGCCAGGTACTGGAGGAAATCGATTGGTTCGTCCGGCAGCGGCCGCTGATCCCCGCGGTTTATCTCGCGTATGACCGGATCGCCCTGACGGCCAAAGACAACCCGGAAGTGCGGATCACGTTTGACGAGCGCGTCCGCTACCGCAGCCGCCACCTCGACCTGGCTTTCGGTGACGAGGGGGAACCGCTGTTCCCGGACGGCACCATGCTGATGGAAGTGAAACTGCCGGGCGCCATGCCGCTGTGGCTGGCCCATCTGCTCGATGCCTTCGCGCTCTATCCCCAGTCGGTCTCTAAGTACGGGACCTGCTACCGGGAACACCTTTTCCCGGAATCCACAGAAGAAGGAAGGAACCCCTCATGTTTGACAATCTTGCCGGAAGCATCCTCCAAAGCGGGCTGACTCCTGTGCTGTTTCTGGTCTGCACCCTGGCGTCTCTTCTGCTGGGACTCGGGACCGCTTTCATCTATATGCGCCGCAGTACCTATTCGAAAAGTTTTGTCATCACCCTCGCGCTGCTGCCCGCCATGGTGCAGCTCGTGATCATGCTCGTCAACGGGAACATCGGGGCCGGCGTGGCCGTGGCCGGGGCTTTCAGCCTCGTGCGCTTCCGTTCGGTTCCCGGCAGCGCCAAAGAAATCGGCTGCATTTTCTTCGCCATGGCGATCGGCCTGGCCACGGGGATGGGCTACCTGTTTTTCGCCCTCCTGTTCTTCCTCGTGATCGGCGCGGCGCTGCTTCTCCTCAACACGACACGGTTCGGGGAGAATCACAGCGGAGACAGCATCCTGCGGATCGTGATTCCCGAGAGCCTCGATTACGAAGGCCTTTTTGACGATTTGTTCGAGACTTATACAAATGGCGCGGAGCTCATCCGGGTCAAGACCACCAATATGGGCAGCCTGTATGAGCTGACCTACCAGATCCGCCTCAAAACTCCGGTAGCGCGCAAGGCGTTCCTCGATGAGCTGCGGTGCCGCAACGGCAATTTAACCATTTCCTGCGGTCGGATATTGTCCGACCGGGAGGAACTCTAAAAGGAGGAATTATCCATGCCGGTTGTCAAACGCGTCGGAGCTGCCGCAGCGGCGCTCTTTCTGGCCCTGTCCCTTTCGTCCTGCCGCCGGGAAAATGGAACCTCCTCGGGAAATGCCTCGTCCGAATCCGCATCGGGCGGGTCTGGCGCCGTCCTGGATGCGGCGGCATCGGTGGATCCCGACCGGTATACCGACGAGGATCTCGACGATAATTGGAGCGAAACCGGATCCACTGCGGTCACCCTGAACGGCTCGTCCATCCAGGTATCCGGCGGCGGAGCCGCGGTGAGCGGCAGTGTGCTGACCATTTCCAAAGCCGGCACCTACGTCCTAAAGGGTGAACTGACGGACGGGCAGGTCATCGTGGACGCTGGCAAGGAGGATGTGGTGAAACTCGTGCTGAACGGAGTGACGCTGGCCTGCTCCAACAGCGCGCCCCTCTACATCAAACAAGCCGAAGGGGTGATTCTCACCCTGGCGGAGGGGACGCTGAACACCCTGACCGACGGGGAAACTTACGCATTCGCGGCCGGGGAGGATGAACCGAACGCGGCGCTCTTCAGCAAGCAGGATCTCACCATCAACGGCACAGGAGTCCTGACCGTGACCGCCCGGTACAACAATGGCATCACCTCAAAGGACGATCTCGTGATCGTAAACGGGGAGATATCCGTCACGGCGGCTCACGACGGCATCCGGGGAAAGGATTCCGTGAGTATTCTCGGGGGAACGATCACGGTCACCGCCGAAGGAGACGGCATCAAATCCAATAACGACACCGACGCGGATAAGGGATGGATTGCCCTCGACGGCGGTACCTTCACCATTGAGGCGGGAAACGACGGCATTCAGGCGGAGACGGCGCTCGCGGTCACGGGGGGCAGCTATCGTATCGTCTGCGGCGGCGGCAGCGCCTCGGTCTCCAAAACCACAGGGATGAATCCAGGCTGGAATTTCCGTCCGGGCGGAGGCACGGCGGCCGCAGCGGCGGATGGGGAAAGCTACAAAGGCATCAAGGCCGGCACCGCCCTCGCTTTCAAAGGGGGAACGTTCGTCATCGATTCCGCGGACGATGCCCTGCACGCAAACGGCGACGTGACGATTGCGGCCGGAACCTTCGATCTATCGACCGGCGATGACGGCGTACATGCGGACGGCACTCTCGCCATTTCAGGCGGCACCATCGCGGTGAAAACGAGTTACGAAGGGCTGGAAGGATCCAACGTGACCATCTCCGGCGGGGACATCCAGGTCAAAGCGTCCGACGACGGCCTCAACGCCGCGGGCGGCAGCGATTCGGATGCCGGAAACGGCTGGCGCGGCCCCGACAGCTTCCAAACAGGCGGCAACCACGCCCTCACGATTTCCGGCGGCACCCTGGTCATCGACGCAGGGGGCGACGGGCTCGATTCCAACGGCGCCCTGACCATCACCGGCGGCACGGTTTTGGTCAACGGACCGACCGATAACGGCAACGGCGCCCTGGATTACGACGGCTCCTGTACCATGTCGGGCGGCGTGCTGATCGCCGTGGGCAGCGCGGGGATGGCACAGGCCCCCGGAACAGCATCGACGCAGGCATCCCTGATGATCACCTATACCTCGACCCAGACGGCCGGCACGCTGCTCAGCCTGACCGATTCCAAAGGGAACCTCGTGGCGGCGTTCACTCCGGTCAAATCTTATCAATCGGCGGTGATCTGCGCCCCGGCTCTGAAACAGGGGGAGAGCTACACCCTGTACAGCGGGGGAACCTGCAGCGGGGAATCGTTGAGCGGCTACTATGCCTCCGGGTCCCTGTCGGGTGGGACCAAGCTTGCGTCCATCACCCTGTCGGGCACAGTCACCAGTGTCCGGGACGACGGCACCGCCGGAGGCAATGCCGGAATGAATCCCGGAGGCCCCGGTGGAATGAACCCGGGCGGCATGGGCGGACGGCCCGGCCGATAACATCCAGACGTCCCCGGCGTCCGCTTTACGCGGGCGCCGGATTTTTTGACTTCCCGCAGCGGATATGATAGGATGGAGACGGTAAGTCCTGCCGCTTTTGAGGATGACCCGGGAGGTGACGGAATGACGATACGCATCTTGACCGGACAGGAGATCCCGGAATCCCTTGCTCTCGCCTGGACGGTATTCCAACAATATGAGGCCCCGGACTACAGCGAAGCCGGCATCGAAGCATTCCGGCGTTCCCTTCAGGATCCCGGCTATACCGGCCAGCTGACGCTGTACGGCGCGTTCGAAGACGGCATCCTCATCGGTATGCTGGCCACCCGTGACGAAGGCCGCCATATCGCCCTGTTTTTTGTAGATGGCCGTTTTCAGCGAAGAGGCATCGGACGGGCGCTGTTTGCCGAAGCCCATGCCGCCTGCCTCCATGGTCCCATAACGGTCAACGCCGCCCCGTATGCCGTCGAGATTTACCGCCGTCTGGGATTTGTGCAGGCCGATGCCGAACAGCTCACGGACGGCCTTCGCTATATTCCCATGCGGCATCCCGGTCCCGCGGCGCCGCATGATAACCAGAATCGAGGCGTATCCATGAAACCCATCGTCATCCGCGAAAACATCCCGACGTATATGGCCGAGCTGAAAGCCTGGCTGGAGGAAACCGCCGAGCAGCCACTGGAATCCATGACGGATTTTTTCGCCGCCCGTATCGGGGAATACGAGGAGCATATGGCGGTCTGGCGGGCCGCGTATGCTGCGCTGCCCTCTTTTCTCCCGGAGGATATGCGGTCTTTGCTGGATCTCGGCTGCGGAACCGGGCTGGAACTGGACGTCCTTCTGGCCGCCCGGCCCGGTCTTTCCGTCACAGGGATCGACCTGTCCGCCTCTATGCTGGCGAACCTGCGCCGCAAGCACCCCGCTGTGCGCACCATCTGCGCGGATTATTTCTCCCATCCCTTTGAACAGGAATCGTTCGACGCCGTGATGTCTTTTGAAACCCTGCACCATTTCAAGCCGGAAAAAAAGCGGGATTTATTTCGAAAAATCCGCCGGGCACTGCCCGCAGGCGGCCTTTATCTGGAGGTGGACTACCTGGCCTGCTGCGAAGAGGAAGAAACCCTGCTAATGGCCGCGGCGGACGCCCGGCGGCAGCGGGACCGCATTCCCGCCGGTACTTATGTCCATTTCGATACCCCGCTCACCCCGGATCACGAAATGCAGCTGCTCACAGAGGCAGGGTTCCGCAGCGTGGCCTTCGCCGCCTGTATCAACGGCGCCGCTGTCCTTACGGCTACCGCATAGCCCTTCCGCCAAAACAGGGCCGGAGAGACAGATTGTCTCCCCGGCCCTTGCCCTGTTCAGGGACGATATTCGATGTCCGCCTTGGCCGCCTGACTGTGCTGATGGCGGCGTTCGATCCGGTAGACCCTTCCGTCCTTTCGGAAATGGGCGCCGGTCTGCTTGAAATGGAACGGCACCCGCGCCGCGACGCACTGTTCCCGGAGTTCCTGGATCCACGAAAAGTCGCAGAGCCGGGCGTCATATCCCGATTCTCCGCCCGCTATCACTTCCTCAATGGCCGGGGTCAGATACAAAGAGAGATCCACCCGCTCGAGAAGCGGCTCACAGACAATGAATTTGTGCCGGATCGGGGCCGCCAAAAAAAGCGGCAGCCGCTCCTCCGCCCGCTTCTGATCCTCGGCCGTGCAGCCGATATGGACGTTTTCATAGCCGTCTCCCCAATCCGGGGGCAGACACGCGTCCAAACGGGCGATGCGTTTGGTGATGAACAGAAAGGTCAGATCCGAACGCTTTCGCATCATCGCCCAGGCGTCCGCACGCCAATCGTCGGCGTCCTCCAGCAGAAAATCGGACGTAAAACACGTGTAGACGATGCCGTCCTCCGGACGCAGTTTATACTCTCCCTGCCGGTTTCGCCGGAGGGGCAGATCGAAATATCCCGTTTTCCGCACCGCTCCCGCATCGCGGTCGTGGCGGCTGTCCGTCCGGTAAACGTAGCAATGGAGGCAGCCGGGACTCAGCTTGTGGCAGCCATGCCATAAATTCCATGTCGGCATCTTGAAACCCTCCGGGATTTCTCAAACAATAGGTGTACTATTTTCATGGGCCGCATGCTATACTAGGAGCAGATATCCGACGCTCTGACCCTGTCCGGAATTCAGACTGAATCGAGGGAATTTTCATGCATGAACCGTCCTCCGGCTCCCTGCTGCACACGGTCCGGGACCACACCCTCCGGCTGACGCTCATTGCCGCCGCCTCCGTGATCATGGCCCTCAACATTAACAGCTTTGTCGATACGGGCGGCCTGTTTCCGGGCGGCTTCACGGGTCTGACGCTGCTCATCCAGCGGAGTGCGGAGCAGTTCTGGGGCGTATCCCTGCCCTTTTCTCTGATCAACGTGCTTCTCAATGCCATACCGGCCGTCGTCAGTTTCCGCCTGATCGGCAAGCGGTTCACCCTGTATTCCTGTCTGATGATCGCCCTGACCAGTCTTCTCACCGATGTGCTGCCGTCCATGCCGATCACGAACGACGTGCTGCTCATCTGCATTTTCGGCGGCATCATCAACGGCTTTTCCATCAGCCTCTGCCTTCTCGGCCGCGCGACGAGCGGCGGAACCGACTTTATCGCCGTCGCCGTGTCGGAAAGACGAAACGTGGATGCCTGGAACTATATTTTGTTCGGCAATGCCGTCATGCTGGTGATCGCGGGTTTTCTTTTCGGATGGGACAAAGCCCTATACTCGATCCTGTTCCAATACGCCTCCACCCAGGTGGTTCATCTGCTCAATCCGCGCTATAAGCGCACGACCCTGTTCATTATCACAGACAAGGCGGACGATATCTACGCCGAAATCAAAGACGCCACCCATCACGGCGCCACCTTATTTCAGGGGACCGGCCTGTGGGGCGGGCAGCCCCGGTCCATGATTTATTCCGTCATCGCCGGCGATCAGGTCAAAAAAGTCACGCGGACGGTGCGGAAAATCGATCCCGGTGCCTTCATCAACGTGCTGAAAACCGACCAGGTCTCGGGAAATTTCTATCAGCGGCCTCACGATTGAGCGGAAGCCGTCCGGTTCCCGGCCGCTTCGCTGCGATAGACGAGCGGCGGCACGGCAAATGCGGCCTTGAACTGCCGGTTGAACGCCGACAGACTGCCGAATCCCACGTCTGCAGCGATGACCGCCACCGGATCGTCGGTCTCCCGCAGCCGGTCGGCGGCCCGGAGCAGGCGGACCCGGGTGCGGTATTCCATTGGGGTACAGCCCGCGGCATTTCGGAACACTTCACGAAACCGGCTGACGCTGAAATGACAGAGTTCCGCGAGCTTTTCGGTCGTCACATCCTCTTCGCCCGTCAAGGCTTGGATGGCCGGCAGAATCGAGGGGACGCCGTCCCCTTCCAGCGGCCGTTCCTCCTGGGCGCGATAGAGGCGGCGCAGGATATAGCGCAGCAGAAGGGCAATGTCCTCCTGCCGGTCATGGCCTGCAGCCAGGTCGTCCAGCTCCCGCATGAGCAGGCGGACCAGCTCCCCCGACTCCGCGTCCGTGCTCACAAACCCTTCCCGAACGGAATCCAGGCCAAAGGTAACCGCATCGAACGAGCAGAACCACCACCGGCTGGGATGCACGTCGGCGCTCTGCGCGATGTGCGCCTGGTAAGGCGGAATGAGAGAGATGGTTCCCGCGCGGAACGGAACCGCTTTTTCCCCGATGAAAAACACCCCGCTTCCATCGAGGCAGAGACCGAGCTCGGCGCAGGCGTGCCGATGCCGGTCCTGAAAGGAGCGGAACCGCTGGGTATAGAAAAACGAGGATATCGGGAACGACTCGGGCAGCGCCACGGGATAGACAACGGGATCACAAGATCGTTGTTTTTGCACAGTGAAGGCTCCTTTCCGGTTGGAATCCATCCGTACCGGACGGTATACTGAAATCAAAACTGGATGAAAGGGGCAATTGTACATGTTGGATCAACAAGCTTGGCTCACCCTGGCGCCGGATCTCGATGTCGAGTGGCAGCAATCCTATGACGAGGGTCTGGACGTGGCCGACCTGGAGACCCTTTGCCGCACGGCCGCGGCCACACCGGGATTCTCCGATGAGGGGGCCCGGGAGATCGTCCGGCTGCTCCGCGCACGGCCCATGCGGGAGGGATACCCGTATGCCGAACCGTCCGATCTTCCGTCCATCCTCGCGGCTTGTCCAGAAACGAAACCCACCCTTTCCGCCCCCGATCCCGACGCCCTGCCCGACAAAATCCGGGGCGCATGGCTCGGCCGGGCTGCGGGATGTCTGCTCGGCAAACCGGTCGAAGGCTTCCGCCGCGACAAACTCATTCCCCTGCTCGAAAAGACCGGGAACCGGCCTCTGCGGCGGTATATCTGCTGGAAAGACATCTCACCGGATCTCGCCGCCGAGCTCGAGCTGTTCCGTCATACCTATTGGGGCGACACGCTGGAGAACGGCGCGCCGAACGACGATGACACCAATTATACCGTGCTTGCCCTGCGGCTGCTGGAAACCTACGGCCGGGATTTTACCCCGAACGACGTATTGGAAAGCTGGATGATGTGGCTGCCGCTGTTTTCCACCTGCACGGCGGAACGGGTCGCCTACCGCCACGCGGCCTCCGGCCTTCTTCCCCCCGCAACCGCCACGCAGGACAACCCGTTCCGGGAATGGATCGGCGCCCAGATCCGAGCCGATTTCTTCGGCTATATCCATCCGGGGAATCCTCAAAAAGCGGCGGAGATGGCGTATCGGGACGCCTGCGTCTCCCATGTAAAAAACGGCATCTACGGCGAGATGCTGACAGCGGCGATGCTGGCGGCTGCGGCTGTCTGCCAAACCCCCGAGGAGGTTCTGGAAGCTGGGCTTGCCTGCATCCCCTCTCACTGCCGGCTGCGTCGGGATATCGACCTGGTCCGTCAGTGGTACGGCGCCGGCTTGTCAGCCGCGGAGATCACGGAAAAAATCCACGAAACGTACGATGAACGCCGCAACCACGACTGGTGCCTGACGACCGCCAACGCCATGATCGTCGCCATGGCGCTTCTCTGCGGCCAGGGCGATGTCGGAACCTCGATTTGCCTCGCAGTCGAAGCGGCTTTCGACACCGACTGCAACGGCGCGACGGTAGGCTCCATCACCGGTATGCTCTCCGGTGCCAGCAGCATCGAACCCTGCTGGACCGAGCCACTTCAGAACTGCCTGCATACGGCGCTCCTCGGCCTGTCCACCGTTTCCTTCGACGACCTCGTCAGCCGCACCCTCGGCCTAATCGACCTGTCCGTGCAGTAATGCGTATGGAGCGGGACGCCTATCCGGCGTCCCGCTTTGTTATTTAAAAACCCGCGCCGGGCCGTTCGGCCCCGCACTCGGTTTCGTCCGGCCCGCCGCCCCAGCCGTCCAGCCCGGCCTTCTGCATGGCTCCGATGATGCGGGGCTCCAGCGGCCCGTACCGGCCGGACAACTCCCGCAGCAGCGCTTTCATGTCTTCGCGGCGGGTATGCCCGTCCGCCGGACAGCGGGATTTGACCACCGGCAGCCCCTCCTTCCGGACATACGCCGCGATCTCCCGCTCCTCCAGGAATATGAGGGGGCGAATCAGTGTCAGGCCGCGCCGGTCGAGCTCCGTCTTGGGAGAAAAACAGCCCAGCCCCCCCCGCCGAGCAGGTTCATCAAAAACGTTTCGGCCGCGTCATCCTGATGATGCCCGAGCGCTACGACGCCGCAGCCGGCCTCCTGCGCTGCCTGGTGCAGGGCACCGCGGCGAAGCCGGGCACAGAGGCTGCAGGGATTCTTCTCGTGCCGGTCCCGGAAAACCGCATCGTATATATGGGTGCGGCGCAGCCGATAGGGGATCCCCCGCGCCTCACACAGGGACTCGACGGCGCTGTAATCCCCCCATCCCCCCTCGAACCCGGGATCGAGGGTGATGGCGGTGATGGTAAACGGTACCGGATAGAACTCCCGCAGCTTCGCCAGCAAAGCCAAAAGCGCCATGCTGTCTTTTCCGCCCGACACCCCCACCGCAACCCGGTCGCCGGGCGCAATCATCCGATAGCGATGCAGCGCCGCCTGCACCCGGGGCAATAGCGCTTCCGCCACGCCGCCCGCCTCCTTTTCAAAGCTGTCGAACCCAATCCGCGGCCAAATCCGTCCAGATGGCGCACGTTGGCTGCACCGGTCCCGACTCCTCCGTGCACAGCGACAGGCCGTGCCCTCCCCGCGGGAACAGATGCAGCTCCTGGGGGATCCCAGCCCGCCGCAGCGCCCCGGAGAGAAGCAGGCTGTTCTCCGGCGGCACGAGGTCGTCCTCATCCGTGTGCCAGAGAAACACGGGCGGCGTGTCCTGGGATACCTGATTTTCTAAAGAGAGCGATTCTTTCAGCTCCTCATACTGGTCCCCCAGCAGACACCGGAACGAATCCGCATGTCCATATTCTCCGGAACTGATGACCGGGTAGCACAGCACCAATCCGTTCGGCCGGTTTTCGCCGCCCGAAAAACCGAGGGCGCTTTTGACAAAATCCCGGTTCCAGAACATGCCGAGGCTGCCGGCCAGATGCCCGCCTGCCGAGAATCCGCAGACGATGATCCGCTCCGGGTCGACATCCCATTCCTCCGCATGGTTCCTCACCTCCGCCACGGCTCTGGACAGTTCGAACAGCGCCGTCGGGAAACGGGCAGGCGCTACGGAATACCGCACCACAAAGCTCTGGAATCCCAGCGAAGCGAAACGGACCGCCACCGGCTCCGCCTCTCGGTCGGATGTAAAGCAATAGCCGCCGCCCGGGCATATCACCATGGCGGGCCGCCCTTTTTCCCGCGGCAATTCGGGAGAACGGTCCAGCAGGTAGGTGTCCATAAAGCCTTCCGAAACTCCCCCGCCAAGCGGAATCCGTTCATGACGCATAAGGGCATCCCTCTTCTCTTTTTTCAAATTATAGCAAAGGCTCTGCCGCATTGCAATGCTTTCCGAGCCCCCGATCCCCCACACGGACTGTCTGAACGATCGTTTGCCTTCATATCCGCGCTTTCTTCAGCGCCAACGCCCCGGATCTGTGGCCGTATATTGTTTTTCGCCCGCTTATGTGTTATTTTTTAGGTGGAGATTATATATATGACGGGAGGATGGCCTGTGAAAAATTTCAAAACTTATTTCCTGATTGGCTTAACTCTTTGCGTATTGCCTGTGCTATGCTCCTGTGACACACATAATCCAAAAAACAGTTTTAAATTTAGCGGCAAGACATCAACGATATCCGAAACAGCCGAAGCTGTCTATATCTATTCGCTTGCCCCTTCCAGCGATGTGAAAAAACAAAAAAATTTCATAGGCTGCTATGATAAGTCCGGCAATAAATACTGGGAGCAAAAAATGGAGTTCAGCGGCGATGTGTATCCTTTAAAAGATGGACAGTTTTTCTTTGCCAACCAGGATGGGCAGGTCGCTGCTTACGATCCAAACGGCCGGAAACTATGGGAGAAAAAATTGGACATCACCATAAAGTCGAACAGTCATTATCTTTTAAATTCACACGAGGAATTGATGGTGAATCTTCTTTCATCGCCAAACAATATCACGGAGTATCTTATAATCAATATAAGCGGAGACACAAAAACATCTTCTCCCATCAACGCCACGTCTATTTATACCTATAATTATCCGAAAGGAGGTTACATCACAGAGGGTTATGTCGATTATAACTGGAGCATCAGCAAAATACGGGCAGACTTTACCTTGGAATGGGTATATCATGCCAATGAAAACGAGGATAATATCCAGATCTGCGATATTTCAAAAGATGGTCAGATTCTTTTTAGCGGAACAAAAGGAAACGGCCTCTTTCTAAAACAGCTGAATGAAGAAGGGGCTGTATTAAATAGCGCGGATTTTCAAGCCTCAAACGTTCAGGCAAAATATTTTCAGGACCATATTATAGCGGCCGCCGATACCATCATGCTGTTTAATGAAAATCTGAGTATAATTAAGCAAGGCGGAGACGTCAAATTCCCGAGGATAAAAGTTTGCGGCGACTCGGCGTTTATCTACTCCATTGGCAGCTATAGTTCGTCATCGTCTGTGGTTTACGACGGATATTGTATAGAATTTGACGCGAATTTGCGTTTGCTAAGCGAAAAAATATTCAAACAAACCGATCGTTTTATTGGTGTTTCAGACGATGGAGTGGCGTATTACAAGAAATAATGTGGCTGTTACGAGTATCCTTTTGTCCATACGATGCCTGCGGGTGCGTGTCATCGTGGGTTAACTTCTTTTGAAACGCCAATATAGAGTAAAAATCGAGGTACAGCGTCATCAGCCTGCACCTCGATTTTTTGAGCTTCATTATGGACCCGCCTATTCGGACGGACCGCTTTATCTGCCGATTACGGCTGGACGCTCCAGCCGAGGAACTCTTCGATTTTGGCCGTGAGTTCTCCGGCCATCCGAATATGGGTCTTCATGGAAGGATGCCAGCCGGTTCCAAGGCCCTCCCCGTCCTGGGTTTCCGGGAACAGCAGGGTGGAAATACGGCTGTCTCCGGCGGCCCGGCGATTCTCCGCCAGTGTTTCGATGCGGGAAAACAGCCGCCGCGTTTCCTCCCCGGCCGGACCGAGCACGCATAAAATCCGGGCCTCCGGATAGTCGCTGCGCACCATGGTGAGCAGATCGTCATAGGCTTTTGCAAACGCATCCCGCGCCTCCTCGCCGACTTTGGCGGTATACGAGGCATCGTTCGTACCCAGATGAATCACCACGACATCCGGACGGAAACGGGCGGGATCGTATCGTTCCGGTTCCAGATCAAGCCGGTTCATCCCCGACCAGTCGGTGTAAGGGTAAAAATCCTTCATCAAAAACCCGTTGTTCGGCTTGTCGTATTTTTCGGTATAGGAAGAATACACACCGATCCCCGACCAGCACAGGCACTGCATGTCAGCGCCGAACCGGCGGGCCGTCCGAGCCGCGTAGGTGTCGCAGCCGTTTTCGGTCTTGGTGCGGAATTCGTCGTTCAGCGTTCCCTCATTGCCATAGCCGCAGGTGTAAGAATCCCCGATAAAGAGCATGCGGCGGGACGCCTCCGGGGTGGGCGAGAGGACGGAGCCCTCTTCGGCCACCAGCCGCTGCACCCCAATCGAACTGCTCTGGGCCTCCGAGCGTTTGAGCACCCGTATTTTCACCGTCCGCGGCTCCGGCGACGAAAACAAGGTGATGGTCTGTTTGACATGATCCATTTCATACGTCTGCGCCGGCGTATCCATATCGTCCACATATACCGCCAAAAACGGGCGGTTCTGCGGACTGCGGAGAGATCCGATATCGGCCACCAATTCCGCCTGCAGCTGTTTGCCTGTAAACGTCAGTTCGAATCCGGATCCGGTATGGCTGAAATAGACGGCCTCGGTTTCCTCGTCATAGAATGTACGGCCCAAAAGCCGGGAGGCACTCTCCAAAGACGATTTGATTTCGCTGCCGGCGGGTGCGCTGCTCTCCGGCGCTGCGATGGTCGTTTGTGATGTCATAGTGGAGGCCGTCTCCTTTCCGCTGTTATCCAAACCGTCCGCCGAACTTACCGGCCCCCCGGAATCGGAGGAGAGCGGTGTTCCATCCGGCGATGACAATGTCTCTTCACGGCCGCCGCAGGAGGCCAATCCCACGGTCATACAGGCTGCGAGCAGCACCGCTGCCGTCCGCAGCCGGGCGCTGTGTTTCATATGGCTCCCTCCCATGTTCGTTTTAGGTTATAGGAATATCATATCATGTCCTCGAAGTCACGGTCTTTGCCCGATTGTGCTTTGTCCGGCACAAAACTGGCTATCACAAACAAAAAGGAGAAGCCCTCGTCCAGACTTCTCCTTTTCCAACCCGGGTTCCTGTTTCCGGGACTACAGCCCCAATTTCTCCCGGAGTATCGCGGTCAGGTGATCTGCCACGATCCGGTGTCCGTCTCTGCGGGGATGAAGCGGCTCGGGCGGGATCCAGCCGGCCGAGTCGATAAACAGGATGTCCCGCCCATTTTCCCGGTTATACGTTTCCACCAGCGTCTTCAGCTCTTCCGGATAGACACCGCAGAACGCACTGAGGACGATGACCTTGGCATGCGGACAGCGGGCGTACACCCGGTCCAGCAGCAGGCGGTATCCCGTGATATAGGTCCCGACCGTTTGACGCCGGTCGTTCGCCCCGTGGTTGATGAGTACATAATCGGGTTCCGGCCCGGTGACGGGCATGCCTTCAAAGCAGTAGGGGTAGGCGTCCGCCGCCTGGGGAACCCCGCCGCAGCCGCCCTGGGTAACGCCTACCGCTCCATACCCCATCATCAGGGGCCGCAGGTGAAGCGCTTCGGCCGTCCGCCAGGCATAGGTGGCGGTGACATCGTCCTGACTCGGCCGGTTCGGCTGATCCTCTCCAGGAAATGGACGGCAAAAATCGTCGATCAGAACCCCTTCCGTGATCGAATCTCCCACAAATTCGATGCATTTGCGGTTATCTTCCGGCAGTTCACCCTCAGCCCGGGCCTCCAGCCCCAAGAAGGCGATCTTCCCCACCAGGGGAGTCTGCCACCGTGCCTGCTGCTCCACCGCCCCTTTATAAATCACCTGCACCATATGGGGTCCATCCCCCGCCGCCATCACCCGCAGATAGGGGTTTAGAGGCGCTTCTATCCGGGGGCCGCCGTCAACCGCTATCCAGACATGGGGATACGGATGCTCGGATCCCTGCAGATCAAACCGCAGCGTGGCCAGTTCTCCGCAAAAAGCCGCCTCTATGGTGGAACCGGCCGCCGTCGCCGCCGCTTTTCCGCCCTGTATCCCCCATCGGCCGGTCAGCCGCACGGCCGACGAGTCAAACGCTATCCACATATCGCTCTCTCCCCGTCAATTGATCTATGACGTGAATAGAATAGCGCATCGACGCCCTTTTTGCAAGAGCCAATTCACCTAAAAGATGGGCCATGCGAAATCGGTTTGGCCGGCAGTGGAAGGCCCGGCGGCTGTTCCCCGCTCCTTACGATACCTTAACCATTTATGGAATGCCCGCCATCCTTCTTTGTATCGGGAATCTCACTCCCTTAGATAATAATCCCAATTCTTCTTGGTATAGGTCTGGAAATACGCATACAGCGCTTTGTTTTCGACCAGGCACGGCTGATCCAGCATCAGAATAAACTGATTCTCCGGCAGAACCTCCGGCATATAATAAAAGACGTATCGGATGATCGGCTGCGTCAGCTCGGTCCAAATGCGGATGTCGATATCCTCGGGGTCGATTTCCTCTGTATACGGCCCTATGAGTGTGAATTCTTCCAGCATATACAGCAAAAATTCCTCTTTTATAAAATGCTCCGTCGTCCACTCGGGCGCATCCGGGTCGGGATACCGAAAAGAATTGCTTTTGATGCGTTCATGAACCGTCAAATTTTTCAGCATGGCCTCAAAATCCTGTTTCATGACGTGATTCTTATAGGAATCCGATCGGTGATAAGCCTCCCGGCCTATTCCCAGCAGGCCTATAACCAAAATCGCCGCGCCGACCGCAAGCAGGATTTTTTTCCGAATTTTAACCACCCCCATTTCAAAGAAGGCCGGTATTGACCATATTTGTCAATGCCGGCATGATGGGCCTATTGGTCTTGTTTTTGGGTTCGCCAGGCTCCGCCTGTACCAACAAAAGACACACCCTGAAAGGGTGTAATTCTTCGATTAAGACATCGGAATAGGGAACCAGACGGTCGTCACCAAGTCCAACTCTCTGGGACAGGACACGACATTTTGATATAGGCTCTCATCCGATAAGGTGGAAAGGGGACTATCATAATTCCCTCCCCACTGAGATGTGATAACAACTTTTCCGTCGGGAGCCTGACTGATGATAAAGTGCTGATTAGCAGCCCCGGAATATTCTGAAACGTGCAAATACCCCTGTTCATTATTGGTAAGAGCCAAACGGGAATCATAGGCGGGCCGTATGATATACGCATTGGCTGCCGCATCGAACGATACATCCCACAACTGGTTCGCTCTCTTATGCATATCCGGATTGGTTACAACCGCCGGATTCTGTTCCGGATTGTTGAAGTTGGAGACGCAGGCATCCAAGGCTCCCTGCGTGACCTCGTTTTTAAAGGCGTATACCCCATCCGCAAGCGGACGATCATTCACCGTGTCAAAATCAGCCGTATTCAGCCGACG
This sequence comes from uncultured Oscillospiraceae bacterium, assembly GCA_902492895.1. Classification (GTDB taxonomy): domain Bacteria; phylum Bacillota; class Clostridia; order Oscillospirales; family Acutalibacteraceae; genus UMGS1623. Next base: position 142,397 of record CABUNG010000001.1, on the reverse strand, counting down.
CGAAAAGGTGATGACTTCGTCAGGCAGTCCATTCCCGCCAAACACCTTAAACGAAAAATCAAAATCATACCAGGTATAGATATTCGGGGCATAATTGTCGACTTTGGCCCAGGCGCTCAGTTGAGAACCTGTATCGTATAAATAGGCCGCCCGGTCAAATTCCGACGAAATCGATTTGAGCTGGCAGTCCTCGGGAGGGGTCAGCTGAAAATCCTTTAAAGCGGCGCTTGTGTTGCTGTTGGCAATAAAATTCCCGATTCCCTGCGCATACCTTTTGGCTTTGTCTAATGCCGCCAGGTATTTGAATGCCTTGCCCGCGTATTTCGGCAGCTTTTTCAGCAGTCCAACAACTTCCGCTTTGACAAAGGACAGGCTGGGGGTAGGATTGCTGCCGGGTGGGCATACCCCATATGAGAAATCCACAAAATTCGAAAAATTATCATGACCACCGACGCGAAGGGTAACGTTGTAATAATTCTCGGTTATATACGCCGATTTGTCCTGAAAGATGGCTTCCATCGTATCGCTCTTGATATCGTATATCACCAGAAAGTTATACTCGCGCCGAAGATCCCACTGCATGGTACGTTTGTCGGTCTGGGAAGCATTGTGATAGACCTTCGCGTCTAGGTCCCAAACCACCCCACTCGTATAAATCTGGCCGAATAAATCATCTTTGGTTCGCTGCAGCACGATGCCGCGCCGGGGGGCATTGTTTACGTTATGCATCAGCTTAACATAGCCCGTGCCCACCCGCTTAAATCTCTCATAGCCGATTTCCTCCAGCAGGTTGTTCTTATCGTCCGTAGCCGCCGTCATCTCGCCATATTCCCTGTATTCACGGGCAGCCACGTGTGTCGGGCGGTTCGGCGAGGAATATCGTTTGGGAAGATCTTCCTGCTTTGAAAACCGAGTTCTCCAAAATATAGAACTCACCAAGGCCTGTTTGCCGGTCTCGTCCAGCCCACCTGTATAAGTGGCTATAAATCCTTCGAAAATAGACGCGGGGATTTCTTTATAATAATCGCGAATCGTCGAACCGTCCAGTGTGACCACCCGCAACACATGCCGATTTTCCTTCAAAACAAAAGAATCCAGCACATCGTTGACGGTAAGGACATAGACGCTGATGATTTCCGGCGAATTGGCCTGTCCGATGATTTTTTTCTCTGTAAATGCATAACCGTCCGTAAAATAGTGCATGTCGGCTTCAAATCGATAAGCGGAATCTCCTGCGCTGACGGCAAAGGAAAAGCGGTTGTCTTCAACCCTTTCAATCGTGTATCCCTCATCGAATTCGGCCGTTCCCGCATAGGTATAGATTTTTTCCTCCGCAGAAATCGAGAGGCTGCCGAACAACCCCACCAGAACAGCTAAAACCAGCCCGATTGCTACCTGTCTTTTCATCAGGAATTCCCCTCCTTTTTATAATCCCAATTCTTCTTGGTATAGGTTCGGCAATACGCATACAGCGCTTCGTTTTCGACCAGGCACGGCTGATCCAGCATCAGAATAAAACGATTCTCCGCCAGGCTCTCCGGCATGTAATAAAAGACGTATCCATCCACCGGATACAGCAGCTCGGTCCAAATGCGGATATCGATATCCTCGGGAGCGATCTCCTCTGTATACGGCCCTATGTACACGAACTCTTTCAGCATGTGCAGCACATGTTCATCGACTATGAGATGCTCCGTCGTCCGCTCCGGCGCATCCGGGTCGGGATACCGAAAATACATGGCTCCGATAGAATCACGAACCGACAAATTCTCGAGCATGGCCTCAAAATCCTGTTTCATGACGTGATTCTTATAGGAATCCGACCGGTGATAAACCTCCCGGCCTATTCCCAGCAGGCCTATAACCAAAATCGCTGCGCCTACCGCGAGCAGGATTTTTTTATGGATTCTAACCACCTCCTATTCCAAATAATGCCAGAACTGACCATCTTTGTCAACACTGGCATTATGGGTCCTATTGGTTTTATTTTTGGGTTCGCCATATATGCAGCTGAAACGTATGCCCAGAAAAAGGCCATACATCTGCGGAGAGAACAGGCACTTCCATCGCGAAGCCGCATACAATGGAAGGTAGGGAACGGTCATCAGGAGCGAACGCGGACGATATTCAGGACCACACCCGCCGGCGACAGATCCGCCACGCCGTATGTTCCCCCGCCGTGTATCGAGCCGGGATTGAGGATGTACAGCCCGTCCTCGTAATCCGTCACCGGAACATGGGTGTGGCCGTACAGCAGAATATCCGCACTCCGTTCCCTGGCCGCATAAACCACCCGGGTCAGATCGCTTTTGACCCCGTAGAGATGCCCATGGGTTAGAAAAAAACGCTTGCCCGCCAAGATCTCTTCCCGGACGTAGGGCACACCCGCAGCGGAAGACGCAAAATCCCCGTTTCCTCTCACCGAATGGAACGCCAGATGCGGATAGAACGGTGCAACCGCCGCGAGATCGGCGGCGCCGTCGCCCAGGAACAAAACGGCCGACGCCTCCGGCTGAGCGGCAATGGCGCGGTGTATCGATCCCTCATCGCCGTGGCTGTCCGACATCACCAGAAATCGCTGCATAGTCTTAGCCTCCCTCCGGAGGATTCCTCCGGTGTTTCACATAAATGCGCCAACCCCATCATATGATGAAAACAGGCCGAGTGGAAAGGATGATTGCTATGAGTCAAGTCACACCCGATCAACTGCAGGCATTGCTCGCCTATGCCAGCAAACGGCTGGGAACCACCCCGGAACAACTGGAAAAGACCGTCAGCGAAGGAAACCTGTCCGCCCTGACGAACCATATGAATCCCGAAAACGCCGCCAAGCTGAACGCGATGGTCTCCGACCGGAGCAAAGCCGAACAACTGCTGGGTTCGGCTGAAGCCCAGCAGGCGATTGCCCGTTTATTGGGCGATCAAAAAAAATAACGAGGCCGCACCGCCAAAAAGCACCCGCCGGTCCTTCCCGGTCCGGCGGGTCTAGGGCGGACCGGCCGGGGACAACCGAAATCCTCGGGAAGGAGGGCACCCGCGTGGACGATCTCAACCAAAAAATCAGCGATCTGCTGAATTCGCCGGACGGTATGGCGAGGATCCAGAGCATGATGGACGCATTGGGCTTGGGCGGATCCGGAGACGACGCTCCTGTATCCATACCCGACAATCCTGCTCCGCCTCGTGAACCGGCCGCACCGCAGACGCCGCCCCCTGCCCCGTCTGCCGCCGGAGGCGGCCTGCCGGATATGTCGGTGTTGCTCAAGCTCGCCCCCCTGCTCGGCGGACTGAATAAAGAAGACGAAAATACAGCGCTTCTCAAGGCTCTCCGCCCCTATCTGCATGGAGACAGAGAAAAACGTCTGGACGACGCCATTCAGATCATGCGCCTAATGAAAGTACTGCCTCTTATACAGGAGAAAGGCCTCTTTTGACCAAGAGCCGACAGATGCAGAGGGGAGGAAACGGATTGGAAACCGATATCATGAGGATGCAGCGGGAAGCGGAACGGAGGGTGCGGGAGCTTCGGGAAAGGGAACGGCGCTTAGCACATCCCGAGGACGAGCGAGGACGCACAGCGGAAGGGCTGGCCGAAAACCGCACGGAATGGATGCACGCGGCCGGGTTCCAGCCGCTTTCCGAATATAAAGCCCGCAACACACCGCGGCAGACGCAGGCTCCGCGGTCCCATCCCGAACCCGTCCGGGAAACGAAAGCCCCGCCCGAAAAGCGGGGTGACGGAGGTTTGCTGTCGCTGTTCGGTAACGACCAGGAGCAGCTTTTTTTGCTGCTGCTGGCGTTTTTGCTCGTAAAAAACGGCGCAAAGGTGGAATTGATCATCGCGCTTCTGTATCTCGCCATGTAGAACCATTTTACCATACTTCTCCGATGAATGCCACTTTTAGCCCGCCGCCGGCGCCAGCCGGTAGCGGGCTGCTGTTTGTCCGGATTCAAGCCGTCCTTTGGGACAAAACGGCGGAAGCCTCCGAATGGAGCTTCCGCCGTTTTTATAACAAAGGGGAGCTAGGAATAGAACCATTTATGCTTCATCGATAATGAATGCGCCTCTGAGCATCCTCAATGGTCCGAGTAAGTCCAGCCGCTGTCATGGCGAAAAGCGCTGCGCCAAAGGCCGCCTCTTCTCGGTGAACCGGGACGGACATCGATAGACCGAAGAGAACGGAAAAACGTTCCGCCAGCGGCGCATTGAAACGGATACCGTTGCCGGAACCGATCAGGCGGGTAGGCCGCTGCGGCAGGAAGGGCCGGATTTCCAGATACAGGTCATGCAGTTCCGACACCATGCCGTCGCACAGGTTGGCCATGGTCAGATTGTCGATGCGGATGTTTTCGCTTTTTCCCCGCCGCTCCGGATGCGTACGGATACCGCCGAAGGCGGTATCCAACAGAAGGCGCTGCGCCGGCGGTTCAAAGCCCTTCATCAGCCGGTCCATGGCCGGATAGGCGCTGACGACCGGCTGACCAGTCACCGCCACCGCCGCCTCATGTCAGAAAAGCGCTCACCCCAGCGTAACAATGATGGAATGCACGCGGTCATCCTGGATGTAGGGGATATAAATGCCCGGCATCTTCTCGCCGTTCAACTCCAGAGAGACCACGCCGCTCTGCACATGATCCGGATTCCGAATCTCGATCCGGTACCGGTTTCCGCGGAACTGACGCTCAAACCGGCAGCCATCCCATTCCGACGGCAGGCAGGGATTCAGATGAAACCCTTCATATTCCGGATGGAAACCCAGTATATCCTGGGTCACCGCCCGGAAAACCCAGCCCGCCGTGCCGCTGATCCAGCTGAACATGGCAAATCCCGGGCGGGGATTCTCCGGACCCAGATACATATTCGTAAACGCATACGGTTCACATCCCGAATGCTCCATGGGATTGTCCGGGGCATCCGGCATAATCTTTTTCAGTGTCGCATACGCAGCATTTCCCCGGCCCAGACGGCAGTCCGCCACGATCTTGAATGCGCTGCCGTGACAGTACGGACAACCGTTCTCCCAGATTCCCGGCACAAACTCGGTCAGCCGTCCGATCGACAGCTGCGGCTTGGTATACGCCGGATACAGCGTCAGCGAACCATACGGGCTCTCCAGCTGTTCATCCACCTGCCGGATCGCCTTTTCCAGCCGTTCTGGCGGCGCGATCCCGCTGATCGCCGCCCATGTCTGCGGATTCAGATAAATTCGGCCTTCTTCCTCCGTATGGGACCCTACCGGCCGCCCTTCGTCGTCAAATCCCTCTAAATACCATGCCCCGTCCCATGCCACATCATTGACAACCGTCCGGATCTCCTCTGCCATCTCGTGCAGCCGGGTCAGTTCCTCCTCCGGTTTTCCCGCATATCGCCCCAGTTCCTGCAGCTCAGACAATGCGTAATACATCGCAATAGCCGTCCAGGCCGTCTCCCCACGGCCGCCCTGCCCCATGCCGGTCAGGGAGTCGTTCCAATCCCCCCAATGGGACAGCGGAAGGCCATGACTCCCCCGGTCCTGATATAAAAACTCCATCGCCCGGCGGCCGTGTTCCCACACCGTGCCTAGACTTCCGTCCAGGAAGGGGATCTCCTTGTCCAGAAAACCGATATCGCCGCTTTCCTTGATATAGCCGTTCACCGCCATCGGAATCCATACTCCGCTGTCTGAATAATGCCGCTCATCCAAGGGAAGCCAGGCTCGGGGGGCATGTCCGTCCGCGTACTGGTGCATCAAAGCCTCTTCAATTTTCTCTCGAGAGGCATCCTTGTCAAAGCTGGCATACCCCCACGCATCCTGCAGGGCATCCCGGTAGCCCCGGGTTGCCCCTCGTCCCACCTGTGCGCATAGCACCACCTGCTGCTTGGTCCAGGTGTTGAGCAGGTTGTTGATTCGTTCATCCGGCGTTTCGATTCGCACCGCCTGTGTCCGCCGTTCCTTTTCCTCCATCAATTTGGAAAAAGCCGAGTCCACCGCGCCGTCCGCAAACAGGCGGCGGCACATATCCAAGGCGTCCTCTTTTTCTTCAAACGAACCAATCAGAAGTGTGACCGTCTCTTCACCGCCGGGGATCAAATCAAACGCCAGTTCCATTGCCCCGGCCAGACGTTCACAGCTCCCCAGGGTGTTTGTACAATGCCCGTTCAGCAGAGCTTCCGGACGGGCAAAGCTCCCGTAAGTTCCCAGCACCGCCTGCAGACTGGTGTCGAAGCTCACATATGGCTTGCTGGCCGCCAGAAAACCGTTGTACCGATCATGCAGCCGTTCACTGGCAGTATTCCGAGCATATACAATCGACTCTGCGGGATCGGCTTCGGTAGACAGATAACTGAAATAGTCGCTTTTCGGAACATACCCTTCCAGCGACCATTCCACCAGCGGAAAGAGCTGAATCCTTCGGGAACGACTGCTTTTGTTTTTCAGGGTTACCGTCCAGATTTCGCAGGGGTCTTCCAAATCCACGAACACCTGCGTCCGGCTGGCGATCTCATCCCGTTCCCCTTCATAAACTGCGTAGCCCAGCCCCATCGTGCAGCGGTAGGAATCCAACGGCGTATTGGTGGGATATCCCGCCACATTCCACAACACGCCGTTTTCCGCATCCCGCAGATAGAAGTACCGGTTTCCCTCGCTGATCAGCTTCACCCGGCCCCGCGGATCGATGTAGGTTGCGGTGATGGTGGTCTTATCACAGTACAGTCCATGGCCCGTCGCCACATGGTTGAACGCCGACAGGAATTCCTTATTCCACGAATAGTTCAGCAGCGGACGGGGAGTGCGGTAATCTTCCAGCACATATTCCCGCCCCTCCTTTTCGAATCTCCGAGGCAGTTTCGCCATTTCGCTTCTTCCCTTCCGTTTTTATCTGTTACTCGTGTGTAAGCACCGCGTCTTTATTCTTAGTATAGCAGGCCAGTGTTTTTTGAACAACGACCGAACACGCTGTTTATAATACAGAACACGCTTTCCCTTCCGCCGCGCCGGATACATCCGACAGCCTCTCGAGAAGTGCGGCATAGGCACATTCGAAAGCGGACACATCGGCAGTATAATCGGTGAAGGAGCGGACGCAGCGCTCCACCAGCTCATCCGCCTCCTCCGGAGCTTGCTCTCCCAGCCGCTTCAGCAGCTCGTAGTCCTCGCAGCCGGCCCGCATCATCTCGAACCGAACGCTCCGAAGCACCTGTTTCCCCAGCGGATAGACGATATGACTGTCCCCACAGGGCAGCGCGGTCGTGCTCAGCGTTTCAATGCTGCCCGCCCGTCCCGCAAACGGATCGTCCGTACATTCGTAATGGTTCAGGCCCCAATGCAGGTAACCCGGCATCCCATACAGGCGGTTCGCCCAGTGAAGATACCGGGTTCGCAGCAGCTCCTCATCCAGCAGTCGGTTGAGATACCGTCCGCCTGGACAACAGCAGGTGTAATACCACAAGGTGTCACCCTGCTCCCGTTTGCGTTCGTAGGCGCTCCTCTGTTCCGTATAGCTGCTGTTCTTCGGTACCCAGATGTCCACTGCGCCGTCCAGCTCCGGGCACTCCACCGCTTCAATGACCGGCACGCCCGGCATCCATTTGCGTACCATCCCCGAAAGGATACGATATTCCGCCGCACAGTCCGCATGGGGTTCATCCCCCACATGCTGGATCGTGCGCTCCAACCAGCCGTTTTTTTTGAGTAGCGCATACCAGCCGGTGAAATACCCCTGCAGGTACGCATAAGCCTCCTCCGAAAGGGCTGGCTGCCGTTTCCCGCTGATCTCCACCACAAAGGTATCCGCACCCCAGTCCTCCCGAAAAATGGGGGTTTCCCCCTCGATGTACCGGAAGCCGAGGGACAGGTACAGCCGGATGAACCGTTCGGTACGAGAGAAATCAAAGGCGTATTGCCCATCCTCCCCCTGCGTATATTCCGCGAGGGCCGGGGAAACCGCAAAGTCGGTCTGCCGCCCCTCCCGCATCAGCCGCCCATAATCCGCAATCCGCTCCCAGTGCTCCTCAGACCAAGGCTCCGCCCCATGGTACAACGCCATGTTTGCCAGAGAATACCAGTTGGTCAGCCGTAGGGTTTCCTCTTCCGGGACGGCGGCCGACGCTATCCGCATGAAAACCGGAATATCGGCCGCATTTGTCCCTGACCGCAGACGAAAACGGCCCCGATATGTCCCCGCCGGCAGCTCCTTGGTCGGCCAGCGAAGGTACAGCCCCAGCATCCCGTCCGTCTTCGGTGCGGCCAGGGTTTCCCCGGCCGGCTCCATGGCATCATATACCCAGAAGGGCGCGGGACGGCAGGCATATTCCGCCTTCATTCCCTGTTCCACGGTAAAACCGCGTTCTCCGGTATTCTTTTCCACGAATACCGGCAGCAGACGATACACCTCCGGCGCGGGAAGGGGCTTGCTCTCGTCCCCGATCCATTGCCAGGTCAGCGGCTCAGTGCAGCGCACCAGCACCTGTGCGCAGCCAACACTGTTGCCGGCTGCCGTCAGCTCGATCTGCTGTTTTCCATCCCCCGGTTCGGTATCCGGATACAACCATCCGTTGGCCGAAAACACTCCGTATTCCATCGTCGCTTCCTCTTTCATTTGCTGATGTCCGACTGATCCCGGTACAGGGCCAGCTCCACACCAAAGATTTCGATATCCGGCGGTGTCAGCGCAATTTCCAGCCGGTTCTCCTCTGCCAGCGCTTCCATCGGCACACGGCAGTTGAAGGTTTGCTCCGGCGGGAATTGCCCCTCCTGAATTGTTTCCGGAAACAGCTCGCCATTGTTCCCGCTGTCCTCCAGCAGCACGCCATTCAGCCGCACCTGTTTCCCATGCCGCTGCACATCCCCCCGGCCGATCACCCGCAGAAGCGCCGCGTGAAAGGCCGACGGATGATCCCATATCCGCCAAGAGGTGGTCACCATCCCCATGGCGGGCAGCTTTCCATCAAACGTCAAGTCGGGATAACCGTAGGATACATAATGCTTCGGCCGTGTTTTCAAATAACCCTCATCCGCCAGATGCATCAGCACCTTCTTCGGAGGCTCGGCGTATAGGCTGTCCGGATTCTTCACCGGCTGTTCCACCTCCCGCGTAAAGGGAAAATTGTAAAGCGATATCCCGTCCGCTCCCCGCCGCAGGAAGGCATAAGCCGTCGTTTCTAAAACCTCCGGCGGCGTCCGCCGTTCCGACGGCCAGCCATACCGGTTGATCCCGTTGTTCATCACCATCTGCTCTTCGCCGTAGATCCGTGCGCCCGGCAGCGCCGCCCGGTATTCCTCCAGCTCCAGCGCTTCGGTGTGGAAATAGCTTGAACTGACGTTCACCATCTGCACCCAGCCGTTTTCCACCCAGCTTTTCACATCCAGCCCGATTCGCGCACAGTAGGCATACCGGTGGGGAACCCGCACGCACAGCGGCAATTCCTTTCCCCTCTCCCGGCCGACCCGGTCAAGCAGCGCCCGCACTGACCGGACGAACGCGGTCATCGACGCCGTCCCTTCCTCCAGCCGGTCCAGCGGAAAGTAGTTCGGCGAACGCATCAGATCCAGCTCCAGCCCGTCGATGTCGTATTCCTCCGCCAGTTCGGTCAGCAGGGCGAAATAATGACGCTGCACAGCCGGGATGATATAGTTCTGCTGGCGGCTGTTTTTGACATTCCAACCAACCGGATTGTCTCTGTTAGAGCAGCCGATCCGGTATTCCGGGTGCTCCACATAAAACCGGTCCAGCGTCGGATACCGCTCCGGCTCGTCAAGCTCCACGAAATGCCAGTCGTTCATCCGGTAAGAAAAGAAAAACGCCATGTCCGACTCCCGGACCGCGTCGTACACGTCTCGCACCGGGTCACCTCCCGACAGGATGTACTCCTGCATCGGGTAGTAGAGCCGCTCCGACGGCGTCCAGCTTTTCCGGTCTGCCGGAGGATGAAGCGATGATGCGTTCTCCTTCCAGTGCGGCTCCTCCTTCGAATTCCACAGCGGCAGCCGCAGCAGGGTCGGACAGCACAGAAACACGTCCACCATCGTGCCCGCTGCATCCCGTACAAATTCCCGCACATGCTCGACCGAGAACACCCCTTCAAACGCCTCTCTCTGCCGGCTCAGGCACAAGGAGATCGCGCCCATATCCAAATTGTACAGACAGCGGTATTCCTTCATCGCTATGTTCTCCCCTCTGCGCCCTTCACAGCCCCATTCTTTATCACAGCACGGAAGAGGCCCTGCCCACATTGTTCTCGATTATAGAGTTTTCGTGTCCACCGCGATCATCGGTCAGGCCAACGGTACCCCCTTTATGCAGGGCATTGTTGGCCACCACGCAGTCGGTCAGCCCCCGCAGCCGCATAGCCCACGCGGGGGTGATCACGCCCGCGTCGTTGTCGTCCCGTCCGTGCTTGATCGAGTTGCCGGTAAAGGTCAGGCCCGCGCACTCCTCCAGAATGCACTGTGCCCCCTCCGGGTCATTCTCCTGGAACTTGCCGCTGCGATACAGCACATTGCCTGTACAGCTCACGGTATGCATCCGCCTCATCTCGATCCCGGCCTGGCCTGACCGGTCGATGTAGTTGCCGGTGATGTTGTAATGACTGCCTCCCGCTGCGACAATGCCGCCGGCAGCATTCCATTCGATCCGGTTGCCGGTCAGGGTGACCGACGCGTTGGGTTCCTCCCCGAAATATCCTGCACCCTTATTTCCAGAAAACCAGTTATCCAGCACGAATCCATCCCAGCCGTTGACCCGCAGTCCGTCTCCGCCGCAGTGGCCAAACTGGCAGTGCCGCACGCTGAAACACCAGATATGGTCCAGAAACACCGCGTGCCCGCCGTAATTGGATACACAGCAGTCCTCGATCCGATACGCGTCCTCCTGTGTGCCGTAATCGGTTTTTCGGGAAAGCAGCCCTGCGCAGACGCCGCTCCCGTTCCCCAGCAGGGACAATCCCCGCAGGGTGCAGCCATACGCCGTGGTCAGATCAAGCTGGCAGACCATCGCTTCCTCCGCCTGCAGGATCACCGTCCGGCCGCAGGCCTGTCGCCGGAAACCCCAAGTCGGTTCGGCGTACAGCGTCACCTCCGGCCGCAGGACCAGCGTCCCGCAGCGGTAGCGGCCCGGACGCAGAAAGACTGCCCGCCCCGTTTCAGCCGCCAAATCGATGGCTCCCTGCAGTGCTTTCGTATCGTCCGTTTGGCCGTCGCCCGCCGCTCCCAGCTCTTTTACATCGATTTCATCACACACGGCGTTCTGCCTCCGTTTCCGTTTTTCATCTCAATCTGCAAGGGCCGCGGTAAGAATAGGTCGAATCACGCGGTCCATGCGGGCGTAGCCCGCATCATTGGGATGCAGGCCGTCATAGGTGAGACAGGGCTGGGCGGTCAAGCCGTCGAATTCCGCCAGCGGGGTATGGTAATCTGCACAAGGGACACCGTAATGGGAGCAGAGCCGGAATAGTTCTCCGTTCATCCGGGCCACGGTCTCCTTCCGGGCCGCTGCGCCGGAGGAGGGCTGCTCCGCCAGCGGGGTGATCGTACAGGCAATGACCCGCTGCTTCGCCTGGCGGCAGGCTTCGAATATCGCTTCATAAGAGCGCACAAAAGTATCCATCGCTTTTTCGATCGCCGCAGGCATATCTTCCTCCGCCGTTTCAAAGAAGGAGAACGTATTGTTTACCCCACCGTGAATAACCGCCGTCCGCGGTTTCAGCTGGAGAACATCGGCGGCAAGCCGCTTCTCGATGATATCGATCACATCGCCGCTGATTCCCCGGTTGACCACATTCCCGAAGCCCGCAAACGCCTGCCGCACATTCCACCCTTCCGTGATGGAGTCCCCGATGAATACGATATCCACTGCCTCCTTCAGTGTAAGGATACGCTCATTGTCTGCATCGAACTCATCCCGCCGCAGGTCGGCAGGCAGGGACAGCTTTCCTGGCTTGAGGATTTCTCTTTTCATAAAGACCCTTCCATCCGCATAAATTTATTTCCTTAAAAAACCGTCCATCCCAATGCCGGAACCGATACACCGTCCCATGAGGCTTCCTGCTCGCCGTAGTTGACATAAACAGCGGCCCCATCGGAATAGGTGGTTTTGGCGAGGCTTCCGCGGCGTTCATGGGCGGCGATTTCCTGACCGGAGAACCGGTCATGCAGCTCCTTCATCGCTGCCGCATCCGTCAGTACGGTGTCTTTCCATTTCGTCCAATCCACGTAGTACAGGTAATCGTATTCCGTTTCCCGGATTCGTTCGTCCATCCGGCCTGCCAGGGTGAATTTGGGTATGCTGCCGGTCTCCGCCGCTTCCAGCAGCGCTTTTCGGTAATCTCCGGCCGCGTTGAGCGGACGGCTTGTATATGCCACATGCCCGTGTAGCACCATCTGCACAAACGGCACATAATCACTGAGCGGATACGCTGCCTCTCCCATCAGGCTCAGGTCCTCCGCCAGCGTCAAGTCGTTCAGCACATCTGCCAGCGGGTTCCGGCTCATCACTGCCCGGTCCTCTGCCAACAGGGCCGCCGATTCTCTCAGCGCCGTCAGTGCGTCCGACCGGTTTATCGGATGTTTCTCCGAAAAATCCGTATTCAGTCGAAGCATCGCCTCTCCCACACTCACTCCCAGCCGGGAATCCAGCCCTTCTCTGTATGCCTTGGCGTACGATGTATACCAATACGGCGACACCACCTGCAGCGTTCCCGCCTTCGACAGCGCATCCCCCGTCGATTGGCTTCGGAGCGTCCGGGTCGCCGCACGGTTGTTGGCCTGTCTTGCGTTTTTCTTCTGCGCGTCATATCCTGTCAGGAGCCGGTTTCTCCCTGCATAGCTGTACGGCAGGTTCACGTCCAGGTATGTCGTCCCCAACCTCGTCAAGACCGCCAGCGCCGATTCCCTCACCCTGTCTTTTCCCAGGCCGGATGCCCATCGATACCGCCCCGGCGTCTGATTAAACAACCCCTTCTCATTGTATCCCGACAGTTTCACCGATGTCTTCAGGCCGTTTTCTCCCAGCGTCCGGACAATCTCCTCCGTTTCCTCCCAGCTCGTCAGAACCAGATCCTTCGTCACCGGGAACAGTCCGCCCCACTGATACGAATAGGGGACGTTTCCGATCAGCTCCACCAGCAGTCCGTCTTCATTTTTCACGGTTTCCGGCAGTTTCCCCTGCGCCTTCAGCAGTTCTCGGTATTCCTTCGCCAACGCCGATACGTCCGCTCCGCTTTCCACAACGCGGTAGCGCACCGTCAGGTCTCCGGTATAGGCTGAGCCGCCGAACACCGTTGACGTCTGCTGTGCCGTCACCGACGAATCCCCGTATTCCAGCAGACGGAAACTCAGCGTCAGCTGGCTCGCCCCATCCGAATATTTCTCCGTCAGAGCCGCCTGCGCCGCCCCTTTCTCGATCACCGCCAGCAGACCGCTTCCGTCCTCCCGCAGCATTCCATATATCGGAAGCGGGAACGTGTATTCTTTCGTCTGCGTCTCCTTCTGCAGATCGTCCGCACCAAAATATCCGTATACATGGGTCCGTTCCGTCCCCTCCGAAAAGTGCTGCAATGCCCCGCTGCCTGCCGGGAGAAGGTACGCCCCTTCCTCCGTTTTTTCCGCGTACGTGGCCGCCCCGTTCAGCGTAACCGTCGTCAACGGATTCTCCGGATGGTACCGCATTTCTTCGCACGGGATGTTCACCATCACGTCCCCGTTCTCCAACCAGTACTCCACCGTCAGCAGGTACGATTCGTCATAGCTGACCGGCTTTTCTCCTGTCTGCCGGCACTGCTCCTCAAACAGCTCTTCCGTCATCCCCGCCTTTCCCAGATACGCCGTGGTTTTGTTCTTCATCGCTACCGCTTCACAGTCCTCCAGGTAGTAAAGAGGGGTCGTCTTTACGCCCGGGCAGGTTTCCAGCACAATGCTTTTCGCCGTCTCCGCCGTATACAGCACATACCGCCGCAGCAGGTAGTCCCGTTCCTCCTCCGTCAGCTTCGGCAGGATCTCTTTTTCCATGGTGTCCTGGGTAATCCCATAGGGCAGGATGCCGCTCTGCCCCACCTCCCCGAACAGGTACGTCACCCGCAGCCGGCTTTCATCCTCCGTATACGCCGCTGTGTACTGTTCGTTCATCACCGCGTCCGTATCCGAATACAGCGTAATATCGGTCTCGCCGTCGTACCGATAGGTGATACTCACAGGCGACACCGCCGCATCCTCGGTTCCCAGCAGACGGATATCGTCATCCTCTGCCGTGTTTCTCCACAGCGTTTTCCCCGTCTCGTCCTCCGCCAGGCGCACCGCGCCGCCGGGCGACACATACAGCGTCCGCCCGTTTTCTGAAAACACCGCCGTTTCTTCCAGTTCCGCGTCTTCCGTCAAGTCCCGGCCCGCCGGTTCGGGCAGCCTGAAATTCTCCGTGGTCCCCAGATTCCTCCGGCTCTCTGAGTGGGTAGACAACAGCACCGCGAACGCCCCGATCACACTCGCAATCGCCGTCAGCCGCACGATCCGTCTCTTCCATCTTTTCATCCGATTCTCCATTCCTTTCCGCGGCTTCGAGGTTTCTGTCAGGCATATCGCAGGGTGATCTCCTTCACCACCCCGGCTAGGAAGTCTACGATGTTCCCCGCCAGTCCCGCACACAGCACGATCAGGAAGATCAGCAGCATCACGCCGGCCACACTGATCAGCAGCATCAGCACCGTTTTTCCGAGTGTGAACTGGTGCACTGTCAACGTCCCCGCCACCAGCAGGAACCCGCAGTATATCACCAGCACCAGATTCAGGCTGGTGAATAGAGACGCCGTCTCCAGCGTCAGCACCTGACCCAGCAGCAGCACCGGCATCGAAAACAGCACATACGGCGTCAGGCTGTAACAGGTATAAATATAAATATCCCGGATCGTCCCTTTACCGTCGAACAGGGTGGTCAGACACCAGCTTGCCAGCACAAACAGCAGCAGCACCGCCCCGAGTGACAGGGTTTCGGTCAGGGTATTGGTCTGTGTCAGATCGGCATCGCTGAACAGGTAGGGCACACACCGGGCGCTCACCATCCGCAGCACAAACGCCGCCAGCAGGATCAGCGTCGCTCCTCCCACGCTGCCCCGCTTTTCCCACTTCAAATCCCAGAATCCCCCGAAGGGATGGGTCATCACCGTCCAGCCGAACGCCGCCGAACGCACCAGCGGCCGTCCGGAGCGTTTCACCGCGCGGCTCACCGCCTTTACCAGCAGCACCACCGCCGCAGCTGCCGCGGCCGCGCCTGCCAAAAGCCATCCCAGATAGCTTTCCGCCACCTGTGACTGCCAGCCTTTGAGCGCTTTGGAATAATAGGTCTTGTTGTTCGCCTGCCGGAACTTTTCCATCGCCGCACGGTATTCCCCCTGGTTGAACAGCGCCTTTCCCAGTCCCAGGCTGGTGAGGTCATATCCCCCGAATTCCTTCTCCAGCGCTTCCCAGCAGGCGGTCTCCTCCTCCGCATTCCCATTGTCATGCGCCGCGTACGCCGCCAGCACCTTCTGCGCAAAGGGGGTCGGCGCGAACAGCGTCAGGCTGCCCGCCGAACGGTCCAGCACCGCGATGCGGTCCCCGCGATAGACCAGCGATACGGGTTGCTGGAATTTTCCCTCGCCGCCGTCCAGCCCGCCGAACACATACAGCAGATTTCCGTCTCCGTCATAGGTAAACACCTTCCCGCGTTCCCTGTCCAGCAGGCTGTACAGGCCATTCGGCCCCACCGCCGCGTCCAAAAACCGGGATGCTCCTGAATTCTCGTTCTTGTACAAGGTGAAATCCACATCCCCTACCGGCGGATAATAACCGCGGTTCTTCAGGATGTCGTTTCCAAGCGGGTTCAGCAGCCGCACCGGCAACTTTTCTCCGCTTCGGCTCTGGATGGCGCTGTAGATATCCGAATCGGTCACTGTTTCGGTAATGGCCAGCACCATCCCTTCTCCGTCGCACACCAGATTGGTGAATTCGGTCGGAACCAGCTGCAGCGTCCGTTTTTTCATCTCCGCCGTCCCAAAAGTCCGGATGAGGATATCCCAGGCCGTCGGATTCACGTCCAACGCTCCGAGATACCCGATGAACGCGCCGTCCTTGGAAAACTGTACGATTCCCTGCGTCTGGTTCCGGGAGATCACATATATACGGCCCCCGCCGTCCGTGCTCAGCCGTATCGGCTCAAACGCTATCGTGCTGCTCCATTCCTCTTCCGACGGCGCTTCCACCACCTGCACCGTTTCCCCCGTGGATGCATCCAGCACCACCAGGTTACCGCCGCCGGTATTCGCGACATACAGTTTCCCCGCCGCGGCCCACACGCCTTCGCAGCCCGCCAGCCTCTGCTCACTTCCATCGCCTGCGCGATACCGGTCGAAGCGTCCTGCGGCGCGCATATCCTCATCTACCGTCCACACGCAGCTGTTCGCGCTGTCCGCAATATAAAAGCGCCCCGCTTCGTCTACCGCCAGATCCGCTGCCGCCGGAATGTTTTCCAGTTCGAAGCCCTGGACATCGGTTAGATCGCTCAGGCGGAGGGTCTGCTCCGTTTCATAGGGAATCGGCGTCGCACGGGTATCTCCCCAGTATCCGAATACATATGAGCCGTCCGGGTTTTCCAGCTCCGACGCCGCCGAAACCGGCAACGCGCCCGCCAAAAGCAGCGCCGCTGCCGTCAGGTATATGGTCAGTCGTTTTCTCATAGTCCAGCCATCCAATCCTTCCCGCGGGCCGCCGCCCTTTTGTTATTGTGGATACGGCAGCGCCGAAATCACGAATCCTTCATGCCGGAGGTGCTCATCGTTTCCAGGATGTTCGACTGGGAAAGGATAAAGGTCACCAGCGGCGGAATGATCAGCAGCAGCGCCACCGCCGAGGATACGCCGCTGCGCGCGATCGTTCCGCCGGAGATGATGTTCTGCAGCGCGTACGGCAGCGTCTTCAGCTCCTCGTCATAGATATACATCCCGCCTGTGTTTCCCCATAGGCTCTGGAACGACAGGATAATCAGCGTCAGCCAGGCCGGCCGGCACATCGGCATGACGATCCGGAAGAATATCCGCAGTTCTCCCGCTCCGTCCACCCGGGCCGCCTCCAGCACCGTGGTCGGCACCATCTGCTCCATGAACTGCCGCATCAGGAACAAGCCCAGGGACGACGCGCATGCCGGAAGGATCAGCGCCCAGTGATTGTTCACGATCCCCATCTCCGCCATGATGATATAGCCGGGGATCGCCGTCACCGTCCCGTTGAACATCAGAGACAGCACCACCACCTGGTTCAGCAGCTTCCGGCCCGGGAATTCTTCTTTCGCCAGCACGTACGCCGCCATGGACGCGAACACCACCTGACCGATCACCCCGCCCAGTGTGATAAACACCGAGTTCAGTATATACCGCCCCAGCGGCACCCACGACTCCCGCAGAATGCTGGAGATTCCCGCAAAATTGTTCCATGTCGGGTTGCTCACCCACAGCGGCGGCGGAAAAATGAACAGCTCATCCAGCGGTTTGAATGCGTTTGTCACCGTGTACACCATCGGCAGCGCCATTACCGCCGCAAACACGCCCAAAAACAGCAGGTTAAACACGCCGCCCGCGTTGGAACGCGCGTAGGATGACTGATGCGCCAAACTTTTCATCACCCGCATTCTCAATCTCCCACCTTTCTCAGCAAACGGTTAATCAGCTGGTTCGATACCATCATTAGCACAAAAAGGAACGTGGAGATGGCGCACGCATACCCCATTTCATACCGTGTATTCCCGTAATCCTGCATATGGTTCACCAGCGTGTGCACCGCGTAATCCGTGCTGGGGTTTCCGCACAGATTGTTGCAGATTTCCCCCACCGAGAACGCGCTCGTGATGCTCAGCACCGCCCCGAACATCAGCTGCGGCTTCATGGACGGCAGCGTCACATGCCACAGCTCCTGCCAGCGGTTGCGTACGCCGTCAATCGCCGCCGACTCGTACAGGCTGCGGTCAATTCCCTGCAGACCCGCCACAAAGGACAGGAAGCCCGTTCCCAAACTCATCCACAGGCTCACCACGATCACGCATACCATCATATACTGCGTGTCGGTCAGCCACTGGATCGGCTCTCCGATCACATTCCAGTTCATCAGCCATGCGTTCAGGTAGCCGTACGCATCTCCACTGAACAGCAGCGTCCAGATCAGGTACGCGTTTCCCGAGATCGACGGCGCGTAGAACAGGATCACCAGGATCGTCCGCAGTGCCGGCGTCAGCTCGTTAATCATCCACGCCACCAGCAGCGCCATCAGGTATCCGATCGGACCGATGAAGATCGCCATCGTCATCGTGTTCGACAGCGCCGTCGGAAACAGGTCATCATAAAACAGCATCTGTATGTAATTCTGCACCCCGATGAACTGCGGTGTCTCCAGCACATTGTAATAGGTAAAGGACAGCCCCATCGCCATCAGCACCGGTGCCACTGTAAAAATCGCGAACAGCGTGAAAAAAGGAAGCAGAAACAAATAGCAGGTCTTTTTTTTCTTCATGCGGCTCCATACGCCGCTGCGATTCCTTTCCGAGGCCTTGCCTATCTTCATAGCTGCTTCTCCCTCATTCCAGGCCATATTCCTGACGTTTCAGCGTCAGTTCCTTGTCGATGATCCGTGTATATTCACCGAGCGTTTCCCGCACGTCCGCATCCTGATATACGATCTTCCTGAACGCGTTGTTCACATGCCGTCCCACCAGATAGCCGCCGGCCACCTCGGGGGTGCCCACCGCCCATTCCCACTGGGCTTTCAGCATCGCTTTTTCTTCTCTCGTCCACATCTGGTTCTCAAACGCCGTCTTGGACGCCACCATCACCCGGGCCGATGTTCCCAGCTTGGTTTCCAGCGTCCGCGCATAATCGCTCTGCGTACCGCCTGACGCCCACCACTTCAAAAACGCCCATGCGGATTCCGGATCCTTCGCATTGGAGAACAGCATCGCCGCCGTTCCCGCCGAGTTTACCGACCGATCCAGCGTCCCGTCCGCTTTCACCGTGCCCGGAACCATCGCCATTCCCCAGGAACCGCTGATCTCCGGTGCAAACACCACCAGGCTGTTGTAGCTGCTGTAATCTGCAATCGCCAGCGGCATTTCCCCCGTGCGGAACCGATTGATGAAGTTGAAAGTCAGCGGCAGATCAAAATTTTTATAGAATGTTGTCCACTGCCGGAAAGCCGTAACGCTTTCTTCCGAATTCAGTCGTGACGCGGCCCCGTCCTCCGTGTAATACGCTCCCCCGTTTTGATACAGAAACACCTCGTACGCCCCGCAGCCGAAGGTCATATTGTTTTTCTGCAGCGTGGTAATGCTGTCGTACACATCGTCCCAGGACTCGGGAACCCCGAGTCCCAGCTCCTCCAGTATATCCTTCCGGTAAAACAGCATCGGGAAACTCTGGGTTTCGGGCAGCGCCCACACACCCCCGTTGAAGAGGTATGGCGTGAGCGCCGATTCATAAAAATCGGCCGCCGTCTCCTCATACCCGTCCAGCCCGGACAAATCGGTGATCGCCCCCCGCAGCGCGTACCCGATCACCGTCGCTGAAGTGTTGAACAGGGTAACATCCGGGCCGATCCCCGCCACCGTCGCCGCCATGATCGAATCCGCCGAGATCAACTTCATATTGACCCCAATCCCGGTCTGCGCCGTGAACGATTCGTTTCCCATATCCTGGATGATCTGCGCCTGGTCCCGGCCGGTCACCGCCCACACATCCACGCTCTTCCCGTTTTCGGCCGCTGTATTCAGGTTGTCGTAGCTTTCTATATACGACCGGGCGATCCGGCTCACGGAATGCTTCAAATCCGCCCACAATCCCGCCTTGTAGGGGGTACCCTCCTGCCCGTACGGCTGAAATTCCAGCCAGTCCAGTTCCAGCGGCTGCGCCGTCCGTTCCAGCAACCAGGTGCCGATCGCGCTGATGTTGGAATTCAGGGTATTGATCTGATTCGGAATTTTATCCGGATCTTTTATAAAAGCTTCAAACTGCCGGATCAGCTTTTTAAACACCGCCGCGTCGGATCCGCCGTCCTGGCTCAGCGACGTCAGATATGCGGACACCTGTTCCAGCCGTTCCGCCTGCTTTTTCATGCTTTCAAACACGTCCGGCAGCTTTTCGCTCAGATGATAGTCCCGGTAACTGTCCGGATTGGTCCCGGTGATCATCACAATCCGCCGATAAATCCAGTTGCATTCCTCCATGCTGGACTGCACCAGCGTCACTGCGGGTTCCAGGGCGCCCAGTGAACAGATCAGCGTCACGGTATGCCGGCCCGCCTCCAGATACAGCCAGGCCGGATCGCCATCCGTGCCGTTTACCGTCGCTTTCTGCCAGCCCGAAGCATACGGAATGGTCAGCTCTTCCGTTTCCTCGCTCCACACCTTTCCGTCGATCAGCAGGCGGCGGCAGCTCACCGCCCCGGCCGCGTAATCCTGGCGGCAGCGCAGGTTTAAGCAGTACCATCCGGTCTGTTCTACCATAAATTCCCACGTGGCGCTTTCCCCCAGCGTCTGCCAGGAGGTCCCTCCTAAGGTATTATAGGTCGCGGCGTTATCGCATACGGGCATTGTCCCCGCCGAGGTCCGGTCGATCTGTTCCAGGATGGACGGCTCGCTCCGGCGAAGAGGATTCTCCGCCTGGATCACGATCGGCGACACGCCGTTTTTCTCCGGCTCTCCCTGTTTCATTTCCTCCGGTGGCCGATACCCTTCGAATCGCAGGCTTTCCAGCGGAAGTGTCTGATTTTCCGCCGTCAGCACCGCCGTATTTTCACCTGCCGGAAGGTAATAATACAGCTCTTCCGACACCGTGCTTTTGTCGCTGTACGCCAGGCTGTCATAACCTGTTGATTCCTTCAGTTCCGGCTGATGACCGTAATCGAACACCCCATCCGTTTCCCAGCTTTTCGGGAAATACAGCTGCCCGCTTTCCTCAAACGGCAGTTCTCCATTGAGCGTCAGCGTCCCCGTATAGGCGGAAAGAACTGTTCCGCCGCCTTTTACAGTGGCGGACAGCCGGTACAGCCCGGCCTGTTCCACTGTGAAGACGAGGGAAAGCCCGTCCCCCTCATATATCGTTTCGGGACTATCCAGCAGTTCGATGGTCCTCCCCGCCGCCGACCCATCCCGTGGATGTGCCGCCCGGTAAGCCAGGTAGGACCCCTCCACCGATTCCAGATAACCCGACAGGTCGACCGGGGCGGCGCTTTCTGTTTTCCGGCAGCCGGTGAAGCCGCCCGCCGTCAGCAAACCGGCCAGCACCGCCGCGGCCGTACGGCGTACGATGTCTTTCCTTCTTGTCTTCCTGCCCATCCCGTTCATACCGTTCACGCCTTTCGCCCGGTGTTGATTTTATACCGCTCATACAGTTTTCGCCTGCATGCCCACGCCCTGCTCCGCTACCCCACGATTCCCGATCGTTCCACGCTTTCGATGAAGTAGCGTTGCCCAAACAGAAACACCAGCAGCAGCGGCGCGATGAACAGCAACAGCGCCGCGTTGTTGATCAGCGACTGGCCGATCACATCGATTGTTCCTGTACCCGCCGTTGTCGCCTTGACCATGTCGTACACCTTGGTGATGATTACCTGCAGGTAATTCTCCGTCGGTTCAAACACCGAAAGATAGAAATCGTCCGTCCATTGCCATACCAGCGAAAACAGAAATACCGTCACCAGCATCGTCCGCGCGCTCGGAACCGCCACCTGCCAAAACGTCCGGATGGGTCCCGCCCCATCGATCGAAGCGGCCTCCTCCAGTTCTTTCGGGAATCCCTGGAAATACTGCCGCAGCATAAAAATCAGCAGCCCGCTTTTCAGTCCCAGACCCGTCACGCACAGCAGCGCCAGGGGCAGCGGCGTATTCAGCAGCGAGACCCCGTCCCCCAGCAGCCCAAACAGGTTGAAAAAACGGAACTGGAAGTACAGCGGCGTCGACAGAATCTGCGGCGGGATGATCAGCGTCAGAATGGTTATCCCGAACAGGAAGTTCCGGCCGGGAAAGCGGAAGCGCGCCAGACCATAGGCGATCAGCGTCGCCGACCCCACCTGCAACAGGCTGTAGAATACCAGGCTCACCAGACTTTTCACCAGTCCTGTCCCGTATTGCATATAGTCGATCGCCTGCCGGTAATTGTCCAGTGTAAAATGCTTCGTAAACAAGTGGACCGTGTCGTCGTTCAGGTCCGCTTCCGTCATGAACGAATACATAATCCGCCCGAACAGCGGATACACGATCACATACGCCAGACACGTCAGCAGCAGGTAAACCGCCGCATGACGCGCCATCCTCAACATCTGCGCCTTTCTCCGGTCGCTCAGTCTCATGTGAATCCCCCTTCCGCCGCTCTATCGCTGCTCATATGAAAAGGTGAAGCGTTTGAGTATGAAATACAGCGCTGCCACCACAAAACCCACCATCACAAAATAGATCCAGGCCATTGCCGACGAATATCCAAATTTCAGCGACTGGAACCCCGTCGTATAGATGTAGTGCATCGTGTCTCCGCTTATATTCACAAACCGCTCGATCACGGTATACAGCACGATCACCAGCAGCTGGGGGCTCACCATCGGCAGCGTGATCTTCCAGAAATTCTCCCAGGCCGTCGCCCCTTCGATCGCGGAGGCCTCGTACAGCGACGGTGATATCGACTGCAGCGCTGCCAGAAAGATCAGAATCTGGATGCCCGACAGGCTCAATACGGTTGCGATGTTTTGCTGCGCATACAGTATGTAATTCGTCAGCTGCGGCGACAGATTCGCGCTGAGCAGCAGATCCGAAATCGCCTGCTGACTTCCGGACAGCATCCCTGTCATCCCCTCCGAGGCCGCCATCGGATCGATCGCTGATGCGATCAGCTCATCCGTGCGGATTTCGCTCATCACACCCGATGTCAGGATCACCGGCAGGAAAAATATCACGCGGTATACCGTCCGTCCCGGGAATTCCCGCTTGAGCAGCATTGCCACCACAAAACTCACGATCACGATAAGCGGTGTGTTCGTCGCCGTTTCCTTCAGCGATCCCAGCAGGTATTTTATGTAATCCGCATCCACTGTCAGTGCCCGTTTGTAATTTTCCCATCCGCGCACCGCGATGTCGTATCCGTTTTCCGTGTTGATGTCCCCCAGGCTGATGGCGAACGATTGGATCAGCGGCGATCCCAGAAAGAATATCACCCCGATGATGAGGGGCAGCACGAACAGGAGCCCGTATCCCGCTTCCCGTTTTTCCAGCCGGCTTTTTCCCCTTTTTGTCCGGACTGTGTTTGCCTTCTTCGCTTTTTCTCCCAAACCTGCCATCCCTTTCTTCCTCCTCACCTGTTCCTGCCCGCCTCGCCGCTGTCCTTCGCCGGGTACCTGTGCCGTTTACGGCCCCTTCCGTCTCCGCCGTATCCCGCACAGCTATCCGCCGGCTGTGTAGATGCTATGACCGGCTGCTTTTGCCCTCGTCAGCCCGGGCGATCCCCTGTTGAGCAGCCGTCATCAGAAAGGGGTTCCGGCAGGCTGTAGAACCGCCTGCCGGAACATACTATTCTGATGGCTTCTGATATGCCGTTATTGCCTTACTGCCTGTTCCGGCGCTTGACCGCTGTCAGAACGGCACCGGCCGACAGCACCGCCAGCGCTCCGGCTGCCAACGGCAGCCCCACGCCGGTCGGCACGGGATCGATCGCGTCCCCGCCGCTCGTGTTCGTTCCCGCCGATTCGGGCGGATTGCTCACGTCCGAATTCGTCGGGTCAAACGATTCCTCCGCGTAGAAGCCCAAATCGTCAAACCATACCGTGTTCTGATATGCGTCATGCGTATTCGGTCCATATACATAGAAGCTGAAGTAGAAGAAATCCATCGGCTCGAAGCCCAGATCCTCATACTCTGTTTCGATGCCCGCCTGGAAATACGTGATATCGGAGAAGGGAACATGGTAGTACCCTTCGTAGCCGGCCGGGATATCCCTGATATCGAATACCCCTTCCGCGTCCTCGCTCAGGAAGGACACCCGCATACTCATCGCCTTTTCGGTTTTAAGCCAGAAGCAGAACCCGTCCCCTTCGAAATCCTGATTGTCCGGCTTCATCTTCAGCGCACCGGGCGCAGACCACGAGGCCTTACCGACGTCGTAAACAATCTTCAGGCTGTTGCCGGATACGCTGTTTTCCCCTGTGGTATCCAGCGTCACAACGGCGCCTTCGCCGGTATCCCCGGCGTTCCGGGCGGTCCAGACCCCGATCAGGCTGGTGTCGTCGGCATACGAGCTGAAATCGTCGATAAGCTTATGGTAGTTCGGGTTGTGCTCCTTCGGCTGCTCCGGATCCGCCGAGGAGGAACCGCTGATATCCGAAGTCGGCGGCGGTGTTCCGCCTTCCTCATAGGTGCCGAACGCATCCATATACACCGTGCCCGCGTTGGGGCTATCGTTCAGGTACAGGCAGATTTTGTAGCCCAGCGCCGAGAAGGAACCGGCTTGCGTCTTATCGCTGTTCTTGACAAAGCTGGTATAGGGGAAGTAGACCAGATTCTCACCGGCCTCGATCGCTGCGTCGCAGTAAATCTCGACCCAGTCTCCGCCGTACTTACCCTGTCCCTGCAGGCGGGCCGTGCCGGCCGCGTCGGATTTGATCCACAGGAAATATCCGTCGCCTTTGGCGTCGTAGAAAGTTTCGGTGCTGTCCTGCACACGGGGTGCGTTCCAGGATGCCTTGGATTTATCGTACGTCCATTTGATGCTGCCGCCGGACGTGCCGTAACCCCAGATGGTGGAATGCTCTGCGATGGAGCCGTCCTGGTTATCCCCGGCGTTTCCGGCAATAAAACTCTGCAGGCCGTTGTCGAAGTTCTTGATTACGGTCAGAGCCACGTCCTCCGGTACCCTTTTCTCCGAGGGAACAAAGGAGGTAGGCTCGCTGTCATCCACCTCATAGGTGCCAAACGCATCCACATACATCGTGCCGGTCTCCGGCATTGTCAGCGCATACAGGCAGACGTGGCAGCCCAACGCCGTCATGGTAAAGTCGGAGCCGTCATTCTTGGCAAAATCGGTGTAGGGGAAGTAGACCAGATTTTCTCCCGCCTTCACCTCGGCGTCACAGTGTACCGTGGTCGCCCAGTCGGTCAGCAGACCCTCCAGCCGAACCGTGCCGGCCGCGTCGGCTTTGATCCACAGGAAATACCCGTCGCCGTTCATATCATAGAACGTCTCGCCGCCGTCCCTTACGCTGGGTGAATTATAATTTGCCTTAGATTTGTCATACGTCCATTTGATGCTGCCGCCGGACGTGCCGTAGCCCAGCGTGGTGCAATGCTCTACGACGGAGCCGTCCTGGTTGTCCCCAGGGTTGCCGGCACCAAAATTCTGCAGATCACTGTCAAAATTCTTGACCACAGTCAGCGTCACGTTCGAAGGTACCGTCACCGCCGATGGTGCAAAGGTGTCCGCCGCGGCCAGCAGGCCGGTGGATACGAGCGCCGCCACAAACACCGCGATCGACACACAGAACACGCCGATCCGTCTGATGGGCTTTTGTTTCATGTTGTTTCCTCCCTTAAATTATATCTATTGTCCGCCGGAGCTCCCGGCTGGGTTCCTCATTTATACGCCCGGGCAAAATCGACCTCCAGCGCGATGGGGAAATCGCTGTCCTTGAACTCCCACGGCCCGCACCAGGTATGGTCCGGCGCATACAGCCCCAGGGTGAGGATCAAGTAGCCCGGACGTCCGGTCTTTTGTCCGTTGGAGCCGCCGATATCCCCGATATCCGTATCCAACCAGACGAGCTTTCCATCCGCGTAATAGTAAAGGCCGTTCTCCAGCCAAGCACAGCTGTATTCCACAAAGGTTTCGGCCGGATTGACGTTTAATTCCGGATACAGGTGCTTGCTGGTATGTTCCTTGTTCATTTTGGTATCGTAGAAATGCTCGGTGATGCAGTATTTCTTTCCCCAGTAGCCGCTGGCCTCAACTATGTCCAGCTCGCCGCAGCCTTTGGAGTTTTTGGTCTTTTCATACAGCATGTAGGTGGAGCCGTAAGCCCCGCGCGGGATCATCCAGAAGGCGGAATTCAAAGAGGATTGCTTCGGGATTTTCATCGAGCAGGTAAACAGCCCGTACTTCTGGGTGAACCGTCCGAGGGTGGATATGCCGCCCTGCGTATAATCGAACGTTTTTCCGTTGATGGTCACGGTCTCTTTTTTCACCCAGAGACTCAGCTTGCCGTCGGCCACCGTCGCGTTGTTGCGGTAGGTTGCCGAAATCGTCCCGCCGCCTCCTTCCTCATGGGTGCCCCATTTGCTGGAATCCACCGATGTGCCGTTGAACTCGTCGGCAAAGGTGGAGGTCCAGGACTTGCAGGCAATGGATACGGCAGCCTTTGCCCCGGTGGCGCTTTCCGTTCCCGTGATGGTGACCGGCTGCCCCTTGCTCCGTACCGAGTAGGGAATGGTCACGGTGTTCCCCGAAATCCTCACCTCACTGGCGGAACTGGTGTATTTCATCTGCTTCGCACCAACGAGCTGGTCGTCCATGACCGGAACAATCGTATACTCCGCATCATACCCCGCTACGCCCGGATGCCACTGCTCCAGCGACAGGGTCAATTGATGGCTCTTCGGTGCCGATGTGGTCGTAACCGGTTCCTCCCTTCTTGAGGTGGTTGTGATCGGATCCGTGCCATGGCTGTTCGTGGTCGTGGTTCCGTCCTCTGTCGTTCCGGTGCTGGGATCCGCCTCTCCCGTACTGGAGGAAGAGTCTTCCGTGCCGATCGCCGAGCTTTCCGTTGTGATCGGCAGATTGCCTTTTGAGTCATCTCCGCCCGTGCTCGTGGAACTGTTGCAGGCGCACAGTGAAGCCGTCAGCAGAATAACAGCCGCCGACACGCACAGGCTGCCCCTCAGTTTATGCGCATGATACACATGCATCCCTCCTTCTTTGTATTCCGGTTTCCAAATGTCTTGCGAAATCACTCAAAAACCGAAGCGTTTGTCCGCTGGTTTTGTATCCATTTTAGCTAATCGGTCAAAATAGAAAAAGGTATGGCCGTAAGATAAAGTGGTATAATCTTCATATACTATGAATTCCCATTGTTTTTTGCCAAAATTTGCCCTATACTATCTGTGAAGGCCTTTTCATGGCCATTTGTCATACGGGAGGCGGTACTTTGCAGGATTTTTCCTATCTGGCCCTGGCAACCATTCACTGCTTTCCATTTTTGGTCGGAACAATCCGCCGTATCCGCCTGCTCGATTTTCATAAACGGGAAACGGCGTCCTTCCATATTGTGGAGCATACCCTGGTATTCTGCGTCTCCGGGAACGGCCGGGGCAGTTTCGTGAACGAGCGGATCTGCGCCGACCGACAGTTTTCCTTTCAGAAAAACCATCTGCTTTACTGGGAACCGCTGGGCGACGCACAGCTGATCGGTACCACCGATAACCTGCGGCTGCTTTTAATCGAGTTCGTCATTTTGGCCCCTGCACTGGACGCCCCCCTTCCTCCCGATAAGCTTACAGAATCGTATTTTCAGAGCGGTCAGACGGTTCGTTCACAGCAGCTTTCCATTAACCTCCCCTTCTCCACCGCAGTGAAACCATACGGCTTTATGGACCTCTGCCTTCAGCGTATTCTGAAGGCCGCCAAGGATCAGCCGTCCATCTGCATTTCCATCGCGGAAAAGCTGCTGCCCTCTTTCGTCCTCGAATGGCTGCGCGTTTCTCAGAGCGAGATTGACGGTATGCTGCATAAGGTGGATTCCATCTCCGTCTCCAGCGATATGGCTTATCATGAGCCGCTGAAGGCCGGCCAGGAAATATGGCTCAGCAGTGTCGAGATCTGGCACGGCCATCCTCATGAGGATAAAGACAGTTCCCTGCTGGGCTCCTTCACGGTGGACGACATATTTATGGGCAACATCTGGCAGGGAGAACCCTGGGATCTGCAGGAATCCCCTGTGTGCGGACGCTGCGTGCACTTGTCCGCCCCGGTAAGCAGCCTGTATTCCCTTCTGCTTTTTCCGGCCGTTAAAGATACCGTCCTCAATCTCAAACCGTTCCGCGACGCTTGCTATTTTCGTTTCTTTTTCCGCTCCAATATGCCGATTCGGCTGGGTGTTGCGGCATACAGCTGCAAATGTTTCCGAGGCGTGGGCTATACCCTTGCTTATGAAACCCCGGGTGAATGGCGGGAGGAGATCACGCCGGTTCTGACCTCGTCCCAGGCCCTCCAGATGTCTTCTCACATCGACCAGGCAATCGAATACATCAAAGCCGAATACGCCAACCCGATCCGCCGGCAAGATATCGCTCAGCAGGCCGGTATCCGGCCGGAGTACCTGTCCGACCTGTTCCGTCAGCAGCTGGGAATCAGCGTGACTGCCTATATAAAGAAAATTCGGCTGCTGGAATCCCTGAAGCTGCTGGAGGATACCAACCTGTCCATTGAAGATATCGCTTTCCGTACGGGATTTTACGATTCCGTGCATTATTCCAAGGTTTTTCAGAAGCAGTACGGGGTGCGGCCGGCCGTTTATCGTTCCCGGTATCTCAACGAGGGAAAACGGAGGGGGAACCATGCCGACGACAAAGTTTGAATTTACCGGCAAAAGCGATCCGCTCGAAGCCGCCTATCTGAACGATTGCCGCCTCCTTTCTCTGGAGCCGGAGGAACAAACCTCACTGAAGGTTCGGGGTCAGGGCCTGCTGTTCGTTCTGAACGGATCGGGTGAGATGCGGACTACGTATGAACAGAAACAGCGGCGCAGCACGCTGGAAAAACAACAGCTGTTTTCCCTTCAGCCGGGAACAGAGGTCAGCCTGCAGGGTGGGCGGATCTCCTTTTCCCTCCTGTTCGTGGATTTTGCAATTTACCGCTGCCTTCGCGTTGACCTGGAACATTTTGAATACAGCGCCGTGTCTCTGTCTCTGCCCTTTTGTATGCATATACAGCCGCTGGACAGGAGGGATACCCTTCTGCAGCGCATGGCGGAGGAACTCACCGTCAAAAACTTTGGATATATCACGGCCATCCAGTCGCTCCTGGTCGAACTGGCCGATCTCTGGCAGACTTCCGCTCAGAAGGTGTTCAGTTCCTTCTGGAGCACGATTGATTCCATATGGATCAGCGGCTGTTTCCCGGAGTCCGGTCAGACACTCTCCCTATCGGATATGACGATGGTGCATGGGACGCCGGAGAGCCCTCTGGCCCCTCTCGGCTTTTTCCCGGCCGATCAGTGCCGGCCCTTGCTGTACTGCCGGGAGAGAGTAACACCCCTCCCCGCCCTATATGCGGGTCTTCGGTCATTCCGCATTCAAGGCGCCTTCACGCTGGTCACGCCTATTCTGGAATCCCAGAACCCCCTGGATCTCAGCCAGTTCCAGAGAAACAGTTACCTGCAGGTGGATTTCGTCACCTCTGCCCCTTGTGTGCTGGATATCTCGCTCTACAGTCAGACGATTCAAAAGGGAACGCTATACCATCTGCATTGCGACAAGCCAGACACACCGCTGCACGCCAGCATCACAACCGGCGACGACCATTCTCGCTTTTCCCTTTCCTGGCATGTCCACAGCGCCCGCTCCTACATCCTCCAGCATTTCCGGGAACGGCTGCGGCTGGAACAAATCGCCGACGCGCTGCACATCAATCCGCATTATCTCTCTACCATTTTCCATGAGCAGATGGGAACCACCCTTTCCGCTTATATTCAGACCTTGCGGCTGGAAGAGGCGGCCCGCCTGTTGGTCCAAACCGATCGTACCATGAAGGAGATCGCCCAAGAGCTTGGTTTCTGCGATATACAGCATTTTTCAAAGACGTTCCAGAAAAAATACGACATGCGCCCGCTCGCTTACCGTCAGGTCTGCCGTATCCGCGTTGCGGAGATGGAGCGGAAATCCCCAGAGACGGAAAACAAAGCAAAGGAATCGAATGGGACTCCCCTATAAGCCGGCTTGAACACAGCGGACAGTTCGCGGCTGCTCCTGCTTCAGCGTGCAGTTTCGCGGCGCCGCGCTGCGGATTCCTTTATAGCCGGAGCGAAATCTAAAGAGGGTGCTGCAGAATGATACATTTTGCAGCACCCTCTTTTCTGTTGTTTTCTCCGTTTCAGACGCCATGGACATTTTCCAGCGGATACCGGATCACTTCGGCCGCAGTCATACCCTCCATCCGAAGCAGGGCCTCTTCAATCGGCATGGTATACGTGGCGCAGGCCAGATCGTTGAAAAACAGTTCCACTGTCGTCTCGTCTGTGAGAAGGCGCACGCGAAGCTCCCGTTCCCCTAACTCCAGGGTGTTGCTGTTTGGGAAAGTCAGTACCGTGGACTCCGGACAAAAGGAGAAGGGCAGATCGGCCACCTGAAAGAAAAACGGCGCCTCTCCCCGAAAGCAAATCTGATAATCGCCGCCGGACTGGAGCAGCATCAGGCAGTTTTCCTCTGCCTTCCATCGTTCCCCTGGGCCGCAGCGCAGCCCATCCAGCTCCGCCACCGGGGTACGGCTGACAAAATACCGGCCGTTAAGCTGACGGAGCCGCAGCTCACAGGGGGTCGTCATACACTGTGAAAAGGGCAGGCCCTCATATCCCATTCCCCGCTCATCCCAGATGCGGTGATTTCCCATGCCGCAGCACCAAGCTATGTGCACCCGTCGGCCGTCTGGTGCGTTTCGCCATGTTTGACCGGCGTATACCGCCCGTCCAAAATCCAACGGATTCCGGTTCTCCTCGTCCCGGAAGGTCTCGCCGTCGTAGTGTCCCACCCGGATGGCCCCGTCCCCGCCGTACAACACCCATCGAGTTTCTCCCGTCTCCTCGCAGGTGAGAGGAAACATATCCGGACATTCAAACAGCTCCGGCGCAAAGCCGGTCCGCCGCCAGTTTTTCAAGTCGTCCGAACGGTAGAAAGCCACCATGTTTTTTCCTTTGTGCGTCTCATAAACCGCCAGACCATAACCGTGATCATCCTCGAACAGGCAGGGGTCCCGCCAAGGCTCTCCGCCTTCGCAAGGGATGGCCGGCTGATCGGGAAGGCGGCGGAAGGTATCGCCGCCGTCGGTGCTGACGGCAAAAATCTGTCCCTGTGCGGGCGTTTTGCTCCAATCGGTCATTCTCTCCACTCCGAGAGCGGTAAACGCCGCAACGACCGCATCGGGGCCATATCCCAGTGTACTGCGGGTATCCGGCAGACAGCTGCCGGAGGCGCACATCGTCTGCTCTCCCTGCGGCATAATCGCGGGACGCCGCTCCTCCCAGTGAAAAAGGTCCGGGCTGACCGCGTGCCCCCAGGAACAGTTGCGGTCAGTCGCCGTCGATCCCAGCGGGTTGTGCTGATAGTACAGATGCCACAGCCCGTCCGTGTAAAACAGGCCGTTCGGATCGTTTAGCCATCCCCGTTTGCAGGAATAGTGGAAACGGGGACGGTGAGGCTCCCGATACAGCGCGGGATAAAAAGTCGGCTCGTCCTCCGGACGGCCGCCGCAGACGATCTCCGCCAACCCGGAGGCGCCGCTGCCGCCGTCCACCGCCACCTCCATATAGATCGTTTGGCCCGTGCATTCCGGAAGGGCCAGAGGATAATATGCCAGCGGCTGCCCGGACAAGGCCACGCGGAAAGCATGCAGAAGATGCCCGCCCAAAAACAGGCGGAGCAGGCAAGCCCCTGCCGCCGGATTCACGGGTATATGCAGGTACGGCTGCTCCATTCGGATTTCTCTTCGGTATATTTCTTGCGTATGCATCTTGCCATACCCCTTTCTTTCGAAAGAACCTGGAATACGTTTCGACGTTTTCAACCATGCGCGGTGTCCGCGGCCTCCGGCCATATACCGGAAAGCTCCCGCACCTCCATTGTCCGAACCAGCGATCCTTTGCCCCGCAGCAGAATCTCGTCCGACGGCTCCTGCTGCACCTGCATAGGCATAATGATGTGGCTATTCTCTTCATAAAGGCAAAGCAGATTCCGATCGGAGAGCAGTCTCAAACGGCAGTTCTGCGAGTCTCGCACCCAGGTGGTCTCGGTCCCTTTCGACGTGGGTGAGACCGAAAGCTCCCCCGTCCGTCCGTCCAACCGGACACGCACGCCCTGCACGACGATCTCGAACTCCCGTCCGGCTTCTACCGTCATCTCGATGTCCAAAAGCGGGGCGCCCGGTACCCGGATTTCCCCTCCGGCGGTGTCCATCGACAGGGTGGAATAGCATTCCCGACGGATATAGAGCTGCTCCAGCTCCCGAATCGGCGTGGTGTGGAGG
The DNA here is from genome assembly GCA_902492895.1 of uncultured Oscillospiraceae bacterium. Lineage (GTDB taxonomy): Bacteria > Bacillota > Clostridia > Oscillospirales > Acutalibacteraceae > UMGS1623. The sequence goes on along the minus strand of CABUNG010000001.1, from coordinate 110,149 downwards.
ATATACTCATCCCCCTCATGATACAGGCTGAGCTCGTTCGGCACGCCGACACAGTTGCTAAAGCCGGCCTTCGACCGATTGTAATGATAACAGTAGAAGCTGAGCTGCCGCCCATCGGGCAGCGGCATGATCTGCATCGCCTGATAACTTCCTCCCTGATGGATGGTGCGCGGCTGGGTCAGCGGCTGAATCTTTATTCCGTCAAAGTCCACCGCCATGTAGGTGCCGGTTACACCGTTGAGGATCATCTGTTTCCGATTCTCCCCCACCACCGGCACCTCGAACATATTGGGACATTCATGCTCCCCGTTTTCCCATTTATATTCGGAAATCAGGGTGAAATGGAACAGGTCATCACTGGTCAGGATCAGGTATTTTTCCTCATTGTCGGTATAAATAATCATGAGCCATTTGCCGGTCTTTTCATGATACAGCACCTTGGGATCCCGGTTGCCGATATCATAATTCGGCACAATTGGATTGCCTGGATGCTTTTGGAAGGTTTTTCCGCCATCCAGCGAATAGGCCAGGCATTGGGTATGCTTGAGGTGCATGGTCCGGATTCCCTTGCCGCCGGCCGCGGTAAAATAGATCAAAATGGGGGCAAACTCCCCCTGTCGAAGGCCGCTGACATTTTCCTCGTCCACAAAACCGGTACCTGAAAAGGCGGGGCCAAGCTCGTCGGGGATGAATTCGTCGGGCAGCTCTTTCCAATGCACCAGATCGGTGCTGACGGCGTGTCCCCAGCCAAAATTGCACAGTTCCTGCCAATCGCCCCAGTCGTTGGTATAGGGCTGGTGCTGCACGAACATATGATAGACCCCGTTATAATAAAACAGCGCATTGGGATCGTTCAGGACACCCCGCCGGAAGGTGAAGTGAAACTGTGGACGATCCGCGCTGGTATAGATCTCTTCATACCCCGGGAAGGAATCCGCCAGCCGGATAGTTTCAAACTCCGCTTCCGTTATGTCCAGACTCTCGATCTCCAGCGTCAGAGTCTTTCCCATCCAGCGGTTCATGTCACAGTAGTGCCATACCTCCGGCTCCCGGAAATTCAGGAAGGTGTAAAATTTAAAAAGGATGGTTTCCCCCTCCCATAGGGTAAACCATATCGGTGTTCCTCCCTCTTTGGTGGGATAGGGCAGGAACGGCTTGTCGACCGTGATTGGCTTTTTCATTTTAATCTCCTATTCCGCGCATATTAAAGGTGCTGCAGAATGGAAAAGCGGGGCCGTTGCGGAGCACCGGCCTGCATTATGCGCACTGGCCGAAGGTCCGAAAGGCACGTCTTTTCCATTCCCTTCTATCAGTTCCGATATGTTCCGGGGTGGCATCTCATGGGGCCGTCCGCAGAAAGCCGCCGCGGGTTTGGCTGTTCTCAAACCCGCGGCGGCTTCCGCGCAAGGCTTTCCTTATCAAAAAATGTATTCAGGAACCAAAATCGGCCGCTTTACTTTTGTATACCGTACCCACGGCCTCCAGATAGCTCTGTGCCGACAGTTCGCCCATCAACGCCTTCTGCTGATAATCGTACAGCCCATCGTTATAAAAATTGGTCACCGCATTTTTGTAGTCCACCACGGCCTTGCCGCTGTCCACGATAGAGATATACTGCTCCAGCACCTTTAAATTCTTTGAATTATCCATCAGATCTTTCCAGTAATCCAGGGAATGGTTCTTTCCTTCCCCGTTGGCGTCGGCCGCCTTCGCCCAGGCGGCAAAAATCAGTTCCACATCCTCCGGATTGTTCACCGTCGCCGGGATGCTGTAGCTCTGAAAAACGGTTTGTTCCACCAAGGGAGAGGAGGCGTTGCTCCCGGCCGGAACCATGACGATGCCCACGTCGAATTTGGCTTTCTGGAAGATATAGGAGAGATTCCAGTTGTCGACCAGCATCATGGCCACCTTGCCCTTGACAAATTGGGACTGGGGATACAGGTAATTGCCGTTGTTCATCGGCATGATGCATTTGCCTGTATACAGTTTCTGCACATAGCTGATAGCGTTGCGGGTGTTCTGAGAATCCAGTGTGTAGGTGAGTTTCAGCCCGTTGTCCCGTTGAAAAATCCGGCCGCCGTTTGCCTCGATAAAGGCTTCCAGCAGATCGCATTCGTACATCTGGCCGGCAATTCCCGATACCCCGGTCTTGCTGACCTTGGTGAGAATTTCATACAGCTTATCCCAAGTCAGTTTTCCCGCATCCGCCAGCGTTTGAAGATCATCAGCACCCTTGACCAGCGATTTGTTGTAAACCAGCACCCGTCGTATAGAATACTGATCCCGGTCTACTCCATACACTTTGCCGCTAACCGTGTAGATGGATTTGTTGCCCGTTATGTACAAGCTGCTGTCGTTTACGTCGACATACTTGGAGGGGGAAAGATCACGGATCAATTTTTTCTGAACATACTGATAAAACTGCGAGTCGTTCAGAATCACCACGTCGGCCAGCGGATCCCCGGACAAAATGGAGCTGTACAGCGTGCTGTAATCGGGCAACTGGAGATTTTTGAATTTGCAGTTGTATTGGCTCTCCAGTTCCTTCACCCAGCCTTCTTCCAGATCGATGACTTCCCAGCTGGGTGCACAGAAGGTAAAGGTCCGTCCTCCCATATTCTTAACCGGCAGATCCTTGCTGGGGGCCGTAGGTTCCGTATTGGAACTGGGAGAAGACGAGGGATTGGGCTCACCGGAACCGGAGGAATTCTCCGTAGTATCGGAATTCTCTCCACCGCTCTCGGTTCCTGCAGGTTCACTCGTTTCCGGGGTGCTGGCCTCGCCGGAAGACTCGGACGAGGCAACAGAGACCCCATCCTCCTCCGGTTTTTTCGAATTACCGCAGCCAATCAAGGTGGCCAGCATGCATCCGCACGCTAGTATGGCCAGCCAACGCCGTTTCTGCTTCATATGTCATCCGCCCTTTCTTTCTAGAATAGATTGTGTACGTGTAATTTTAAACCTCCGTCGTCTATTTCGCCGTCCGTCCTTGGAGCTGCGCGCCGGAGACAGCGGATACAAGCAAGGAACAAATTGTATAAAATTTTCCGCCTTCCCGCTCGTTTTGTATATAGTATAAAGTGACATTCACAAAACCTACAGGGATAGACGTAAGATGAAATGGTATATTATTCAGAATTCTTGGTTTTTTGGGATTATAAGGAAATTTTAATAGTTATCCTTCTTCTCCGTGAACGCTATTCCTTAAATAAACGAAGCCGTGCACCCTTTGGGTAACACGGCCTCGTTTGATCTATTTCCCAAAGTACCCTTAGGACAAAAAGAAGCCCCGGGAACCCCGTATTTATGGGGGTTCCCGAGGACTTTAATCATTCCCACTCGATGGTGGCCGGGGGCTTCGACGTGATGTCATACACCACGCGATTGACGCCGCTCACTTCGTTGACGATCCGGCCAGAGGCCGCGGCCAGTACATCCCAGGGCAGGCGGACCCAGTCGGCTGTCATAAAATCTGTGGTCGAGACCGCCCGGAGCGCAACCGTATAGTCATAGGTGCGGCTGTCCCCCATGACACCCACCGAACGCATATCGGTCAGCACGGCAAAATACTGGTTGACTTCTCCCCGGAGGCCGGCTTTCCCCACTTCTTCCCGGAAAATCGCGTCGGCATCCCGCAGCACGCGCAACCGGTCGGCCGTGACTTCCCCGATGCAGCGGACCGCCAGACCGGGTCCCGGAAACGGCTGACGCCACACCATATCTTCGGGCAATCCAAGCTCCAGCCCTGCTTTCCGAACCTCATCTTTGAAAAGATCCCGCAGCGGCTCGCACAGGCCGAGATTCATCCGCTCCGGCAGTCCGCCGACATTGTGATGGCTCTTGATCACCGCCGCTTGGTCGCTGCCGCTTTCGATGACATCGGGATAAATCGTCCCCTGAACCAGAAAATCCACACCGCCGAGCTTGGCGGCTTCTTCTTCAAATACGCGGATGAACTCTTCCCCGATGATTTTCCGTTTCTGTTCGGGTTCGCTCGCGCCCCGCAGACGGGACAGGAACCGTTCCTCCGCGTGCACGCGGATAAACCGGATATTGTCATACCGGGAGGTAAACATCTCCTCCACCTGATCGCCCTCATCCTTGCGGAGCAGGCCGTGATCCACAAAAATGCAGGTGAGCTGGCTGCCGACAGCCTTGGCCACCAGCACAGCCGCCACCGCGCTGTCCACACCGCCGGACAGCCCGCACAGCACCTTTTTATCCCCGATCTGCCCGCGCACCCGGCAGACCGCATCCTCCACAAAGGAGGCCATCTGCCAATCTCCGGCACAGCCGCACACGTCAAAGAGAAAATGCCGCAGCATGTCGCCGCCCCGTTTCGTATGCATGACTTCGGGATGAAACTGCACCGCATACAGGCGCCTGGCGGGGTCTTCCATCGCCGCGCAGGGACAATGATCCGTCTTGGCGGTGATGTGGAAGCCCTCCGGCAGCCCGGCAATGCGGTCGGTATGGCTCATAAAGCAATCCTGTTCCGGCTCCAGCCCCTGAAACAAAACGCTCTCCGGATCTGTCACATACACCCGCGTAGCGCCGTACTCGCTGGCACATCCCGGCTGGTCGTCAGCACCCGATACCCGGCCTCCCAAGAGATAGGCCATGAGCTGGGCGCCGTAACAGATCCCGAGGACCGGGATCCCCAGCTCCAGAATCTCTTTCGAATAGCGGGGAGATGCCTCGTCGTACACGCTGTTCGGCCCTCCGGTAAAAATGATGCCCTTATAGCCCGCCTCCCGGATTTCCTCGAGAGGGGTGCGATAGGTTTTCACCACCGAATACACGCCGTGCTCTCTCACCCGGCGGGCAATCAGCTGATTATATTGGCCCCCAAAATCCAGGACCAACACCGTTTCTTTCTTTTCCTGCGGCATGGATTTCCGTCCTTCCCGTGTGTGTCCCGGCCGTTTCAGCGCCGGATCAGTTCCTCGCGTCCGGGGCCGTTCGACACCATCGTCACCGGTACCCCGAGCTGCTTCTCGATGAACTCGATATACGCCCGGCAGTTTTCCGGCAGATCCTCATACCGGGTGATCCCCCGGACATCCTGTTTCCAGCCCGGCAGCACTTCCAGCACGGGTTTCGCCCGTTCGAGGGCGGGGGTGGTGGGGAAATCCCGCGTCACGGTTCCGTCGATTTCATAGCCGACGCAGACCGGGATTTCGTCGAGATACCCGAGCGCATCCACCACAGTCAGGGCCACGGCCGTCGCGCCCTGCGCCTCCACGCCGTAGCGGGACGCCACGCAGTCGAACCAGCCCATCCGTCTGGGCCGCCCGGTCGTGGCACCGAACTCGCCTGCGTCGCCGCCGCGGATCCGCATCTCCTGCGCCTCGTCCCCGAAAATTTCGCTGACAAAGGCCCCTGCTCCGACAGCGCTCGAATAGGCTTTGACCACCACGAGGATATCCTCGATCGCATAAGGCGGCAGCCCCGCCCCGACGGCCCCGTAGCCGGCCAGCGTGGAGGAGGACGTCACCATGGGATAAATGCCGTAATCCGGATCCTTGAGCGCGCCAAGCTGCCCTTCCAGCAGAATGTTTTTATTCCACCGCAGCGCCTCCCGCAGGAAGGCGAAGGTGTTCCCCACATAGGGGGCAATTCCATCCCGCAGCCGCATCATCTCGGCGAATACCGCATCCGCTTCCAGCTGCGGCTTGTGGTAAAGATGCGTGAGAAGGACGTTTTTAACCTCCAGAATGCCTTTGAGCTTTTCATACGCGGCATCCTCGTCAAACAGCTCGCAGATCTGAAATCCGGTTTTGGCAAATTTATCAGAATAAAACGGGGCAATCCCGGATTTTGTGGACCCGAAGGATTTGCCGCCGAGCCGTTCTTCCTCATACCGGTCAAACAGCACATGATACGGCATCACAACCTGGGTCCGTTCCGACACCATCAGCCGGGGCTGGATCCCCTTTTCCTTGAGAGCTTCCGTCTCGTTCAGGAATTTGCCGATATCCAGCGCCACACCGTTGCCGATGATGTTGACGGTGTGATCGTAAAACACCCCGGACGGCAATTGGTGAAGGGCGAATTTCCCGTACTGGTTGATGATGGTGTGCCCAGCGTTGCTGCCGCCCTGAAACCGGATGACCACATCCGACTGAGCCGCCAGAACGTCGGTGATTTTTCCTTTTCCCTCATCGCCCCAGTTAGCACCTACAATGGCTCGGACCATGCTCATTTCCCCCTTTGGCATCAAACCCCATCCGCCGATTTTGCGCAATTCGGCGAGCGAACGATTTATTATACCTATTTTTTTCCGATTTTACAAGGGCTTTGACACTAATTTTGCAATTTATTCAGCTCGTTCCTGCAGATTGAACAAAAACAGCCGCCCGTGGAAACCACGGACGGCCTGCCGATATACGCTTATTCGTTGGGGTTTTCGTCCATCTCGTCATCCGAGCAGCAGCAATCGTCGCAGCAGCAGTCTCCCAGATCGCAGTCAAAGCTGTCGTTGTACGCCTGCAGAGCCTTCCGCTTCGCCTTTGCACGCAGCAGGAACACCGCAGCGGTCGTCAGAGCCGCCACCACAGCGGCGATTACCGCCACACACATCCATTTATGATTCTTATTGTCACACATATTGTTTGCGCTCCTTTCGGCAGAAATGTCGGCATTTCACGTTTTTTCTGTGGATTCAGCATACCGCAAACTTCTGTGAAAGTCAAGTTTTCCCACCGAAAGTCACAGAATGTTTACAGCCGGTTGACCTTGATTTCGCCCCGAACCATCACCAGCTTGATGTTGAGGTCGTCGTCGAGCACCAGCAGATCGGCACTCTTGCCCGGCGCAATCGACCCGGTTTCCCGGTCGACCCGGATGGCCTTAGCCGGATTGATGGTCGCGGACTTGACCGCCTGCTTCATGGGAATGCCGAAGCGGATGACGTTTTTGAGCTCTTCATACACGTTCGACGTGGACGCGGCGATGGTGCCGTCCGCGAGCAGGGCTTTTCCGTCTTTGACATAGACGGTCTGGCCGCCGAGATCGTATTCTCCGTCCACATGACCGGCAGCGCACATGGAATCGCTGATGATGACCGACTGATCCTCCCCGAGTTCCCGGAAGGCAATCCGCAGGGCGGCCGGATGGATATGGAAGCCGTCGCAGATCAGCTCGGCGCGTACGCCGCGGCTGCGCGCGTTGTCGAAAACCGCTCCGACCACGCCGGGGGCGCGGTGGGTCAGTCCGCTCTGCGCATTGTACAGATGGGTGACGTGGCGCACGCCCCAGTCGATGGCACGGCAGGCCTGCTCGTAATCCGCCGCCGTGTGGGCGATGGAGACCGGGCAGATGGGCTCGACGTCTTTGACGAACTCCTCCGCCCCGTCTGTTTCCGGAGCGATATCGACTACCTTGATGCAGCCGCCGCAGCCGTCAAACAGGCGGCGGAATTCCTCTTTATCGGGCGAGCGGACATACGCGCCGTTCTGCGCGCCTTTTTTCGACATCGCAATGTAAGGACCTTCCATATTCACGCCATGGATATAGGCCCCCGTCACCTTGTCTTTCTGCTCCGCGACATTCGCAAAAATCCGTTCAAGCTCCTCAAACGGCAGGGTCATGGATGTCGGGCAGAAGGACGTGACGCCCCGCTCCACCAGGCAGCGGGACATCGCCTCGAGTGCCTCGGGCGTAGCCTCACCCGTATCATGCCCGGCACAGCCGTGGATATGCATATCGATCAGCCCCGGGATAACCGTCAGCCCCGTCAGATCCAGCTCGTCATCCGCCTGCTGAGTGTTGTCCACCGCCCGGATCCGGGTCCCTTCCACCACAATATTCGCCTTTACCGGCTCGAAAACGTCGTTATAGACGACCGCGTTCTTGAGCAACATACTGCGTCCCTCCGTTTTTGTTTTTGATCATTTAGGGGTATACGTCCCCGTTATTATTATAAACCGCGGCGGCCGAAATACAAGGAACGATTGGGCGGTGCATTTGCATTTTCAGCCGAAATCAAAATCCTCCCCGGCCAAAACCGGGGAGGATTCGGATATGCCGCGTGGTTTACCACCACCATCCGCCGCTGTTGGAACTCGCGGGCGGATCGGAAGCGACCTGTTCCTGATTCGACACACGCAGGATGATCGTATCCCCCTCTTCCACCTTGGAATCCTTGGCGGGGGAGGTCTCCTGCACAAGACCCTTATCGTATTCGGATACCTCGAGATAAATGGTTTCCACCCGGTAGCCGAGGGCCTCCAGGTAAGCCTTGGCGTATTGTTCCGGCCAGCCGGCCAGATCCGGCAGATCCTTTTGCTGCGGACCGTCGCTGATGATCACCTTGATAGCCGTGCCCTTTTTGGCCCGTTCCTCCCCGGCCGGTTCTTGGGACAGAATGGTGCCCTTGGCCTTATCGGAATACTGCTTTCCGGCTATTTCCAAGGTCATTTCGCCGTTAAGCTTACCGTCTTTGACGTCGTAATAGTTTTTACCCGTCACGTCGGTAACGGCGAAAAAGCTCAGCGGATCCTCTCCCGACGGCTGGCTGCTCGGCGTGTCCGTGGACGATATTCCCGGAACGCTTTCTACAGAAACCGCGCTCGACGTATCGCTTCCTCCTCCGAACATGTCGGGGAACAAGATCAGCAGAACGCCGAAGGCCATCAGCAGCAGCACGATAAAAACCGCCAGGAAAATCAAGAGGCCGATTTTAAGACGGTTGTGTTTTTTTGGCGGCTCCGGCGTTTTCTCCGGTTCCGGTTTCTTCACGGCTTTCGGTTCCTCTTTCAGAAGCGCCGTCACAGACGGGGCCGCGGACAGCCGGTCCCGCAGCTGGTCAACCGTGGCGATCCGCTTGTCCGGTTGCACCTGCAGGGCGTGGAACAACGCCGTTTTGACATGCGCAGGCAGTTCCTTCGCCACGTCCGCGGGCATGAGCAGATCCGCCGCTTCCCGGGCGCGGACTGCTCCGTCAGCGGGCGGATTCCCCGTCAGCACCGCAAATATCGTCGCCGCCATGCCGTACACATCGGTTGCGGCCGTGTACCGCTGATCCAGCTCGTACTGCTCCGGAGCCGCATATCCCGCCATCAGCTGGGGCTTGAGATCGGTCCCGACCATATGCGCCTCGGGCAGCAGAAAGTTTTGAAAATGCGGACGTCCGTCGGACCCGATGAGAATATTGGCCGGACAAATGCCCAGATGATACAGTCCCGCCGAGTGAATGGCCGACAGCGCCGAAAACAGCGGCATGAAAAGAGGTCTGGCCTCGTCCCAGCTCATCCGGCCGCCCAATTGGCGAAGCCGGCTCTCCAGGGTGACGCCCTCCACTTTTTCGCTGACGGTATAGGAGGTGCCGTTCTCCTCGAAGATGTCGTAGAGCGGGATCATGGTCGGCACATCGCGCAGGCGCGCGAGGACACGGGCATGGCTGCGGAATTTTTCGAGCATATCCGCAAACGCGGTTTCACAGCCCGCCAGCAGCGCAATCCGGCCATTTTCTCCCCGCCCGCACAGCGTTTCGGGGAAAAACTCCCGGATCTGGACCGGCGCTTCCTGCACCTGGTCATATCCGATGTACAGCGCACTGTCGCCGCCGGCCTCCAACACCCGCCCGACCAGATAGCGGCCGGAAAGCAGCGTGCGCACCTGCAGATACGTCTCCGGATTGATGCCTCCGGCCGGATAACCGCATACGCCGCACGCCTCCCTGCCAGCCGGCAGCGGACTCATGCAGCCCATACATCGTTCATCCTGATTCGCCATCGTACAGCCTCCCTTAAATGGGCTTTTGTTCCAAATGCACTCGCATTGTACCGAATATCGGTATATAAGTCAAGAAGACTGACAAATTTGTAACCATCCGGTTACGGCCGTTTCCCGAGAATCTGCTGCTGGAGCTTGAGCTGGCGGATGTCCTGCCCCGCGAAAAACAGAGGCTGGAACGTCCCGGTGATGCGGGATGTCGTCTGCTCCCCATACCGGGTGAGCAGTTCCTGCTGGTTCAGATTGGTGCTCACCACAGTGGTCCGGCCAGCCAGCATCCGCCCGTTAATGATATTATAGACACACGATGTGTAAAACGGGCTCGAAAATTCGGTTCCCAAATCGTCGAGGATCAGCAGGTCGCAGTTCTCGAGGGTTTCCGCGCTGTCTCCGTCCATCCGGCCGAAATGCTCGTTTTCCAGCTGCCTCAACAGCTGCTGGGCCGGTCCGTATACGACCGAGTATCCCTTTTCCGCGACGAGGCGGGCAATGGCAAGGGAAACGTGGGTCTTCCCCGTTCCGGTCGGCCCCCTGAGCAGCAGGCTCTGGGCGCCCGCAACAAAATCCGCAGCGTAGCAGCGGCAATAATCGATTACGCCCCGCATCCGCTCGCGGGGCGAGAGCCCGGTCCGGGGATCGGGATCGTCCGGATAATACGCGAGGTCCATGTCCTCAAAGCGGGTAAGCGTCATATGCGAGGTGCGGCTCAGCCGGCGGCAGGCCGCCTCCCGCAGCAGCTGTTCCAAACAGGTGCAGATTTTACCGTCCGCATACCCGGTATCCCGGCAGCGGGAACAGGTATGTACCGGCTCGAAATCCGCGGCCTGTTCGCCTTGTTCCCGCAGCAGGGCGGCCATTTCCGCCTGCAGCGCCAAATTTTCCTTCTTGATCCGTTCGATTTCGGCGTCCACATCCCCGCCGTCAAGCACCGCCCGCGCCACCTGGTAAGAGGCTCCGGCCAGCGCGGTTTCGATCTCCCGCAGCCGCGGCGCTTTTTCCAGCGCCCGTTCCCGCAGTGCGGCGGCCGCGGCATGGGCTTCCGCCCGGCGGGACTCGAGCTCCGCCATGGCCTCCTCATAGATATCCCGGGTGTAAGCCACCGCCCTCAATCCTTCCTATAGACCGGTACGTACTGCTGCACCATTTTTTCATATTCGTCCAGATTCATCGAGGTTTCCTTGCCGGTTTTGCCCTTGTGTTTCGGAGCGGCTTCCCCGGCCATCGCCTTTTCCGCGGTATCGATGCCGTCGAGATGCCAATTTTCCAGAATCCGGTCCATATATTTGTATTGGAACTTGCCCGTTTTTTCCACACAGCGATCATAGGCAAGCCGGACGGCACCCTCGTCCATCCGCCAGTCGTAAAACCACTTGGCGGCGGTCTCCATCGCGCCGACGCTCGATCCCTTGGCCAGTTCGCACAGGGACTGCACCCGTGTCCAGGCCTCCCGCCGATGCTCGAGGCGGCAGAGATGCTCTTCGGCGGCGGCGATGGTGACAAACCCCTTGTCCGCCCAATCGAGTGCGACGCTTTCGATATACCGTATGTTGAGCTTCTCTTCCGAGGCCGCATACGCGACCACCATCAGAATCACCTCGGCGGGCAGGCCGGCGCTGTCGTAAAGATACAGCAGCGTCTCCATATCGCCCGGGGACAGCGGCCGGCCGAATCGGGCCGAAACCGTGTCCAGCAGATACCCGAACTCCCCGCTGCTTTCCCGGCGTTTGATCACCTCGGGCATCTGCGGCTTGACCGCCCGGGGCCGGGCCGCCCGGACCGGCCGCTCAGGCTCGGCACGGGACGGCGGCGCCGCTTTGGCCGGCCGCGCGGGGGCCGGGTCTGCCGCCGGACCCGCGCAGGCGTCCGCCGGCACCAGTATGCCGGTTTCCATCCAATACTGAAGGGCATCCGTGCAGTCGGCCGCGGACAGGCCGATAGCCTTCCCGCAGCTGTCGGGATCGAACACCCCGCCGCCCGCACGGGACAGCCACAGCAGCACCTTGAGCTGTGCCGATCCGGCCAGACGGATATGTTTGTCCACCACAGCGGCGGGAAGAGCAAAGACCTCACCCATTGCTTCCACGTTCCATCGATACTCCACGGCTGTCCTGACTCCCTTTCCCGCCGGTCATTCCCTCCGGTATCCGGCCGTCCTAGCCGGACGAACCGGAGCCATCCGGAGAATACCTTCTATTATACCTTGAGTCCCCTGCCGAGCGCAAGGGGGAACGGAAGCAAAATCCTTCCCAAATTGCACAGGCGGGTTTTGAAAACTTTGTCGAAACCGGGAATTTTCCGCCGGACGCCCCATTTTCCAGTTGATTTTTTTCGGGTTTATGGTATGATGAAGAGGAACATAAAAAGGAGGTGCTGTTTTACATGGCTTATAAAATCAGTGACGACTGCATCGCTTGCGGTGCCTGCGAGGCGGAATGCCCCGTTTCGGCGATCTCTGAGGGCGACGGCAAATATGAGATCAACGCGGATGTCTGCACCGAGTGCGGCAGCTGCGCGGACGTTTGCCCCGTAGGAGCTCCCCAGGCCGACTGATCGGGTTTGTTGCCCGGAACAGTCAATTCATGTTCAGGTGCAGCACTGCCGGGCGGCCATTTGGTGCCGCCCGGCAGTTTTTATAATGGGCGGCTGCGGAAAGGCGGGATTGCATGGAACCGGAAAGGAATCCGGCAGCGCGGACGGAATGTCTCGGCGGCGGACGGTTCGTCTACGTAAGCGACGGCTGCACCTTTGGGGCGGACGCCCTGCTTCTCGCCGCCTTCTCCCGTCCACCCGCCTGGGGAACGGTTCGGGATCGGGAACGCATCTGCGATCTCGGCACCGGCAGCGGCATCCTGCCCCTGCAGTGGCACACGGTTCCCCGCCATCCCGATGCGCCTCCCATCGACGCCGTGGAACTGGATGCACAAGCTGCGGCCCTCGCCGCCCGCTCCGTCTCGGAAAACGGCCTCACCGGCCGCATCCAGGTCATCCAGGCCGACTGGTCCCGCCTTGCGCCCTTGCTCGAGGCGGGCCGCTATGACCGGGTGACCTGCAACCCGCCCTATTTTGCCGCCGGAACGGGCCGCAAGAGTCACAGCCCGGAGCGGCTCCTGGCCCGGCACGAATCTCCGACCGGGCTGCGGGATTTGTGCGAAAGCGCCGCCCGGCTTCTGAAAAACGGCGGCCGCTTCTGCCTGTGCCACCGTCCGGAGCGGCTGGCGGATGTTCTGTCTGTCTTGCGCCAGGCGAGGCTCGAGCCCAAACGCCTCGGCTTCGCCCATCATACCCCCGGCTCCGCGCCGTTCCTGTTTTTATGCGAGGCCCGGAAAAACGGCAGGCCCGGGCTGGACGTTCTGCCGCCGCTTTTCTCGGCGGATATCGATTTTGTAAAGGAGGCGGCCGCATGCCCGGCACCCTGACGCTGGTGGGCACCCCCATCGGCAACCTCTCCGATCTCTCCCCCCGGGCTCTCGCCGCTCTCGAGGCCTGCGATTTCATCGCCGCAGAGGATACCCGGGTCACGCTCGGCCTGCTGACGCATTTCGGCATCAAAAAGCCGCTGGTCAGCTATTTCGAGCATAACAAGCGGGAACGCGGCGAACAGATCGCCGCCCGCCTTCTGGCGGGTGAGAATGCCGTTCTGGTCACCGATGCGGGGATGCCGGCCATCTCGGATCCGGGGCAGGATTTGGTGGCCATCTGCCACGAACGGCAGATCCCCGTCACCGCCGCACCCGGCCCGACCGCCGCGCTCACGGCTCTGGCGCTTTCGGGGCTTCCGACCGGCCGTTTTACTTTCGAGGGATTCCTGAGCGTCAACCGCCGCGCCCGCCGGGACCATCTGGCTTCCCTGGCGGGTGAGCAGCGCACCATGATTTTCTATGAAGCGCCTCACAAGCTGCTCACCACTCTGCACGATCTTCTCGCCGCTTTCGGGGATCGGAACATCGTTCTGGCCCGGGAACTCACCAAGCTGCACGAGGAAATTTTCCCGACGACCCTCGCCGCCGCTGTAGAGCGGTATACCGCCGGCCCGCCGCGGGGCGAGTTCGTGCTGATTCTGGAAGGGGCTTCTCCTCCGGAGGCGGACATCCCGGATGAAGAGACGGCCGTGGCGCTCGCTGCCCAGCTGATGGACACGGAGGGACTTTCTCCCTCGGATGCTGCGAAGCGGGCCGCGGCGGAGACGGGGCTGAAAAAGGGCGATATTTACCGCCGCCTCACGCGGCCATCCGATGAAACGCGGATGGACTGAGCGTTTCCGTTCCAAGCCATACAGAAAGGAAGACGTTATATGAATCTCATTCCCGTCGCCGGCTTTTTTGACGCCGGACAGCCCGGTTATTACCTGCTGATCCTGGTCTTTATGGCTGCGCTCGTGGGTCTGTATCTTTGGGGCAACCGCCACAAGGATGCGGACAGCCGGGCCGCCCGTCTGGGCCGTCTGTACAAAACCCTCGATGAGGATACCCTCGCCTCCATTCCGGACGAGGACCTCGTCGACGCCGTGGTCGCCAATCTGCTCGAGAAGCAGGACCGGCGGCGGCCCGATCCCTATCATACCATCCCCCTGCTCTCCCGCGGCCGCGCGGCGGTCTACAGCGTCTGGCTGCTCTGCAAGGAGCTGGACGAAGGCAGTTTTGAGGATCTCTATGCGAGCGCTTCCTCCGTCTTCGATGAGCTGGCCGCCGACGGCATGGATCTGATCGGCGCTCCCCGCTGCGGGACCGCCCTGCGGGAGGCCAAAGAGCAGATCGCCGACATGGAGGGCAACGCCGAGACGCTCGCCCAGCTCCATGCCGATTTTCTCGAGGCCGCCGAGGAGGAAAAGCCTCTCGACCGCTGCGTGGAATACATCCGAGCGAACCCCCGCGAGTTCATCGACGGCGAGCCGGATCCGTTTGGAGATGCCGGTCCTTTGGCTCCCTGACTTCCAGAATACGGACTCAGGGATACGGATAATGAATGTGTCCATATAGACGAAAAGTGCCTGCATACCGATATGCAGGCACTTTTATTAGCGTTAGGGGCAGGACACCGGGCGCCCTGCTGTTTTCCTCGCCGTTTTCCGGCATCTCCACTTTTTCAAAACTGCACGCGGGGGCACAACCGTGCCGCCCGCGTTTTATCCTTTTAGGCCGTACAGGCCGTCTCCAGCTCCCGGAATGCCGCGCCCAGCCGGTCGAGCGCCTCCTGCAGAACCGAACGGGGACAGGCGATATTGAACCGCTGGAATCCATCCCCCGCCGGGCCGAAAATCGAGCCGTCGTCCAGCCAAAGGCGGGCTCTGTCCACGATGCGGCAGGTCAGGTCGTCATGACTCAGGCCGTAAGCCCGGAAATCCACCCACAGCAGGTAGGTGCCTTCCGGCTCCACCAGTCGTGCGTGAGGCAGATACGTCTGAAGATAATCCCGGAACAGATCCCGATTGCGGGTGATGTAGGCCTTGACCTCCGAAAGCCAGGTCTCCCCCTTCTCATACGCCGCCTGCGCGGCGACCAGCCCCAGTGTATTGAGAAGTTCTATCCCCGACGCGGCCATCTCCCGCCGGAAGGCCTGCCGCATCTCGTCTCCGGGAATCCAGATGTTGGAGATCTGAAGCCCCGCCAGATTGAAGGTTTTGCTCGGGGCGGTGCAGGTGACGGTCTGTTCCGCCAATGCCGGGGAAAGGCTCGCGATCGGCCGATGCCGCCGGCCGTCAAAGGTGAAATCCGCGTGAATTTCATCCGAGACAATCCGTACGCCGTGCCGCAGGCAGATATTCCCGAAGGTGAGCAGCTCCTCGTCCGTCCATACCCGGCCGACCGGATTGTGGGGATTGCAGAGCAGGGTCAGGGTAATCTTTTCCCGGGCAATCGTTTCTTCCAGGGCCGCGAAATCCATCCGGTAGCGGCCGTTTTCGTAAAGCAGCGGGCAGTTGCACAGGCGCCGTCCGTTGTCCTCCACCACCTGGGCAAAGGGATAATAGACCGGCTGCTGGATCAGCACGCCGTCCCCCGGCCGGGTAAAGGCCCGCACCGACGCCGCAAGGGCATACACCACCCCCGGGGTTTTAATCAGCCAATCCGGCCGGACCTCCCATCCGTAATGGGCCGAAAACCAGCGGCGCAGCGCCTCAAAATACCCGGCCCCGGTTTCGCTGTATCCGAATATCCCATGCTCCGCCGCGGCTTTCACCGCCTCGATCACCGGGACAGGCACCCGAAAGTCCATGTCCGCGACCCACATGGGGATCACATCGTCGGGCATTCCGTTTTCCTCCTTGAAATCGTATTTCAAGGAATTGGTCCCGGTCCGGTCAATCCGCCGATCAAACTGTTCCACGTCTTCCATCCTCACTTTGTCGTCCTTGATGCCGCATCAGGGCTCTGCGGGACTCCCGACGTTCTTTCCCGCCGCCAAATGGCAGGAAACGAAATGGCCGGGTTCCGCCAGCGTCAGCTCGGGCCGTTCTTTGGAGCAGAGGGGCCCCGCCTTCGGGCAGCGGGTGCAGAACGGGCACCCCGGCGGCACGTCGATGGGGCTGGGGATTTCCCCCTTCAGAATCATCCGCTCCCGTTTATTGTCCACATCCACATCCAGCACCGCCGAGAGCAGAGACTGGGTATAGGGATGCAGGGGATTGTCGAAAATCGTCCGGGTATCCCCGGTTTCCATCACCGAACCGAGGTACATCACCGCCACCGACGGGCAAATATCTTTCACCACCGCCAGGTTGTGGGAGATGAACAGATAGGTCATGCCGAGCTTCTGCTGCAAGTCGGCGAGCAGGTTGAGAATCTGCGCGTGAACCGACACGTCCAGGGCGGACACGGGCTCGTCACAGACTAAAAATTCGGGATTCAGCGAAATGGCCCGGGCAATGCCGATGCGCTGCCTCTGTCCCCCCGAAAAATCCGAAGGAAACCGATGGAGATCCTCCGCCGACAGGCCGACCAGATCCAGCAGCTCGATCACCCGCGCTTCCATCTCCGCCTTGGTATATCCGCCCCGGATGAGCATGGGCTCAGATACGATGCGGTAAACGTCGAAGCGGGGATTGAGGGAGGAGAACGGATCCTGGAAGATCATCTGCATCCCGCGGCGCAGCTCCCGCAGGCCGCGGGCCGGCAGGGCGTGCACATCCTGATCCCGAAAATACACATGGCCGTCGGTAGGCTTTACCATGCCCAAAATGGCATTCGCGAGGGTGCTCTTGCCGCAGCCGGATTCTCCCACCAGGCCGAACGTCTCCCCCTTCGGTATGCAGAGGGAGACATGGGAGACCGCCCTTACCTTCTTCTTTTTTCCAAACGGCACCCCGCCCCGGACGGGGAAGTGGACGCTCAGGTCCTCCACCCGCACCAGCGGAGCGCCGGTCTGTTTCCGCGGTTCATTCATGTCCGTACCATCCTTTTCAAAGGGTCGGCGTCAGTCCTCCGTCCAACCGCCCGGATGCCAGCAGCGGACCTGCCGGCCATCCCCGGCATCCGTCAGGGGTGGGAGCTTCTCCCGGCACTCCTGCGTGCAAAGGGTACAGCGGGGATGGAAGGTGCACCCCGCAGGCTTGTGCAGGGGACTCGGCACCGCATCGGGAATCTGGATAAAGCGGCGCCGTTCCTCCGTCAGGCTGGGCACCGCGGCGAGGAGGCCGCGGGTATAGGGATGCAGCGGATGATGGAACAGGTCGCGCAGGGGCGCCTTTTCCACGATCCGGCCGCAGTACATCACATACACCGTATCGGCCATGTGGGCGACCACGCTCAAATCGTGGGTAATGAGAATCAGGGAGGTACCCTGCTCCCGCTGCAGTTTCTTAAGCACGTCGAGCACCTGGGCTTGGATGGTCACATCCAGTGCCGTGGTCGGCTCGTCGGCAATGATCAGCTTGGGATCGCAGGCAAAGGCCATGGCGATGAGCACCCGCTGGCGCATACCGCCACTGAGCTCATGCGGGAAATCCCCGTACCGCCGTTCGGGCGAAGGGACGCCGACTAAGCGCAGCGCTTCGATGGAAGCCTGCCTCGCTTCCTTCCGGCTCATATGCCGGTGGCGGCGGAAAACCTCGTCGAGCTGCCGGCCGACCGTCATAACGGGGTTGAGTGCGGTCAGGGCATCCTGGAAAATCATCGCCATCTCGCGGCCCCGGATGTCCTGCATCTCCCGCTCGGACAGGGGGAGCAGATCCCGGCCCTCGAACTCCAGGCGGTCGGCCCGGATGACGGCCGGCGGGGTATCGAGCAGCTTCATGACGGCGAGGCTCGTCACGCTTTTGCCGCTGCCGCTCTCGCCGACGATGGCGGCGCACTCGCCCTCCCGCACCTGCAGGCTGACCCCTTCCACCGCCCGGACCACACCGGCCGGACCCGGAAAAATCACTTTTAAATTGTCCACCGCCAGCGCGGTCTTGTCTGTCATGGCCGGCTCCGCCTTTCTGTGACCGGGATAGGCGCCGGGGCTACACCCCGGCTTCGGCCGGTTCCTTTTCCAAAACCGGCTCCGGCTTTGCCGCCGGTTCATCCATCGAGTCGAACACCTCGTCGAAATAGGTGTTGTTGAGGGTTTTGAACAGCTTGTGCAGGCCGCTGGTCCGTTTCATGCGGGGATTGAAAATCTCCTCCATCGCGAGGCCAATCCGCATGAACGAGAACACCGAGAGGAAAATCCCGATGCCGGGGGCCAGAATCCACCACCAGTGGCCGAACAGGAGCGCGCCGCCGCTCTGGGCATCAGCGAGCATCTTGCCCCAGCTGATGGCCGTCGGGTCGCCGAGGCCGAGGAAGGAGAGCCCCGCCTCGGCCACCATGATGCCGGCGCTGGTCAGCGCGGTGCTCATGATGAGCAGGTGGGACACCCCGGGCAGGATATGCCGGAACATGATGTGCCCCCGCCGGGCGCCCGCGAGCTCGGCCGCCTTGACGTAGTTGCTGTTTTTGAGCACCAGCACCTGGGAGCGCACCACCCGGGCGAGCCCCGTCCAGCCGAATATGGTGAAGATGAAGATGATCATGAAGTAGCTCTTGCCGAAGAGGTTGGTGAGCACGATGGTCAGCGGCAGGGTCGGGATGACCAGCATAATGTCCACGACCCGCATCACCAGCATATCGACGATTCCGCCGAGATACCCGGTGAGAACCCCCATCAGCGCCCCCAGAAAGGCCGTGCACAGCCCGGTAACCACCCCGACCACCAGGGAAACCCGGGTGCCGTAGATGAGCATGCTGAGGATATCCTGCCCGGTCGTGATGGTGGTGCCGAGCGGATGGGCGAGGCAGGGGGCCAGCCCCTTTTCCGCCCTCTGGGTCACGTCATACGGATCGTAGGGCGCAATCAGGGGGGCAAACACGGCCAGAATCACGAGGAAACCCGCAATGATCAGACCGACCCGGCCCTTCGGATGTTTCCAGAGCTTCGCGATGAACCGTCCCGCACCCTTGAGAGAATCGAGCAGCGAGGTGCCGAGGCGACTGAAAAAGCGTTTGGCATTCATCGGCGCGCCCCCCCTACCGTGACCCGCGGATCGAGCAGGCAGTAGCACAGATCCGTCACCAGATTCGCCACCAGGGCGAAGAAGGAGAGGAAGAGCATGATGCCCATCATCAGCGGGTAGTCGTTGGTGTTGTTGGCGTTGAGGAACAGGGTGCCCATGCCGTTCCAGTTGAAAATCTGCTCGATAACCACCGACCCGCCGATCAGGCCGCTGACGCTCATGCCGAGGTTGGTGACGATGGGCAGCATGGCGTTGCGCAGGGTGTGTTTATAGAGCACCTGCCGCGTCGGCAGGCCCTTAGCCCGAGCCGTGAGGATGAAGTCCTCCCCCGACACCGCAATGACGCTGTTCCGGGTGTTTTGAGCGTAGCTGACGATGCTACCGATGCTCATGGAGATGACGGGCAGCGCCGCCGATGCCATGACCAGCGATATGGCCCGGGGGCTCCAGTCAAAGGAAGCCGCCATGTTGGGGTCGGTGTAGGCCGGGAACAGCTCCCATTCGAACCCGAGATACAGCGACAGCAGCAGGGCGATGAAAAACGCGGGCAGGGCGGTGGTGACGGTGGAGGCGTTGAGCAGCATGGTATCCACCCGCCGTCCCCGTTTCCACGCGGCATAGGAGCCGATGAGCAGCCCGCAGAACAGACCGATGCACAGGGTGCTCACCGAGAGCACCAGCGTCCAGGGAAGCCGCTCGGCGATCAGGTCCGCAACCTTGGGTGAGCCCGCCTGGAACGAGGTCCCGAGATCCCCGTGCAGCAGATTGTTCACATATCGCAGATACTGCTGGAAGGTGGAGACGTCGAAGCCGTACTGCTCTCTGGTGAGCTGCTTGACGATATCGTACTCGATATCGCTCATGTTGCCCTGAGGCGGATAGTACCGCTGCGCCGGATCCTCCACCCCGATGCGGGGGATGAAGAAATTCAGCGTCACCACGATGAAGAATATGAAAATGGTGTAGAGAATGCGCTTGATCACATAGCTCTTCTGCATGGCGGACCTCGTTTCTGTCCCGGCGGAACCGATCGCGGCCGGAGGAATGAAAACTTTGCGCCGGTCAGACGCGGCGCAGGTTCTGGAGCGACGTCAAGTTAAAAGCGGTCTCCCCCGCTCCCGCCGTCCATCCCTCGAACCGGTCGGTCCGGGCGACGGAAAGGACGTCGGCGCTGTAGAGGGGGATTTTATAGTACTGCTCGGCCGTGAGAATTTGAACATCCTTGACGGCCTGGTATTTTTCCTTGAGATCGATGGCCTTGCGCATCACGTCGATCTGCTCCGTGATAGCGGGCACCTGCAGCCGGCCGTAATTGGAGGAGCGGTTCAGGTTGCTGAAATGGGAATTATACATGATATCGATGTTCGAGAGGGAGAAGGTGACGCCCTGAATGGTCATGTCGAAGTTGCCGCCGTAGAGATAGGTCGTTTCGGGCGAGCTGCCCTTGGCGGCGAATTTGACCTCCACCCCGATCTTCTGAAGCAGCACCTGCAGGAAGCCGATGACCTCCTGCTCCCCGGGCGAGCCGAGGATCTGGAACGAGAGACGGGTTCCCCCGGCGGTGATTCGGTAGCCGGACGCGTCCTTATCCGGGTAAAGTTCATCCAGGATTTCGTTGGCCCGCGTGAGCTTTTCTCCCGCGTCCCCCGCGAGGATATCGGCGTCGGGGTTGTAGAGCTCCGGCATGCTTTTCAGGATCAGGCCCGCGGAAACAGAGGCCCCCGAACCGTTCAGCACGTTCTCGATCAGCTCCGCCTGATTCACGGCCAAGGCGATCGCTTCCCGCACCCGCACATCGGTGAGGATTTCGCGGGTCTTGTTCATCTGGTCCTTCGGCGGGTTCACGTTGAGCACCAGCGTCTGGACGAACAGCCCGGGCGCCGACAAAAGCGCGACATCCTTTTCCTCTTCAAACAAAGTGGCGTAGTTCGGACTGACCGAACTGTCCAGCACGTCGATATGCCCCTTTTTCAGGGCGTAGATGGCCACGTTGATATCTTGATAGAGAATAAACCGGAGGGTGTCGACCGTGTAAAGATCGCCGCCGTCCGCCCCGTGCAGGTAAAAATCCTCCCGGCGGCGAAGTACAATTTCCTGGGAATTCGTGCGGTCCGCATCGAGGGTATAGGCCCCGCAGCCGATCGGATGCTGATAGGCGTAAGCAAGCGCATCGGTGGGGCTGGTATTGTTCAGCGGATTCTCTTTGGAGACGATCGGCCCGTAGACGTGTTCCGGCAGAATGAGCACGGTGGAAACCAGCGGCGTGATCGCCCCGAGCACCTTGTTCACTTCAAAATAGAACACATGGTCCTTTTCGTCCTCCGATATGGCATATCCCGCCTCGTTGGCGCCGTGGGCATAGGTATAGATGCCCTGCCGCGTCATGCGGCCGGTTTTGCTGTCGTATTTATGCAGGAGATCGTTTACCCACGCGAGAGCCCCCGCGTGGTTGGACCGGGTCTGGTCGGCCGCGAGGTCGAAGGTGAAATAGATGTCCTCCGCCGTGACCGGCACCCCGTCGCTCCAGGTCGCGTCGGGATTCAGTTCGAACCGGATGGGGAGAAACGAGGTGTCGCTTCCCCCGTAAACCTCTTCGAGCCGATCGTAATCGATCCCGCCGTCGGGGGTGACGATGGGCTGCCCTTCTTTGTCGATATAGCACCAGGACAGAGCCAGGCGCGGCCTGTAAACGCCCGTATTTTCGTCGTAATCGAACAGGGTGGAATACACCATACTGGATATGGTCGGCGCCACGCCGTCGCGGGAAAGCCAGGGCATGTAGGATGCGGGAAACGCCGCCCCCACCTCGCCGATATAGAGCGTGGAGGAGGTATCCCCCCGCCGTTCCACCGTGCCGCCTGCGCAGCCCGGCAAAAGCCCCGCGCACACGAGAAGAAGGCCGGCCATCAGGCCGGCCGCCCCCCGTCGCGCGGCGCCTTTTTTGATTGTCCGCTGAAGTTTTTTCATAAGCTGTCCGCGTGTCCTTTGCTCATCAGTAAGGATACAGCATTTTGTTGCCGAAACCCTCCGGCGTCACGCAGTTGTCGTACACTTCTTCGATCCGGAATATGTAGGCCGGCCGGGTGAGCCAGCGGCTCATATCGGGCGCATGATACACGTCGTGCTGCGCGTTGATGAACTGCTGGTAAATCTCCCGCTTGCCGCTGTCGCACTCGTCGTAGATCTCCATCTTGCCCCGCAGCTCATAGGAAATGGCCGGAGGCTGGTAGAAGATCAGGGTGGCTTCGGGATTCACCTTATAGTTGGTGTAGCTGTGCTTCTTCGCCATTTCCAGGCTGCCGACCTTGGTGAAATCGACGCGCTTCTGCGCTTCCTCGCCGTACATGTATTTGACCAGCAGAGCCAGGCCCCTCTTGCTGTATTCCTTATCTTCCTTATCGTAAGTCTTGATATGTTCGATATACGCCTCGAGCGTCTCTTCCAGATACTCATCCTTGGGCAGGAAGCCGATGCCCTTGATGCTGGCGTTCAGGCCGGCCGGGCCGTTGGAGACGAATGCAGGGTCGTGAGAACAGAAGCTGAGGAACATTTTCTCAGGCGAGACCATCTCACCGTTGTAGAGCTTCAGAACCGAATTGGCTCTGGTCCGAAACGCCCAATTAAAGAAGCTTTCCGCTGATTTCATGGGGATTTACCTCCGATCCTTTCGTCCGTTAAACGGATGATTGGTATTATCATAGCACATCCGCCCCCGGTTTGTACAGACCATCCCCGGGGAAAAATTGCGTTCCGGCTGTCCTTTTCTTGCAGTTGGGTATGAAATCTTCTTTTTCAGGCCGCTTTGGCATGGTAAAGCATTGACACGCA
Source organism: uncultured Oscillospiraceae bacterium (assembly GCA_902492895.1). Classification (GTDB taxonomy): domain Bacteria; phylum Bacillota; class Clostridia; order Oscillospirales; family Acutalibacteraceae; genus UMGS1623. The sequence continues at coordinate 87,117 of CABUNG010000001.1, read as the reverse complement.
CCCGCAAATGCGGTAAACTGGAGTCAGTCATTCCCCGCCGGCCCCGGCCGGCCGAATACGAAAGGGATAAAGGAGAGTCGAACCCTATGAAAAAAATTCTCGCTTCCCTCGGCGCCCTGACCATGGTTCTGGCGATATTCCTGACAGGCTGCGACAAGAAACCCGCTTCCTCGGGGGCCTCTTCCGGTACAGCCGCCAACGATGCGGCCAAAGATATTGCGGCCGACTACATCCTCGACGCCACGCCCCTCGGCATGCCGCTGCAGATCTATCTGCACATCGGTGAGGACGGCACCTTCCAGCTGAGCAACCAGCTCACCGGCGGACAGGATAAGGGCAGCGGCAAAATCGGCAAGAGCGGCGACACCTACATGCTGCTGTACAGCGATTCTACTACGGAAAACCCCAAGACCGCGACCTTTACCGTAAACGGCAAGCAGCTGGTCTTCAGCACCAAGCTGCCCTACGGCTCCAGCAGCTTCGCGCCCAACACCGAGGATGCCGAAAATCCGATCTATCCCACGGCCAAGGCCATGGTGTATAAGGACTATCTGGGCGATTACGTGGGCAGCCACGAGGAAACCATCGCCGCGATGAACGCCACGCTGACCTATTCCTACACCCTGACCCTGTCCTACGGCGCGGAATACACCTTCGTCAGCTCCTACACCGTCATGGGTCAGGCTCAGACCTACACCCAGACCGGCACGTTCGCCGTCGACGGGCAGAAGCTCTCCCTGACCGCCAAGGACGAGACAACGGCCGAAGAGGGCGCCATCGCTGCGGATAAGACGATCACCACCAAGATGCTCGTCTCCGCCCAGGGCAAGGAGAAAAAAGACGTCACACTGAAGCCCGCAACCACCAGCGAATATGCGGGTACCTACACCGGGAAAAAAGTGATGGCGATGGGTCCCGCCTCGATGACGGCGGACACCACACTGGTGCTCGACAAGCTGGGCGGCTACACCTATACCGCCAAAATTGAGGGTGAAAAGGATTACACCGAATCCGGCACCTTTGCAGTCGACGGCACGGCCATCACTTTCACGAGCAGCGCCGAAGGGGCTGCGGCCGTGTCCGGCACGATTGAAAACGATGTCATCAAGGCGAAATTCCGCATTTCTCCCGATGTGCCCATGGCCACCGAAATCACCTCCTATTCCGACCGGATTCAGGGCACCTTCAGCGGTACGTCGAGCGATGAGGCCACGAAGGACTGCACTTCTGCCTTGGTCCTCGCCGCCGATGGCACCTATACCCTGACGGTCACCAAGGACGGCAAGGAGAGCTACACCGAAAAGGGAACCTTTGAAACCGCCGCCTCTCCCATGGGCGTCAGCCTGACGCTGAAGTCCGACAAGGGCGCCACGGCTACCGGTGTGGTTTCAGCCGCTTCCATCAACATCAACCATCCGATCTCCTCCAGCGACGCCACGGCGGTCGGATTCCAGTACAGCAAATAAATTGATATGAAGAAAGCGGGCGCTTCCCGGTCGGGAAGCGCCCGCTTTTCTGCGGGTTGGGTGCCGGATTCTGTGCAACGGCCCCAGACGGCGCGGACGGACCGTCAAAGCACGTCCAGCAATTCACTCAGGGAATGGATTTCCTTGACGTTTTCGGGGTGTGTATCCCGGCGCGCGGCATTGATATAAATCGGATGCATCCCGGCCGCCGCCGCGCCCTCGATATCGTTGACCGGATGATCCCCCACATAGATGCAGCTGCCGCAGGACACCCCCAGCCGGGATGCCGCCCGGCGGAAAATCTCGGGATCCGGTTTATGGACCCGCTCGTCACCCGATACCATGCACAAATCCACATAGGGGCGCAGCCCGGCCACATCCAGCTTCCGGTTTTGCTGAATGGACGGCCCGTTGGTCACGATGCCGAGCAGGAACCCCCGGCGGCGCAGCGCCGTCAGCACCTCCTTCGCATCGGGAAACAGGGTCGAACACTCGGGGAAACGGAACTGGAACTCCCGGTACAAGTCTCCCACCTCCGGCGCATCCGTCCAGTTCCAGCTTTCCACCAGCGAGGCAAAATAATCGATGTAATTGACGTAGCCGCCGTTGTTCCGCTCCCGCATTTCGACCGCCCGGCGGGATTGCTCCTCTTTTGGCAGATCGGGGAAATACTTCGCCATAAAAAAGGCCGTATACTGATCGAAGGCGCGCGGGCGATCCTGCAGGGTATCGTCGAAATCAAACAGCACCGCCCGGATGCCGGCCGAACTGTCCCCGAGAACGGCCCTGCGGGCCTCCCTCCCGTCCCGGAGGATCTGCTTCTGGAGATCCTCCACCGAATCGAATTTCTGTTCCGGACGGAGAAATTTCACCAGGGAGACCGGCACGTCCTTGCCATACAGATCGCCGCTGAAATCCGCGATCCAGGTTTCCGCCAGGGGTGCGTCGGCGCCCACGGTCGGGCGGACGCCGATGTTCGTCACGCCATGCGTCACCCGGCCCTCCACTTCGACGCTCGAGGCATACACGCCGAACCGCGGCCGCACGAAATGCGGCGGCAGGGGCTGATTGATGGTGGGCGTGCCGAGCAGCCGTCCCAGCTTTTGTCCGCCCACAACGGTGAAGTCCAAGGTAAAGGGCCGGCCGAGCAGCCGCGCGGCTTCCTGCACATCCCCCGTCTCGATCAAGCGGCGGATGCGGCTGGCGCTGACCGGACGGCCGTCCACCTCCACGGACGGGACCGTCACCGTCTCGATGCCCCGTTCCGCGCACAGCCGGGCGAGCAGCGCCGCGTCACCGGCCCCGCCTTTCCCGAAGCGGTAATTGAATCCGCAGCAGACGCGCTTCGCGTGAAGGGCCGCATCCAGGACCTCGGCAACGAACGTCTCGGGCGTCATGTCCCGGATCTGCTCGAAATCAGCCAGGATCAGCTCCTCCACCCCCAGGGATTCGAGCACCTGCGTTTTCTGTGCGGCGGAGGTCAGTTCCCACGCGCTGTCCTTGGGCAGGGCCCAGGGCGGCTGAGAAAACGTAAATACCGCCGCACGGAGCGGACCCTCCGGCGTCTCGAGCCCCGTGGCCTTGGAAATGACCGCGCGGTGGCCGAGATGTACGCCGTCGAAAATCCCCAGCGCAACGGCCCTGGCCACAGGGCCGTCCGGATGTGCGCCGTCTATATCCGGCTGCCAATGGATGGTCGTCAGCATGAAAATGGTTCCTTCCTTTCTACCGACAGATGGCGACCGCCAGCTGCCGGAGTGCGTATCCCGACCCGCTCTAGTCTTGGTGTCCCCGCAGACGGGTCAGGGTTTTCGTTACGGTCTCCGCCTGCCCCGCGTTCAGTCCTCTCCCGCAGACGGAACGGAAAAAGGCAGCAAACAGGTCTTCCTCCGACGCCCGCGGCGGGGCCTGATCTGCGGCGGATCCCGCCATTCCGGCCGGTTCCTCTCTGGCCGTCTGCACATGCAGCAGGTTCGGATACACCCGTCTGAGCCGCGCGGCCGGATCCAGCGCGGGATCCCCTGTGAGCACGGCCCAAACATAGTCTTCCCGATTTGGATCAGCCTCTCCCGCGGCTAAAAGATCGGCAAGGGTGCCCTGCAGGCGGCGCAGGTCCCGGGAGGGACGGAAAGGCACCAATTCCACCCCTACCCTGCCCTTTTCCTCCAGCGTGACGACGGCGAAGCTCTTATGATGACCGGTTTCCGACAGCGAATATTTCAGCGGCGACCCCGCATACCGCACGGTGTCCCGCCCCATTTTCTGGGGGCTGTGCAGGTGTCCGAGCGCGACGTAATCGAATCCGTCAAACACCGATACGTCCACGCTGTCGCTGCCGCCAACCGACGGCGTTTCGGAATCGCAGGCCTCCGGTTTCCGGCCGGCCGCCGTGACGAACTGATGCGCCAGCAGCACATGTCGGACATCCGGATCCCGCTTCGGACCGTTTTCCTGCGCCGCCAGAACCGCGGCGACGGCCCCGCCCGTATCCTCCGCCTCCATCCCCGCCCGGCGGATCATGGCCGGGCGGAGGAACGGCAGCAGGTGAATCCGCACCTCGCCGTAGCGGTCGCACAGGGAGACGGTCTCCACCGCCCCGCTGAACGCCCCCGCAATGTGAATGCCCCGCCGGGAGAAAATCCGGCTGCCGAAATGCAGGCGCTCGGGCGAATCGTGGTTGCCTGGGATGGCCAGAACGGGGATGGACGCCCGCTCGAGGGATTCGAGTAAATCGTCAAACAGTTCCACCGCCTCGACCGGCGGGACCGAGCGGTCATACACGTCTCCCGCCAGGAGCACGCCGTCGATCTCGTTTTCCGCGGCATACGCAACGGCCTGCGCGAGCACTTCCCGCTGCATCGGGAGCATCGGGGTCTCCATCACGCTCTTTCCCAGATGCAGATCGCTCAAATGAAGCAGTTTCAAGCCGTCACGCCCTTTCCGTCCGGCCGCGGCCGGTTTGTCAACATCATACCATCATCCGCCCGTCCGCGCAACTCCGCGCCTTCAAAAGCCGCCGCCAATTTTCTCCTTTCATCCGAAAAATTGTCCGCAGGATTGCCAAATGTTTGTCCAAATGCTATAATGGGGGAGTTTCTCATACTGGACAAGCCGCAAAATCACAAGAAAAACACACAAGCTTTATAGACTGTTTACAAATCTGCATCCGCTGTCCGGTACAATATAGGCGTTGAAGACTGTCCGGGAACCCCGGGACAGGACTTTAGAAGGAGGGATCCGCAGCATATGATCGAGGTACAAAACCTGACGAAGCGGTATGGAACCCACGTCGCCGTGGACCACATCAGCTTTCAGGTGGACGAAGGAGAAATCCTCGGATTTCTGGGGCCGAACGGAGCCGGTAAATCCACGACTATGAATATCCTCACCGGATATTTGTCCGCCAGCGACGGCACGGTCAAAATCAATGGCTATGATATCCTCGAACAGCCGAACCAGGCCAAGTCCAGCATCGGGTATCTGCCCGAACAGCCCCCGCTCTATCTGGACATGACGGTGCGGGAATATCTCGACTTTATTTTCGATCTCAAGAAGTGCACGCTGAACCGCAGCCAGCACATCGCCGAGATCTGCAAAATGGTCAAGATCGACGAAGTGTACGGCCGGCTGATCAAAAACCTTTCCAAGGGCTATCGGCAGCGTGTCGGCTTTGCCCAGGCTCTCATCGGCAATCCGCCCGTGCTCATCCTGGACGAACCCACCGTCGGGCTCGACCCCAACCAGATTATCGAGATCCGCACCCTGATCAAGAATCTCGGCAAGCATCATACCGTGATCCTCTCCTCTCACATCCTGCCGGAAATCGAGGCGGTTTGCGACCGGATCGTGGTCATCAACAAGGGTGCCATCGTGGCCGACGATACGGCCACCGATCTCTCCCGGAAATATTCGAGCGACCGCCGCACCCTCGTCCGGGTGGCGGGCCCCGAGGCGGACGTACAGGCGCTGCTCGGCCGGGTGCCGGGCGTGCAGAACGTCACCCCTCTCGGCGAAAAGGAACCGGGCGTGTTCGAGTTTGCGCTGGATCCGGCCGAGGGTTCGGATTTCCGCCGGGATATGTTCGATCGCCTTGCGGCCCGCAAGTGGCCCCTCATGGGTATGAAATCGATGGAAATGACCCTGGAGGAAATCTTCATCGCCCTGACCAGGGAAAACGTTCCGCATGGGATGAGCAAATCGAAAAAAGGGGGTAAAAAGAAATGAGCGCCGTATTCAGACGGGAATTTAAGACCTATTTTACCTCCCCCATCGGGTATTTCGTCCTGGCTATGATGTTCGGTTTCTCCGGATACTTTTTCTATTTCTACAACATGGGCTATAAGAGCATCGATCTGACGGCGGTGTATTCGAACCTGTTTACCATCGTGCTGCTGCTGGTGTTGCCCATCCTGACCATGCGCCTCATGAGCGACGATAAACGGCAGAAAACCGACCAGGCCCTGCTCACTGCCCCGGTGAGCCTGACCGGCATCGTGGTGGGCAAATTCCTGGCGGCTCTGCTGATTTTCGCCATCGGGATTTCCATCACCATCGTCTTCGCCATCGTGATCGCCTTCCAGGTCACCCCGGACTGGATGGTCATCATCGGCAATTTCATCGGCCTTCTGCTGCTGGGCGGGATGGTCATTTCCATCGGCCTGCTCATTTCCTGCCTGACCGAGAGTCAGTTCATCGCGGCCCTGGGCACCTTTGTCATTTCGTTCGGACTGCTGATGGTGGACGGCCTGGCCGGCATGTTCCCCTCGAACGGAGCGGTGGCAGCGGTGGTCAATTTCGTCTCGGTTTCCCAGCGGTACAGCGATTTCACCATCGGTGTCATCAACTACGACAACGTCCTCTTCTTTCTCAGCATGCAGGCACTGTTCCTGTTCCTAACCGTGCGTGTGCTGGATCGCAAGAGATGGAGCTGAGAGGAGGATTCGTGCTATGAATAAAGACAATCTGCCCGAGGAGCAGACCCCCCGGACCGAGGAGGCTGCCGCAGAACAGGAAGAAACGGCAGCGGCTGCCCCGGCGGAGGATACCTGCGAAACGCCCCTGTCCGAAACCGCTGAAAACGCGGAGGAATCCCCCAAGACGGAGGACGACGCCTTGTCTGCGGAGGAAAAAACGGATGAAGAGACCGGCGAAGAGCCGGACAAGATCAAAAAGGAGCGCCGCCGCTCTGATTCCCGCAAGCTGCGCTTCGGCGCCATGGCTACCGGCCTTAGCGTCATCGTCATCGCCGCCGTGGTGCTGCTCAACGTGGTGGTCGGCATCCTGGCCGATCGTTTTCCCCTCTCCTTTGACCTGACCAAAGACAAAACCTTCTCGCTGAGCGAGCAGGGCGTCGCCGTGGCCGACAACGTCAAAAAAGACGTGGAGATCACGGTGTTTGCGGAGGAATCTCTGTTCAGTTCCCCGGGCTTCGGCAACGAGCTGGATACGATCTTCCGGCAGTTCTACCAGATGGCTCGGGAGTACGGCACCCGTACCGGCGGCAAGGTCAAGGTCTCCTATGTGGACCTGACGGCGAATCCCACCCTGGAATCCCAGTACACCCAGTATGGTGATCTGAATACCGGCAGTATCCTGTTCGTATCGGGAGACCGGCACCAGCTCATCAGCTACACCGATCTGTTCTCCCAGTCCCAGAGCTATACCTCCTCCACCGGTTATGTCATCACCTCCCTGGTGGAGCAGAAGCTGGCCTCCTGCATCAACGCCGTGTCAAACGAGAGCCAGACCGTCATCACCCTCCTGTCCGGACACGGAGAGGACACCAACGCCATGTCCGAGCTGCAGAAGCTGTACGAGCTCAACGGCTATACCGTGGAGACCGTGGATTTCACCACCGCGCAGGAGATCCATAAAGACAGCAAGGCCATCGTTCTGGCCGGCCCCACCAAGGACTTCACAGAAGAGGAACGCAACCGCCTGCAGGAATGGCTTTCGAACGACGGCAACCTGCAGCGTAACCTGCTGCTCTTCTGTTCCTATCGGGTAGCTTCCCTGCCGGTTCTGTACGGCTTTGTCGAGAGCGACTACGGCATTCAGGTCACCGGCAACCTGATCCAGGAAACCAATCAGAGCAACATGTCCATCATCGGGTACAATATCGTGACCCTGAGCACCATTCAGAACAGCGACCTGACCGCCGACGGGGCGGGCAAAAAGGTGATTTTCCCCAACTCCCTGCAGTTGGTCACCACCAAGGACAGCGATTCCACCAAGAGCAATCCCACCAACGTGCCTCTGATCACCTACACCAATACCGCCAAGCTCTACAAACTGGCGGACCTTCTGGAGGAAAACGAGGAAAGCGAGGCCTTCGACGCCGACAGCTATCCCATCACCGCTATGGCCTACGCCGAAAAGCAGGGGATCATCAACGGCACCGAGTCGGTCAGCAGCCATGTGATGGTCTGCGGCAGCCTCCAGATGACCTATTACTTGTCCATGAGCAACTATTACAATGAGAACCTCCTCATCGAGCCGATGAACGCCGTCACCGGCAACACCGACGCCGTGGTCATCTCGGGCAAGGCACTGAACTCCGAGACCCTCGACTTCAGCAACGCCACCACCCAGGTCGTGGGGCTGGGCCTCTTTACCATCGGCATTCCGGCCGTTACTCTGATCATCTGCCTGCTGGTGTTCTTGAAGAGGAGGCATTTATGAGCAAACAAGTGCGCACCCTGATCCTCGCCGGGGTTGCGGTGGTCGCGCTGGTCGCCCTGCTGCTGGTCCTCATCTTCCTGCTTCCCAGCGGCGGGACGGGAGACACGTCCTCCGCGGCCTCCTCTGACACATCGGTGACGGTGCTCGACAAATCTAAGGGGGCCGACGGCAAAACCGTCGACCACCCGATCAAAAACATCCAGATTACGATCGGGAACGAAACCTATATCCTTTCGCAGAACGAGGAAGGGGAACTGGTGGCCGATTCCTATAAGGATCTCCCCATCAACACCTATGAGATTTCGTCTCTGGTCAGTACGCTGACCACCATCACCGCCTCAAAGGAAATCGCCTCCAATCCGGACAGTCCGGCCGATTATGGGTTCACGGGCGAATTCGCCCCCGTGGAATCGTCGGAAACCTCTTCCGGTTCCGCGTCCAGCGGGGAGAGCTCCTCGCCCCGGGAACCGAAACCCGTGGGCCTGACGGCGCAGATTTCCGTCACGTACCATGACGACACCACCTACGGGTTTGAGATCGGCCGGGAATCCCCCACCAAAGAGGGCTATTACCTCCGGGAAACCGGAAAAGAGCCCATCTATCTCGTGGATTCCACCTTTGTGGAAACGGTTTCCCAGCCTTCCACCGCTTATATTGGGCTGAACGTCATCACCGCCCCTTCGGTCAAAACCGACGACGAAAACGGGCAGGCCATGCTGCGGGAGATCGAGCTGGGCGGTTCATCCCGGACCTCCCCGCTGATTCTGCGCCGCTCGACGCCGGAGGACAATCTCACCAATACGTCCGATTACGTCATCACCAAGCCCTATTTCCGCGCGGCGAATGCGTCGAACGCGCTGGTCACGGCCCTCGGCACTTATACGTCGGTCACCGCTTCCGGGGTGGAAAAGCCCTATCCAACCAGCGAAGATCTGAAGGCGTACGGCCTGGATAATCCTTTCTCCACTGCGACCTTCACCCTGGCCGTTCAAACCACGGAAAAGGCGGAGTCGTCGGAGGAAACCGATAAAACCTCCTATTACAACATTCAAAAGCATACGATCAAGCTCGGGAACAAAAACAGCTCTGGCGAGTATTATGCGCTGGTCTACAATGAGGATACCCTCATCCCGGTGGTCTATCGTTTTTCGGCCGCTTCCGTGTCCTGGGCGGAATCCCAGTATGACGATGTGGCGGAAACGCTGCTCTTCCTGCGGAATATCACGTCCCTGTCCAATGTGGTCGTGACGGCCAACGGCAAGCTCACCGATTTCCATCTGGAGCATTTCCCCGACGAGTCCGAACGGGACGACCAGATGAAGGTAACGGCGGACGGCCAGACCTACGACACCGCGAATTTCCGGACGCTGTACCAGGTGCTCATGAGCATCTACCGTAAAGGGGCGGCCCCCGGAGAGCCGGCCGGCGATCCGGTCCTCTCCATCAAGCTGGTCCCCACGGAGGCGTCTGAAGAAACGCTGGAGCTCTCGATTTACAAGCATGATCCGAACGTGCATATCGTGCGCTTCTCGACGGGCGAGACTTACGCCGTCAACGCGACGGAGGTCAACGAGGCCGTCAAGCAGCTCGGGAATTATTTGGAAGGCAAAGAAGTCAAGCAAAATTAGTCCGTTCCGGATGAAATCGCCTCCCTGCCCGTAAAACAAAATAAGCCTCCGTATGGCTGCGATCATACGGAGGCTTATTTTCTGTCCATGCTGCAAACTTACTGGCGGCAAACACGCAGGGGACAGCCGCCGCTTTAGCGGCGCAATGAGGTATAGCCATCTTGGCCGCAATCGTCTCGGCCATGCAGTTTCTTCCGACGAAGAATGGAACTCCGCAGGACGCACACCCTCCCGATAGAGTTAGAGTATGGAAACGCGCCCTTTATCTCCTGGCCATCACCCGATCAATTGAGGTTAACGCATACACGCACTTACAAATTTCATTGGCACGTCCATCCGTTCTGCAACCTGCTCCGGCGTCAGGCCGCTGTCTAAAAATCGCCTGCAGACGACTTTCATATTTTCTCCAACTTCAAGGACATGCTTGTCCGGGTCATAGAAGCGAACCACTCGCTGACCCCATGAATGCTCTTTGACGGGATGGACATATTCAATGTCAAATCCTTTCAATTTCTCTGCCAACTTATCAAAATCATCTTCTTCAAAATACATTTCAGCATTGTTACCGCCAAAAGATATCTCATTGGTGCCAATAAACTCTTTCCATTTTTCAAGCGTCTGCAAACACAAACCGCCAGTTAAAGTTTTGTTTGCTCCAAAATCCATAATCACATGGAGCCCCATCACTTTTTCATAAAACTCAACCGCCCTATCTATATCAGCTACAACCAACATCGGATTTTTGAATTTCATTTTTATCACCTCGTCAAATTCACATTCACTGTGTTGGGAAATTCAGTATATCACAAGGATATGGGGAGATTCCATCATCTTGACAAAGAAACGCCCGATCAGTTTGAAAATCGATTCGGTGCTCCTTAGTATGGGGGGATAATGCGTCTCATTGTTGAATCGCAGGCCGGATATCCTACGCCTTTTATAATTTTCTTCTCATGAAGGCGGTTTGAAGGATGACCAATACGGCTTTATAAGTCGCCAGCTATAGATCGGAGGCGTTTTCTGTTTTACATAATTTTCCTTCTCTTACAAATTCTTCGACAGTCTTTGTTCATTTATACAATTTTTTTGGGTTTGTGAAAACAAGGCAACGTTATCGACGAATAATTCATTAATGATATATGTGTATATACAATTGTATTACACAAAGTATGGTTGCCTCTGGTAAAATAAAAGTGCTTTTATTTACTTCGATGCCCAGATGGTAATAACACAGTCATCCTCCCCCTTTCTGGATTTCGGATTTCAGTCTTTTGGGCTTTTTTACGTATGTCTGCGCTCCGGACATCTAGATGGACCTGCCGCCCCTTGTGTTCCTTTCCAATTCCCGTTAAAATAAGGAAATGCGGCCTGGAGGATTGGGCGGTTAGGACGTTATCATTTTTAATCACGGTGGGGGAGAGTGGAATCATGAATCATGCTAATAATCTTCGCAAGCTGCGGGAGGCGAAAGGGCTGACACAGCCCGAACTGGCCGAACTGTTCGGCTCCACCCAGTCCGCTATCAGCAACTATGAGTCTGGAACACGAGAACCGGATATCTCCCTGTTGATGCGATTTGCCGAATATTTCGATGTCACCGTCGATTATCTGGTCGGTAGCACGGATTTGCCCTTCCGAATTGATTCCGGCAAGATTTTTTATACCGAACTTGAAAAGGAAATTCTCCTGTTGTGCCGTGAACTGCCGGAAGAGGACCAGGAGCAGATGGCCGCCATCGGCCGCCATCTCAAAAAAAAGAATGAGCGGAATAAGCGCTCCACCAGACAAGCCGGGCTAATCTCCGGCTAAATTTGTGGTCATGTACTTACCGTAGTAAAATTTATTAATAACTCCGGTATGTTTGTTGGAGAATCCCAACATAGCCGCATGACAAGCCCTATACTCTGGAGGAAAACAGGTGATGATATGTTAGGCGACCGGCTTGGGCAGCTCCGGCGAGGTAAAGGACTTACGCAAAAGCAGCTGGCTGATCTTTTATTTGTGTCTGTCAATACCATTTCCGCCTATGAGCGCGGCATCAATACGCCCGATGATCCCACAAAAATCTGGCTGGCCAATTTTTTTGATGTGTCCATGGACTATCTAATGGGGTTAAGCGACAAGCCCGATTGCTCTTCGCCCCTGTTATTGTATGTCGACAATCTGCCTCCGGCGGCCGCAAAAGATCTGCATAGATTTCTGGCTGCATTAAAATTGAAATATCACTTATAAATCCTTGAACGGCCGCCGGGTATCCGGCGGCCGTTTTCAATATTCTTATGACGCCTGCAGCTTATGCGCTAAACCGAGTGCCTGCCTATACGGCAGATGACGCACCCGGTGGCGGCGCCGCTTTTCCCCAAAACAGCGCAGTTCTACGGTGCAGCCGTCCGAATTCTGCTGCCAGGGGCTTCGCCGTATAATCGCGCAGTCGGTTACTTCGAGCGGAATATATACGCGATATAAGGCTAAGCCCCGGGAGTAACAGATAGCCGCTGCCCCACGCCCTACACCGAAGCCCGCTTGATAAAATCCCAGAAACCGGACGAGCAGCCACCAAGTCGCACCCGCGGCCCACAGGGCCGCCGCCACTTTCCACACGCCTCCCAGCCACAAGGGAAACAGGCAGCCCGTCAAAAGCCACACCGCCGGGGCGAGATAGCCGAAAAGAGCGGTTTTTTTCGGCCGCAGCGTACTTGTACAGATCGGATAGTCGGGCAGCAGCCCGTCAAGAGCGGCACAGAGCTCTTTGGGTCTGGCCGCCGGGATCAGAACCGGGCGCGCCCCGCTGTCCCGGCCGTATCCGGCGGCGGTAATAACCGCCGTATACAGCCCGAACAGCCGCATAAAGAGAGTCTGCCGCAGCTCAAGCGCGGTGATTTTGTCACAGTCGATGAGGACATCCCGCCTGGTAAAAAGCCCCGAGACGAGGTGCAGGCGGTTCCCCTGCCGTTCGGCGCGAAACCCCGCATACCGCAGCAAACTCCGCAGGAAGGCGAATGCCCATCCGAGAACCAGGACATTGGCGACGCTTTCAAAAATGGGCGGCAGGCCGATGGAAACAAAGCGGCGGAACAACCCGACCACTTCGCCCGGCAGTTCCTCTCCCAGCAGCCTGCCCGCCTGCCGCAGCGCCGGGGCCAGCGCCAGCAGCCCCAGCGCAGCATTGGAACTCGAGGCAGACATCACCAGTACCGGCCAGAGACGGGCTGCGTAGCGATTGGCTCCTTTCCGGCTGATGCCGTTTCCCATCATGTTTTTTGCCTGCGCGGCAGACAGATAGAGGATGGCGTCGGATTTCCGGCGGAGTCCCGCCGTGTTGATCCGGAGACGGCGGCCGCCGAGCAGCCATAAAAGCGGGGTGCGTTCCATTTCCACCGAAGCTGCGTCCTCCGCCGATACCCGCAGAACGCGGCGGAGCACCACTCCCTGCGACAGGGTGAGACTATGCAGGCTTCCCCCCGCGTATTCCCGCAGGTGATACCGGCACCTCCGCCATTTGAGAACCGAATAAAAAAGCAGCAGAACCGCGATGCCGCTGTCCCGGATGGACGCGAGGATCAGATTGGCGGCGACGGCGTACGAATCCCCCATAAACGGGGCCGTCACAATCCGCAGCGCGGGAATAATCAGCAGCGGAATCCACTTTTTCGCATCGTAAAACACATACGCTCCATAAGGCCGAATATCGATCGGGTTCCCCTCCTTATCATCCGTTTTCCGTATCTTCCAGCATTTGAACCAGCCGGCCGGCTTCCTGCTCCGACAGCAAGGGCAGCGCCGCGCTGCCTCCCGCAAACCGCAGCACAATGGTCCGGCATTTCCACAGCCGGTGCAGCGGCGGCGCCCAGCCTTCGAACGTGCGCAGGGCATTCATGGGTATGAAGATATCCCGTTTCCACAGCACGCCCATCCGAGCCTGCACCGCTTTTCCGTCGAAGCTGCCCTCCACCGAAGCGGCAAACCGGGGCGGATACCAGAAAAAGAGAAACACGCCGGCGGCGGCAACGGGGATGAGGAGCAGCAGGATCCAGGGCGTCAGCAGGCCGGCCGCAAGCCCGATCAGCCCGGCCAGCAGCACGCTGGCTGCCGCAATCACCATCATCAGAATTTTACACGCACCGTCTCCGGCCCGAAAGGTCATCCGTCCCGCCTCCTTTCTGACGGCCCGCCGTTTTTCAGGGCACAGAACCGCCAGTTTATGGAATAGTGTATGCGGATTGTGCCGTTTCTAAACCAGGCAAGCTTCCGTTTTTATGATTTGCGGGCGTTCGTGCTTTCCGCCGTCCTGCCCTCTATGTGCATAATCGGAACGCTATCCAAATGCAAAAAAACAGCCGGATCCTGTCATAGCAGAACCGGGCTGTTTCATATCGTTTTATAGACGGGCCGTCGGCGGTGTGTCTTCTACTGCCTTTTGACCGGGTGTCGGATGACGGTTTTCAGCCGCTCAGGCGCGCATTTTCGCGCGTCGCTGAGGTAAATCTCATGATGGCGCCGGGAAGCCGACAGGTCGGGCACGCAGCCGTTCGCCTGAGCGAAGGCATCCATCTTCCGAATGGTGGCCGGTTCGTCGTCATAGGGTCCCAGATGCATGCACTGCACACACAATCCCTCTTGGACCGTCCAGAACGCCACCTTGGAAAAATCCATCCGTTTCTTCCGCCCAGCCTCTGCCACCGCCCAGTCGAAATCCGCCTTTTTTACAAAGTCCGGCAGCCGGATAACCGAGATCCACTGAAAATCGTCTTTCCGGCTGTAATCGATCCCGGAAAGGGCGGCCGTCTGTTCGGACTCGCCTTCTGCCGGATCCAGCCACCCAAAACCCTCGAGCGGCGGCACCACATAATCGAAATACCCGTCGATCCGGTGGTCCCCGCGTTTGCTCATCTTGATGGTGAACGCAACGCCGTACAGCAGGCCGATGGCCTCCTTGTACGCGCCGCCCTCCTCATTCGGATTCCCCTGTCCCCTTACGGCTGCGAAGTTCATGGACGGAACCTCGATCAGCTCCGGTTTTTGCGGGGGCAGATAAAATTCTTTGTATTCTTTTTTGTAGTCGAAGGCCATGCCCTTCCCGTCCTCTCTCGGATAGCTACCGGACCGTGTCGGTCAGACCGTCCAAAAACGCCATATCCTCATCGGAGAGGACAAAATCTACGGCGGCGTTCTGGCGGATATACGCCTCATGGACCGCCTTGGGCAGCGGCAGCACGTTTTTCTGCAGGACATACCGGATGCAGACCTGGGGCAGGGATACGCCGTATCGTTCCGCGATGGCGGTGACCTGCGGATTTCCCAAAATCCGCCCGGTTGCGAGGGGCGAATACCCCTCCACGAGAATGCCCTCCTCTCGGCAGAAACCGGTGATGGCCTCCTGTGTATGGCCGATGTAGTAGCAAATCTGATTGGCCGCCGGTTTCATGGTGCCGGTCTCCAGAATCGCCTTCAGATCTTTGATGTCGAAATTGGACACGCCTACGGCCCGGCAGCGGCCGCTTTGCTGAATCTCCTCCATCTCCTGCCAAAGGGCGATGTTCTCCTTCGTACAATCGGCGCCGACGTCGTTCCACGGCCAGGGTGCATGGATCAAATACAGATCGAGCGTCTCCAGTCCGAGATTGTCCATGGTCATTTCAAAACAGCGCTGCGCCGCACCTGCGCTCTTTTCCTCCGCGGGCAGCTTGGAGGTGATGAACACCTCGTTTCGGGCCAGCCCGGCATTCCGCACCGCCCGGCCCACGCTTTTCTCGTTGCCGTAGGCCAGAGCCGTGTCGATATGGCGGTAGCCCGCCTCCAAGGCCCGGGACACCGCGTCATAGCACGCGTCCCCTTCCGGGATCTGCCAGGTGCCAAAGCCAAGGCGGGGAATGGACACTCCGCCCGCAAGCGTCATGGATTCCTGTAAAATTCCCATCTTGCTGCCTCCTTCATTCTGTCGGGACCGGCTCGGTTGAGGCGGTCGTCATGGGTGCGGTAGTGGGCGCGGGGGCCTCTGTCGATGGAAGCGTCGCGGCCTGCGTCGTGGTTTCCGCTGCCGATGCAGCAGAGGACGTGTCATTATCGGACTTGGACTGGCACCCCGCCAGCGGAGTGGATAACAGAAGCGCGCAGAACAGGGCCATGGCGGCCCGGGCCGTATTTTTCATCCGAATCCTGTCCTTTCCGCATCCCCGCGCCGCGTTTTCGCGCGTGCGGGCCTGCCGCCTTTGTGTTTCGTATATTTTACCACGATCCCCGTCATAATAAAAGGGTATTTTCATCCGTCTGAAAGAAAGGCTTTGCCATGACAAAACGACGCTCTCTCCTTTTGATCGTCTGTCTCTCCGGATCGCTTCTGCTTTCCGGCTGCGGCGGCGAAGAGACGGCTTCTTCCTCCGAACCCCGCCGCTTTACCACCACCTTTGTCAGTCATATGGATACGGTGGTCAACTTCACGGCCTACTGCGAGACAAGCGGCGATTTTGACCGCGCGTCCGGGATCGTGTCGGACACGCTTGCCGAGGCCGACGCCCTATACGACCGGCATTCCGAAGAATCGGCTCTTTCGGCGCTGAACCGTGCGGGCGGAACCTTCACCGAGGTCCCGACTCCGCTCTCCGCCCTGCTGCGCTCCTGCCAGGCTTGGGAAGCGGAGGCAGGCGGAGTCCATCTCGCGTTGGGCAAGGTCATCGACCTCTGGCAGGACGCTATGCGCGCCACCGCCCGGCCGGACGCCGCCGCCATTGAGGCGGCCCGGTCCAGCGCGGAAGCTGCGTCCCTCGAATTTTCAGGTGAACTGGTCCGGCTGACCGATCCCGACGCCGCGCTGGACCTCGGCTGCGTGGCCAAGGGTGCCGCCGCCGACAAAGCGGCCGACCGGCTGCTCGATGCCGGATTTACCACCTTCCTGCTCGACTGCGGCACCAGCAGTATCCGCTGTGCGGGTATCCCGCCCGGCCGGGAAGGATGGACCGTCTCCCTCGTCAACCCCGACAGCCGCCTGAACCTCTCCGGTACGTCTTCTCCAGCCCCGACTCTCGGCCGCCTCGTTTTAGGAGACGGTTCCATCGGAGTCAGCGGCGACTATCAGCGGTATTTTACCCTGGACGGCGAGGTGTATACCCATATTCTTGATCCGAACACCGGATATCCCGCCCGCTTTATCCGGCAGGTATGCGTCCTGACCGACAGCGCCGCCCGGGCGGATTTTCTTTCCACCGCCCTGTTCGCGCAGCCCTTTGAAACGGCCTGGAACACGGCGCAGACACTTCCGGGTACTGAAAGCCTCTTTGTACTGATGGACGGATCGGTCCGCAAAACCGCGAATTTTCCGCTGCGATCCGTCTGAACGCCGTATGTCATCTAAGAAAGGACAGGAATATAACCTATGAGCCACTCCTTTTTCGGCGGGGTCGTATTCCCCGCCCGGGTCGAGCAGAAGGCGCCTGCCGCCTCCCGGCCCCTTGAGGAATATTCCCCTGCCATCTTGGTTCTATCGATGCGCCAGGGTTTCGGCGGGGAATGCGAGCCGGCCGTATCCCCCGGCGACCGGGTGCTGGTGGGGGATGTCGTCGGACGCAGCCGGGACGATTTTTCCCCGCCGATCCATGCGGGAGTATCCGGAACCGTTCTGGCCGTCGAACCCCGCCTGACGGCCGATGGTGATGAGGTGACGGCGGTAGTGATCGAAAACGACCGCCGCAACGCCCCCGCTCCCCTGCTTCCCGAGCTGACCATTCACGAACCGCAGAAAAAATGGATCGAACGGATGCGGGAGGCCGGCTTGATCGGCATGGGCGGCGCGGGTTTTCCCACCTATAAAAAATACAGCGGCAAACCCGTCAACACGGTGCTCGTCAACGGCTGCGAGTGCGAACCGTATCTGACCTGCGACCACCGCATCATGCTCGAACGGACCGACCGGGTGATCGAGGGCGCACTCGCCCTCGGCCGGGCGGCCGGCGTCAATACGGGTGAGATCCTGATCTGCGTGGAGCAGAACAAGCCGGATGCGATCGAGCGGCTGACCCGGGCGGCGGGGTCAAAAGTGAAGATTATCTCCCTCCCCACCCGGTATCCGCAGGGCGGCGAACGCCAGCTCATCCAGGCGGTGCTCGGAAGAGAAGTGCCCATGGGCGGACTTCCCGCCGATGTGGGGGTGGTGGTCTCGAACGTCTCCACTGCCGCGGCGATGGGGGACGCCGCTCTCGGCATCGTTTTGACCCATCGCGCGGTGACGGTCGCAGGGGAAGTTGCACAGCCCGTGAACCTGTTCGTGCCGATCGGCACCCTGTTTTCCGATCTGCTGAAAGCCGCGGGCGGGGAAAAATCCTCCGGCAATCTGCCCCCGCCTTTCTGGGAAAAAGGCGCGCCTCGCCGCCTGATCGCCGGGGGGCCCATGACCGGGCGGCTGCTCGATTCCGCGGATGTTCCGGTCACCAAAGGCAGCGCGGGACTCGTGGTGCTTCCGCCTCAATCCTTTGAGGAACAGAACTGCATCCGCTGCGGAGCCTGCGCGAGGGTCTGTCCCTCCCGCCTGATGCCTTTTGCCATCGACGCGGCCGTCATCGCGGGCAAAATGGCCGTCTGCGCGGATTACGGCGCCGTACAGTGCATCTCCTGCGGCAGCTGCTCGTTCGTCTGCCCGGCCAGGCGGTATCTTGCCACCCGGGTCACCCTATCCCGCAACACTCTGCGCCGCCAGATGGCCGCCAAAAACAAGCCTAAATAAATCCCCGGAGCCGCCGTTGCGCGGCGATCAATACACCCGCTTCACCAAAGGAGTGACGGATTTTGAAGCCTGCTCTGACCCAGTCGGCCCCCCACATTCGACGGGGCCGCACCACCTCCGCCATCATGCTCGACGTGCTCATCGCCCTCGTCCCGTCCGCCATCGCGGCGGTTTATGTATTCGGCACCCGCGCCCTGCTGCTGCTCACGGTTACCATGGCGGCGGCCGCTGTCGCACAGTGGCTCTGCCTGATGGTGCGCAAAGGCGGCGAATTCGACGGCAGCGCCCTTGTTACGGGCGCTCTGCTCGCCCTGTCCCTGCCGGTCGGCACCCCCTTGTGGGCCGCGGCGGCGGCCGCTGTGTTCGCAATCGCCGTCGTGAAAGAGGCGTTCGGCGGTATTGGTCATAATCTCTTCAACCCCGCCATGGCGGCCAGGGGCCTCCTTCTCGTCGCCTTCCCGACCCTGCTGTCCGGCTATGCGCGGCCCGACGCGGTTTCCTCCGCCACGCCCCTTTCCGGCATCGGCACGCCGGGAGGTCCGGCGGAATGGCTGCCCATGCTGGTGGGGACCGAAAACGGCAGCATGGGAGAAACCTCGGTGCTCCTTCTGCTGGTCGGCGGCGTCTATCTCTATCTCCGAGGCGCGATCCGCCTGCGGGTCCCCATGACCTGCCTCGGTGTATTCGCGGCCGTGACCTGGGCGTTCGGAGGAGACTACGGCCTGTTTACCGGCAACGTCGTCGCCGGCCTCCTCTCCGGCGGCCTGATGCTCGGCGCGTTTTATATGGTGACGGATTTCACTACCAAACCCACGACCTTTCTCGGTGAGCTCCTGTTCGCGGGCGGCGTCGGCGCCCTGACCGCCGTCCTCCGCATCTGGGGCCCCTATCCCGAGGGTGTCTGCTTCGCCATCCTGCTGATGAATCTCACGGTTCCACTGCTCGAATATCTGACCAGACCCCGTGTGTACGGCCTCAAATCTCTCCTTTTCGGCATCCGGCCGGTGGAAAATTCATAAATTGCTTTTTTAGAAAGGACAGGGAGATCTCGTGAACAACATTTTCAAATCCCTACTCAATCTGCTGATCGTGGCCGCGGTATCTGTGGGCCTGCTGTGGGGAGCCGATGCGCTCACCCGCACCGTCATCGAAAAGCAGGAAACCGAGGCCGTGCGCAAGGCCTTCTCCGGCATACTCGACGCCGACCGGTTCGTCGCCCTGGACGCCAAAAGCCACACCGCCGTCAAGGAAGCCTATCGGGCGGAGGATAAGGACGGCCGCACCCTCGGCTTTGCCGTGACCACCTCCGTCAAGGGATACGGCGGTCCGCTGGAGGTGCATGTGGCCCTCTCATCCGACGGAGCCCGGTTTCTCGGGCTGCGGATCGGCAGCCATCAGGAAACCGAGGGATACGGCGCTCGTGTCACCGAAGAGACGTTCTACCGCCAGTTTGATTCGCTAGCCGCGCCCGCCGCCGTAAACGGTTACACCGGTATCGATGAATCGGGGCAGACCGCCGCCCGTCTGAAGGACGGCAGCTATCGGGCCGAGGAAGAAAGCTACGACAACGGCTACCGGTATTTCGTCGAACTGACCGTTCAGAATGGTCAAATCACGGCGGTCAATTGGGATGCCCAAAAAGAGGGCGGCGGCACCAAGAAGCAGGATTCGGAAGCCGGAACCTACGTCATGACGCCGAACGGCCCCCGCTGGCACGAGCAAGCCAAGACCATGGAAGATGCCCTCATCGCTTCACAGGATCCGGCCAAGCTGACTTACAACGAGGAAACCGGCAAAACCGATGCGTACGCGGGCGTATCCGTGGACATTTCCTCCTTTATCCAGCTGGCGGTTTCGGCCCTGGGCCAAGCAGGAGCCGATGCGGGCACCTCGGGCGGCACGGGTGCGGTGGACGCCGTCTCCGGCGCGACCGTGTCCTCGAAGGCTGTTGTCAAGGCCGCCAACGAGGCATACCGCTTCGTGCAGAGCATCGGGGGGGCTGCCTGATGGCCGCTAAAGAACGCGCCGTGTCTCCGGTTCCGGCTTCCGGAGCTTCCGCCGATCCGGCCGTCGTTCCGGGCGGTGCCGTTTTGATCGCCCTCGCGGCGGCCGCCTTCGTCAGCGGACGCGCTGCGCTGCTGTATACCGTGGATATCGCGGCTGTGGTGGTACTCGCCGCCGCGCTGCTCGCCCTTCTGCGCAAACTACTCGGTTCCCTTCCGGCCGGCGCTTCTTTCCTGCTGACCGGCACCCTGGGTCTCTGCCTGCAGCTGTTCATGGCGGCATACATGCCGGAGTGGCGTGCCGAAATGGGGACGGATGGGCTGTTTTTCGCCGTCTTTCTCTTTTGCGGCCCAGCCGCGGCCCGCGTTGCGGAAGGGCGGCCCGCCTTTTCTCCCGGAAGGCTCTGGCTGTTTGCTCTCGGCGGTCTCACGTTGGGGCTGGCGAGAGAATGCCTCGCTTCCGGCACTCTGTTCGGCGTCCGGCTGTTCGACGGGCTCAGCAGCAGCTTCGGCTTTTCGGCCTCCGGCCGGCCGGGGCTCTCCGGCCTCTTTCTGGCCGCCTTGTTTCTGGCGCTTTGGGGACTGCGGGAACGCCGCCTCTTTCCTTATACCACCCGGGACGGCCTCCGGATCGGCGTGTATGCCGCCCTGACGACCCTGCTCAGCGCCTGGGCCGCGGGTGGACTGCGCCGTGTTCTGCCCACCTCGCCCGCCTTTCTCGGAGACCTGCTCGCACTGCTGATCGCCGCCCTCCTCGTGCTCATCGGCGGCGCCGCCATGCCGAAAGAAGCGTTTTTCCGGGACGGCGTTCTCACCGCCTGCTGCGCCCTCGCAGCGGTCTGGGCCTCCCGGTCCGAATCCTATGCCCTGCTCTGGATGCCTGCAGCCGCAGCCGGTGTGCTCGCCCTGGCGTTTTTCCTCTTCGCGCCGCTTTACGGACGCACAGACAACATCCATCTCCCGGCTCCCTTCCGGACCGCTCCCGCGACCATGCTGCTGATCGCCGGAGCTTTGGTAGCGCTGTCGGTACTATAGCGATTCCGCCGTGCCGTACCCGGGCACGGCGGTTTTCTTTGTGCGGGCGCCTGGAAATTTGGATGATGGCCCCATAATTTACAAGAGATCCTTCGATTTTTCTAGGTTTTGCTTTACAAGCGCAAACTTGCGTGCTATACTGTTTAGGCAAATGCGCTCTTCCCTTTCCCGGACAGCGGAGAATGCCCCTTTTTCGGGGATGCACCGGTTCCCTGTTCTGGGTCTGCGGAAAATATGAAAGAAGAGGTGCTGCACATGCTTCCCGAGGAAAAAACCGAAATTATGAAGGCGTACGCCACTCACGAGGGCGACACCGGCTCCCCTGAGGTTCAGATCGCCGTTCTCACCAAACGGATCAACGACCTGACCGAGCATCTGAAGACCCACAAGAAGGATCACCATTCCCGCCGCGGCCTGCTCAAGATGGTCGGCCATCGGCGCAATCTGCTTGGTTATCTGATGAAGAAGGATATCAACCGGTATCGGGCCATCATCGAGAAGCTGGGCATCCGTAAGTAATGTAAGGGTTGAGGCAGGAGGGGCCAGGCCAGTCACGTAAGGGTATACGAGCGTGATGGGCCTGGCTCCACCAATATTCTGCGAATATTGGATCGCGTTGCCCAAGCCTTGACGCCTGCCTCCATCCCCTTGTTTCCCCGTCCGTTTTCGGGATCGTGCGACCCGTGTTTAGCAGTAAAACGAGGGCGGCCTGCTGCGCCGCCTTGGTTTCATTGCTAAAGCGAGCTTCACGGTCCCGATGGAAATATAAAAACATCGGAGGTACCGCTATGTTCGAACAATTCAAGGTATTCGAAACCACCCTGGCCGGACGGCCCCTGAAGGTGGAAACCGGCAAAATGGCGCAGCTCTCGGGCGGCTCCTGCCTGGTCCGCTACGGTGACACCGTCGTGCTCTGCAACGTCACCATGTCGGCCAAGCCCCGCGACGGCGTGGACTTCTTCCCGCTTTCCGTGGATTATGAGGAAAAGCTCTACGCGGTTGGCCGCATCCCCGGTTCCTTCCAGCGGCGGGAAGGCCGCCCGTCCGAAAAGGCGATCCTGACCTCCCGCGTCATCGACCGCCCGATCCGGCCCCTGTTCCCGAAGGATATGCGCAACGACGTCTCCATCGTCTGCACCGTCATGTCCGTGGATCCCGACTGCTCTCCTGAAATCACCGCCATGATCGGCGCGTCCATCTCGATTTCGATCTCGGAAATTCCGTGGGACGGCCCGATCTCGGGCGTTATTGTCGGCCTGGTGGACGGTGAATACGTCATCAACCCCACCGCCGAGCAGGAAGCCCGCTCCGACATGCATGTCACCGTCGCTTCCACCGCCGATCTCGTCGCCATGATCGAGGCGGGCGCCAATGAAATCGACAACGATACCATGTTCGGCGGCATCATGGCCGGCCACGCCGCGAACCAGGAAGTCGTCGCGTTCATCAATGAGATTAAAGCCGCGATCGGCAAACCGAAGATCGACTTCGTCTCCAATGATCCTGATCCGGAGATGTACGAGGCGGTCAAGGATTTCGCCATCGAAGACGTGCGCGCCGCACTCGACACCGACGACAAACGGATCCGCGACGAGCGTCTCCGTCCGGTCT
This sequence comes from uncultured Oscillospiraceae bacterium, assembly GCA_902492895.1. Classification (GTDB taxonomy): domain Bacteria; phylum Bacillota; class Clostridia; order Oscillospirales; family Acutalibacteraceae; genus UMGS1623. The sequence continues at coordinate 63,980 of CABUNG010000001.1, read as the reverse complement.
ATGACGCGGTTCACGAGAAATTCGACTCCATCTATCCCGAGCAGGAAGCCAAGCTCGAGGATTGCCTCTACAAGCTGCAGAAATACGTCGTGCGCCGCTGGCTGCTCGACGACGGCAAGCGCGTGGACGGCCGCGGCATCGACGACATGCGGCCCCTCGCCGCCGAAGTCGGCCTGCTGCCCCGTGTCCATGGTTCGGGTATGTTCACCCGCGGCCAGACGCAGGTGCTTACCATTGCCACCCTCGGTTCCTCCGGCGACGCCCAGCTGCTCGACGGCATCGATTCCGAAACCGAGAAGCGGTATATGCATCAGTACAACTTCCCGTCTTATTCCGTTGGGGAAACCAAGCCCTCCCGCGGCCCCGGCCGGCGTGAAATCGGCCACGGCGCCCTCGCGGAGCGTGCGCTCGTGCCGGTGCTGCCCTCTATAGAAGAGTTCCCCTATACCATGCGGCTGGTCAGCGAGGTTTTGTCCTCCAACGGCTCCACCTCCCAGGCGTCGATCTGCGGATCCACCCTCGCCCTGATGGACGCGGGCGTGCCGATCAAGGCGCCGGTTGCAGGCATTTCCTGCGGCCTGGTCACCGAAGGCGACCGTTTCATGACCATGGTGGATATCCAGGGACTCGAAGACTTCTTCGGCGACATGGACTTCAAGGTGGGCGGCACCCACAAAGGCATCACCGCCATCCAGATGGACCTCAAGGTCCACGGCCTGACCCCGGCCATCATCAAGGAAGCGCTCGACAAAACCTACAAAGCGCGGGTGCACATCCTCGATGAAATTATGCTCAAGGCCATCCCGGCCCCGCGCGCGGAGCTGAGCCCCTACGCGCCCAAGATGCTCTCCACCAAAATCGATGTGGATAAGATCCGCGAAGTCATCGGCAAGGGCGGCAGCGTGATCCAGAAAATCCAGCTCGAATGCAACTGCAAGATCGATATCGAAGAAGACGGCTCCGTCTTCATTTCCGCCCTCAACACCGAGGATGCGAAGCGGGCCCTGAGCGTGGTCGAGACCATCGCCAAGGATCCGGAGATCGGCGCGATCTATAAAGGCCGCGTCACCCGTCTGATGACCTTCGGCGCATTCGTGGAAATCGCGCCCGGCAAAGAGGGGCTCGTGCACATCAGCCGCCTCGATGTCAAACGGGTCGAGAAGGTGGAAGATGTGGTCCATGTGGGCGACGAGGTGCTCGTCAAGGTCACCGAGATCGACGAGCAGGGCCGCCTGAACCTCTCCCGCCGCGATGCGCTCATCGAGGTGGAAGGCCTGAAGCCCGAGAACACGGTTTCCGACGCGCCCCGGCCTCCCCGCCGGGACGGTGGCACTCGCCGTGATCACCGCAGCGATCGCTGATTGTTAAGATCCCCTCGCGGAGACTCTCCGCGAGGGGATTTTTATGTCGGCTCATCATCTCCTGCCGTAAGGTTTCGCAGCTCCAATTGCACGCAGATCTCGCCCCACAACAGCAGAAAACGCCGCAAAACCGGATGGTTTTGCGGCATTTTTGTCTTTGAATCAAGCTTTTCCGGCGTGTTTTTTGATCGCTTCAAAGGTGGCGTCGCTGATGTCGTGCTCCATTTTGCAGGCGTCCTCCGTCGCGGTTTTGCGGTCCACACCGAGCGCCATGAGAAATTCCGACAGCATCGTGTGCCGTTCATAGATCTTTTGCGCGATCCTGCGGCCCTCGCTGGTCAGCGTGAGAAAGCCATCTTCGTCCGATTCGACGTACCCGCCCTGTTTCAGAAGGCCGATAGCCCGGCTGACGCTGGGCTTGGAATATCCCATATATTCGCCCACATCTATAGAACGGACGCCTTGTTTGTTTTGGGACAGTATGAAAATGGTCTCCAGATACATCTCCCCGGATTCCTGTAAATGCACTTCAAGACCTCCTTGCAATCGCACTGGTTTAACCATACCATGAACGGATGAATTTTTCAAGCCGTTTGCATGAATGTATGGAACCCCTTTTCCGGAAGCATTTGCATATCCACCAAAAAACCGCCGGGTTTGGCTGTCGATGGGAAATTCATCCTAAATTGTCAAAAACCTCTTGACAAACCGGCATGGGATGCGTATGATAAGGATGGTTAGCGATTGCTAACCATCTATTTGGACCCGTAGTTAGCGGCCGCTAACTACGGGTCCAGGAAAGGAAGCGGTGGGATGCCACTCACACTCGCCAGCATTGGAGAAGACAACATCATCCGCAAAGTCGGCGGCAGCCCCGAAGTCAAAAAGCATCTCGAGAATCTGGGCTTTGTGGCCGGCGGCCGCGTCACCGTCGTCACGGCCATGGGCGGCAGCATCATCGTCCGCGTCAAAGAGGCGCGGGTGGCGATCAGCAGGGAAATGGCACAAAAAATCTTGATTTAGAGCTGTAAAGGAGGGCAAGGGCATGCAAACACTCAGGCAGGCGGGGATCGGCCAGACAGTCCGGGTGGTCAAGCTCCACGGGGAGGGCGCGGTGAAGCGCCGCATCATGGACATGGGCATCACCAAAGGCACACAGGTACATATCCGAAAGGTCGCGCCCCTCGGGGATCCGGTCGAGATCACGGTCCGCGGATACGAACTCTCGATTCGGAAAGCGGATGCGGGCATGATTGAAGTGGAATAAGGCAGAAGGGGGGCAACCCCCGCTTTTTTGGACACGAAGTTAGCTTTCGCTAACCGATAACTTCATAAAAGAGAGGAACAGGCTGTATGGAATGGCGCATTGCCTTGGCAGGCAACCCGAACAGCGGCAAAACGACCCTGTTCAATGCACTCACCGGGTCCAACCAGTTTGTCGGAAACTGGCCGGGAGTCACCGTGGAAAAAAAGGAAGGCAAACTCAAAAAGCAGGACGATGTCACCATCGTCGACCTTCCCGGGATTTATTCCCTCTCCCCCTATACGCTGGAGGAAGTCGTGGCGAGACAATATTTGATCAAAGAGCGCCCCGATGCCATCCTGAACATCATAGACGGGACCAACCTGGAACGGAACCTGTATCTGACCACCCAGCTGACCGAGCTGGGCATCCCGGTCGTGGTCGCCATCAACATGATGGATGTGGTCCAAAAAAGCGGGGACCGAATCGACGTTCCGGAACTCTCGCGGGAACTCGGCTGCCGGATTGTGGAAATCTCCGCGCTGAAAGGCACCGGTATACAGGAGGCCGCGCAGGCTGCCATTGAGGCGGCGAAGAGCACCAAAACTGTGCCTATGCACACCTTTTCAGGCGTAGTCGAGCACGCGTTGGCCCATATTGAGGAGGCGGCCGTCCACGCCATGCCAGCCGAACAACAGCGCTGGTATGCGGTCAAGCTGTTCGAACGGGACGACAAGGTCCTGGCGGAGCTGCATCTGGCTCCGGATGTTCTCGACCATATAGAAGAGGATATCAAAGCCGCGGAGGAAGAGTGCGACGACGATGCGGAAAGCATCATCACCAACGAGCGCTATGTGTATATCGCCTCCCTGCTCAAGGGCTGTTACAAGAAAAAGGCCGCCGGCCGGCTCACGGTTTCCGACAAGATTGACAGGGTGGTCACCAATCGGTTTGCCGCTTTGCCGATTTTTGCGGCAGTCATGTTCCTGGTGTACTTCATCTCGGTAACGACCGTCGGCACCGTCGCAACCGATTGGGCGAACGACGGCGTGTTCGGCGACGGCTGGCACCTGTTCGGGATCGGTTCCTCCGCCTATGAGGAAGCGGCCGATGCATATCGAGAGCCCGGCGCAGTCGTAGCGGCATTTGAATCCGCCGCAGAAGCGGCGGGAGTCGATCCGGCCGAGGCCACGGCTTTGACCGCGACCGCGTATCTCTATGACGATGAAGGGAATCTCGAAGAGGAGATCCCGGTCACGTATGCCCAGTATACCGAAGCGACCGCCCTGGAGGAACCCGCCCCCGCCTCTTACGGCGTCTGGGTTCCCGGTATCCCCGCTCTGCTGGGCGGCTTTTTGGAAAGCGTGGGCTGCGCCGCCTGGTTGCAGGGCCTGCTGCTCGACGGCATTGTCGGGGGCGTCGGGGCCGTGCTCGGTTTTGTCCCCCAGATGCTCATTCTGTTCCTGCTGCTGGCGTTTTTGGAATCCTGCGGCTACATGGCGCGCATCGCATTCGTTATGGACCGGATTTTCCGCAAATTCGGGCTGTCAGGCAAGTCCTTTATCCCCATGCTGATCGGGACCGGCTGCGGCGTCCCCGGCATCATGGCCTCCCGGACGATTGAAAACGAGCGGGACCGCCGCATGACCATCATGACGACCACCTTCATCCCCTGCGGCGCCAAACTGCCGATTATCGCGCTGATTGCCGGCGCCCTGTTCGGCGGAGCCTGGTGGGTCGCGCCGAGCGCGTATTTCGTCGGCATTGCCGCCATCGTCCTCTCCGGCATCATGCTCAAGAAAACCCGGATGTTCGCCGGAGAACCCGCCCCCTTTGTCATGGAGCTTCCCGCCTATCACTGGCCGACGGCCGGCAATCTGCTCCGCTCCATGTGGGAACGCGCCTGGTCCTTTATCAAAAAGGCCGGCACCATCATCCTTCTATCCGCCATCATCCTCTGGTTCCTCATGAACTTCGGATTTGAAGATGGCTTCGGCATGGTGGACGACCTAAACCATTCCATTCTGGCCGTCATCGGCAGCGGCATTGCCTGGATTTTCGCCCCGCTCGGCTGGGGCACCTGGGAAGGCGCGGTTGCGACCATCACCGGCCTGATCGCCAAGGAAAACGTGGTCGGCACGTTCGGCGTCCTGTTCGGCGGCTTCGACGAGGTCGCTGAAAACGGCTGGCAGATCTGGAACAATATGCGGACGATTTTCACCCCTCTCTCCGCGTATTCCTTCCTGGTCTTCAACCTCCTCTGTGCCCCCTGTTTCGCGGCCATGGGTGCCATCAAGCGGGAAATGAACAGCGCGAAATGGACCGCTTTTGCGATCGCCTATCAGTGCGGCTTTGCCTATGTCATCTCGCTGATCGTCTTCCAGCTCGGTTCTCTCTTTACCGGGTCCGGTAACGTGCCCGGGGTCATCGTCGCCTTGATTTTGACCGCGCTGCTGGTGTTCCTGCTGGTAAGGCCTTACAAAGAATCCCCGACGCTTGAGAAAAAGGTCCGTATCCAATAACCGTCCGTCCGGAACGAAAGGAGGCTCTTCATGCTGTACTGGCTCGGGAACCATGCGGCAACCATCCTGATCGCGTTCGTCCTGATCGCGGTTATGGCTGCCATTGTCGTCCATTTGGTAAAAAACAAAAAGAAGGGGCAGTCTTCCTGCGGATGCGGGTGCCGGGACTGCCCGATGAGCAGTGCCTGTCACCAAAGGAAATAACGGAGGGAGCCGCGGGACAGAATCCCGCGGCTCCTTTTTCGTCCGGCTCCCGCTCCGGCCAGCTGGAATGGCCATTGCCCGCTCTTCCAAATTGTGGTATACTGAATTTGAATATACTTAAGATTTTTCGCCGCCGATATACCGGCCGGATTCGTCCAGCCTTCACGCCGCCGGAAGCGGCGCGGCGGACGTCTGGATCCAGCCCTTTGGTGATTTGACGCCTCGCGATTGGGCATACTGATAACCGGGCCTACGCGCCTCTGACAGAAAGGATGAAGAGCTTGAAAATCGGATTGGTACTGGAGGGCGGCGGCATGCGCGGCCTGTATACGGTCGGTGTGCTCGACTTTTTGATGGACCAGGCTTTCCTTGCGGATTATGTCATCGGCGTATCGGCCGGAGCCGGCAACGGGATCAGCTACGTGTCTGGGCAAAAAGGCCGCTCCTATCGTGTGGACGTCAACTATCTCGAGGACAAGCGGTACATCAGCCTGCATAATTATCTGAAGACCGGATCGGTGTTTGGCATGGATTTCATTTTCGACATTGTGCCCAAGCACCTCGATCCATTTGATTACCGGGCGTTTCTGGCTTCTCCCTGTGAGTTCATCGCGGGGGTGACCGATGTGCGCACCGGCAAGCCGGCCTATTTCGGGAAGCAGCCCGATATCGGCAGTGAATGTAAAATCCTGCGTGCATCGGCCGCGATCCCCCTCTTTTCACCGATGGTGCGTTTTCAGGGCGGACTGTATCTCGACGGAGGCACATCCGATCCCATCCCGGTCCGCCGCGCCCTGGAAGACGGCTGCGACAAGGTGATCGTCGTCCTCACCAGGGACCGCACCTATATCAAAGGGCCGGAAAAGTTCCGGCATCTGTATCATCGTAAACTGCGGGAATACCCGCATATGATTGAAACCCTCGACCGGCGCCACGAGGTCTATAACGGCACCCGCGCCTATCTGAAAACCCTCGAACAGGAGGGCCGCGCCCTGGTGATCGCGCCGTCCGAGCCGCTCGAAATCGGCCGGTTCGAAAAAGACCGGGCCGCACTCGACCGGGTGCGGGAAATGGGATACCGCGATACGCAGGCCGTCTGGCCGGACATCCAATCCCTCCGGACCGCATGCGCCAAACCATCGGAATAAAGGAGAATCGCCCATGCGTTGGGATTTGTTCGCCATACTGATGCTACTGCCCTGGGCCGCCACCTTCGGCGGGTCCCTGATGGCAGCGCGGATCGGCCTGGGTTCCGCCAAGCGGCAGGGCGCCCTGCTGGGGTTTGCCGCGGGGATCATGATCGCGGCGTCGGTATGGTCCCTCATCGTGCCCGCTTTTGGAGATGCAGGCCACGACTTTAAGGGCACGCTGGTCGTCACGCTCGGTTTCCTGCTCGGCTGTGCGGGGATGCTGGGACTGGATAAACTGGTTCCACATCAGCATATGGATGAGGAGGCGCCGGAAGGCAGTCCGAGCCATCTGTCCCGCCCCATGCTGCTGGTGCTGGCCGTGGCTCTCCACAACATTCCGGAAGGCCTGGCGCTGGGCGTCGTTATCGCCGCGGCCACGGCGGACGCGGGCATGACCTGGACGGCGGCGATCGTGTTCGGTCTGGGTCTGGCGCTGCAAAATTTTCCCGAGGGCATGGCGGTCGTGCTCCCTCTGCGGCAGAGCGGTTCCACGACCAAGCGCTGCGTATGGTGGGGATTCTGGGCCAGTCTGGCCGAGCCTGTCTCCGCGCTGCTCGGCATCGCCCTGACCTCCGCCCTGAACACCCTCGGAGGCGTGGTGATGCCGGTCCTGCTGAGTATCGCCGCGGGCGCTATGGTGTTTATCGTGGTGGAAGAACTCATCCCCGAATCCCAGGCGGGCGGGCACGGACACGGCGCCACCTACGGGTTCCTGGCCGGGTTCTGGATGATGGCCGTGTTGGGCATTTTGGGAGGATGATCTCGTGGAATCGGTGTCAAGGGGGCCGGAAACATGAAGCCGCTGCGGCTGGAATTATGCGCCTTCGGTCCGTATGCGGGCCGCTGCGAGGTGGATTTTGAAAAACTCGGACCCTCCGGATTGTTCCTTATCACGGGGGATACGGGTGCCGGTAAAACCACCCTGTTCGACGGCATCTCCTACGCGTTGTTCGGGGAAACCAGCGGGGAAAACCGGAAGGGAAACGGCCTGCGCAGCGATTTCGCCGCTCCCGATATCCGCACCGAAGTCACCCTGACTTTCTCCCATCGGCGTGAGATCTATACGGTCGTGCGGCGGCCGGAGCAAAGCCGTCCCAAAAAACGAGGCGAAGGGTTGATTCATCAAGCGGCGGAGGCCGAACTCTATCAACCCGACGGCCGCTGTATCACCAAAGCGGCGGAGGTTACGGCGGAAATGGTATCCCTGCTGCGCTTTGATTATCATCAATTTAAACAGCTCTGCATGCTCGCGCAGGGCGAATTTCTCCGCCTGCTGCTGGCGGACAGCAAATCCAGAGGAGAGATCCTCCGGCGTATTTTCGGCACCGGGATTCTCCAGCGCTTTCAGCTCGACCTGCTCGATCAGGCCAAACAAAAGGGAGGCGAAGTGTCCGCCGCCCGCGCCCATGTCGGCGACAACTGCCGCCGCATTCTAGCAGACGAGGGGTCTCCCCTGGCCGAAGCCCGGGAGGCCGCGTCCCGCGAGGACGGTTTTTACGCCGCGTGGGATTTGTGCGGCCTGCTCGACGATCAGAACCGGGAGGATACGGCCAGGATCAACGCCCTGAACCTGGACCTGCACCGTTTGGACGAGGATCTCCGCCTGACCGCGGCTGCATTGGAACGGGTTCGGGAGCAGGCGGAGAAACGGCGGCAGCTTCTTCTCCGAAAAGACGAACTGACCGCGCTGCAAGGCCGTGCCCCTTCCATAGAGCAGCTCCGGCAATCCTTGGCCGATGCGGACCGGGCGGCCGAATTGTCCGAGCCCCGCACCCTTTGGCAGACCGCCCTTCGTCAGCTGAAGGAAAAAGAGGCCGCCGCTGCGCAGTGGGACCGGGAATACGAAAAGGCCGAAAGCGCGTATCGGCAGCTGGGGGCGGAGCTGGACGCTCTGCCCGAAAAAGCCGCCCGTCTGCGGCAGAGAGAGGCGGACATCACCCGCCTGTCGGGGCTTCTGCCGGTATATGAACGGCTGGAAGGCCATCGGCAGGACCATGTCCGGGCGGCGAGCGCCATGGAGGCCCTGCGCCTCGATCGGGAAACCGCGAAACGGCAGAGCGATGATATCGCCGCCGCGCTCGCGGATGCCAGACGAACGTATCAGGCGCTCGAAGACGCGCCTCTGCGGCTGGAGCAGGACATGGCCGCTCACGCGGAAGCCCTGCGCTGTCAGGAGGATCGGACGTCTTTGTCGGCGCTTTGCCGGGACCTTCACCGGGAGAGTACCGCACTCACGGAGGCACAGACACTTTGGAAAGCGGCGGCGGACGCCTTTGAGGACGCCGCGCGGACCCATCTGCATCTGGAGCAGCGGTATTTCGCGGCACAAGCGGGCCTTCTCGCCTCGTCTCTAAACGACGGGACGCCCTGTCCGGTTTGCGGTTCACTCCATCATCCCGCGCCGGCCTCTCTGGCTGTAGACACCCCCACTGAGGCGGATTTGCAGGCCGCAAAGGAACAGCGGGACACGCTGGAAGCCCGCTATCGGCAGATCAGCGATGAAACGGCCCGGATGAGCGCCGTAACCGAGGAAAAGCGGCGGGGATTCGCTGCCCGTCTGAAAGATGCGGGTTTCGACCTGTCCATGGAAGAGGCCGAGGCGGCTCTGACCGCTGCGCTGGAAGATGGCCGCGCTTACATCCGCTCGCTGGCGGAGGCCGTTACCCGGGATGAGCAGCGTCTCGCCGAACGGAATGCGCTGCCCGCGGTCATCGAGGACCTGACCGCCCGCCTGGAAGCGGCGGCCCAGGGGGAAAAAGCGCGGGATGTCACCGAACGGGAGCTGCTGGCGGCTCTCGCTTCCGCCAAAACAGGGGAAGAGACCTGTCTGGCCGATCTTCCGCCTGAACTTCCCACCATCGAAACGCTGAACGCCGCTCTCGCGGACAAACAGGCGGACGCCCGGCGTCTGTCCAACGACATCGAGGACGTGACCCGGCGGCGGGACGCGCTGCTTTTGCAGCGGGAAGGAGCCGCTGCGGCGCGGAAGGAGACGGCCGAAGCCGTCAAAGCCCTGTCGTTGGAAGCGGCCAGCCGGGAGAAGGCGTATAAAGAGGCGTTGGCAAAACAGGGATTCCCGGATGACGAAGGCCGGCAGGCGGCCATGCTCTCTTTGGAGGAACAGCAGGCCCGGCGGGACACGCTGGAGACGTTTGCCGCCGCGCTCCACGCCGCCACATCCGATGTGGCCCGTTTGACCGCGGAAACGGCCGCCGCTGACCGGCTGGAAAAACCGGACCTCCTGGAAGCCCGTCAGGCGGCCCTTGCCGCTGATATCGAGGCTCTGCGCGGCCATATCGCCGCGCTCACCTCCCGAAAAGACCAGAATCGCCGCATTCTGGAGGAATTGCGGGACAAGCTCCGGGAGCACGAAGCACTTGAGCGGGACTATCTGTCCCTGCGGGAGCTGGCCGACGTAGCCAACGGCCGGATGGCGGGGAAAAAGCGGATCGCCTTCGAAACAGCCGTGCAGGCCGTCTATTTCGACGAAATTTTGGGCGAAGCCAACCGCCGCCTGTCCGGCATGACAAACGGCCGTTATCAGCTTGTCCGGCACGAGGACGACGAGCGCCTGAGCGACCGGGGACTCGAACTCGGTGTCATCGATGAATACACCGGCAAAGAGCGGCATGTGAGCACCCTGTCGGGCGGCGAAGGATTTAAGGCGTCTCTGGCCCTGGCGCTCGGCCTGTCCGACGTGGTGCAGCGCCGCAGCGGCGGAGTGGTGATCGAGACCTTGTTCGTGGACGAGGGCTTTGGCTCTCTCGATTCGGAATCCCTCGACACTGCGGTGCGCACTCTCCAGTCCCTGGCCGGGGCCGACCGCCTGGTGGGGATCATTTCCCATGTGGATGAGCTTAAAGACCGCATCGACAAAAAAATCCTGGTTCGCCGTTCGCCGCGGGGCAGCACGCTGACGGTCGAGGCGTAGGATCAGAACTCGTCTTTAAAACCGGCCTCCTTCTCCGCATCCGGCCGCTCCCGATAATGCGCGCAGGCGGGGGTCTCCATTTTCCGGATTTTGCAGCGGGGAAACACGCAGTGACCTTCAGCAATTGCGATGTAGGTTTTCCCGTCACGTACATAGTGCCGCCAGAAATATCGGCAGTTCAGACAGATTCGTTCCTGCATAGCAATCTCCTCCTATCGCCGTAAACGGCTTCTTTTAAAACACTATACACGAATCAACCCGAAAATGTTGAATTGGACACCGTATGGTGTACGTGAATGTTTTTCACTATACAGGAGGCGGCTATTTGGGACAACCGGCTTCGCGAGCTCCGAAAGGAGCACAAGTTGACCCTGACACAGCTCATCGAAAAGATGGGAACGTACATGACCACCTACGTTCGCTACGAGCCGGGAAAACGGGTGCTGCCTGAGAATCGCCGCCTTTTACGGGGTGAGCGTGGATTACCTGCTCGGCCCGATCGACGTCCGGGAACCCTATCCTCCACCCAAAAGAAAACGGCGGTGATAGAAGCATCCCGCCGTGGAACGGCCTGGATGCCCGCGGACTCCTGGCCGTATGACGGGAACGGCATCGCGGAATGGTATGGCTTAAAGACCAAGGTATGATTTATATGACCTCTTAGTCTCCGGGGGACTCGGGTTCCTTCCGGTATGACTGTTGATTCGGGTGTCAACGCTTCTGCCGCTTTTCCTCAAAAGAACCCTAGTAAGGCCGGTTACGTCAACTAAAAAGCAACGATATCTGGGCCCGGCCACCATCGATATCTTTCGGACAATGGTTCGCGTAGATATAGATCCGGGGAACCCCGGAAGCGTTTTTGCTTAGTTCGGCTTTCCGAACGATCCGTTTAGCAGCCTGGGGCTTTCGCCAGAAAGCCCCGGCAAAAAGTATGTGGCCCGCGGGTCAAACTTTTTTCTACATTCATGGCCGTGTAAAGGTACATATGCCTTCAGCACCCCCTTTCTTTACGCAAAGAAGGCCGGACCGGACGCAGACAGTTACGGCGAATATCTTCGCAAATGCCTCCGCATTTGCCCGGGGCTGATAAAATTAAAGGGGGAAAAGAAGCTTCAGGGGGTTCCCCCCCTGAAGCCCACTCTGCCCCGGGCCATTTCAGCTAAAGCTGAAATGAGCGGCGGTCGGCCTAAAACCGTGCGGTTTTATGAATCGGTCGGAGGCCGGTCTGGCCTTCTTCTTAGGAAAGCCTCCCCAAAGTTATCATCCAAACCGACCTTCATACAAGTAACTGCGGCCCCAGGTTTTTGCCTGGTCTTAAATTTATCCCTTTTCTTGCGCTGTGGGGCGTGTCTTCTACAACAAAAAAGGATCGCGGCGATGCCGCGATCCTTTTTTCATTCTCGTTACAGGCTGATCGAATAGTTGGGGGCCTCTTTGGTGATGGAGATATCGTGGGGATGGCTTTCCTTAAGGCCGGCGCCAGTGATCCGGACGAATTGTCCCTTCTGCTGCAGGGCGTCCAGGGTTGCGCAGCCGCAGTAGCCCATACCGGCCCGCAGGCCGCCCATCAGCTGATAGACCGTATCGGACAGGGGCCCCTTGTAAGGCACCCGGCCCTCGACCCCTTCGGGAACCAGCTTTTTGTTGTCCTCCTGGAAATAGCGGTCCTTGCTGCCGTGGGCCATGGCCCCGAGGCTGCCCATGCCGCGGTAGACCTTGAACTGGCGGCCCTGATAAATTTCGGTATCGCCGGGGGATTCCTCGCATCCCGCCACCAGAGACCCGATCATGATCGCATTGGCACCGGCGGCAATCGCCTTGACGATGTCTCCCGAATATTTGATGCCGCCGTCCGCGATGACGGGAATGCCGTATTTCGAGGCCATGCAGGCGGCATCGTAGATGGCCGTGATCTGGGGCACGCCGATACCCGCGACTACACGGGTGGTGCAGATGGATCCGGGGCCTATGCCCACCTTGATAGCGTCGGCTCCCGCGTCGATGAGAGCGGCGGCAGCCTCGGCCGTGGCGATGTTGCCCGCAATGAGGGAGACGTCCGGGAAGGCGGCCTTGACCTTAGAAACGGCGTTCAGGATGTTCCGGCTGTGCCCGTGAGCGGAATCAAGCACCAGCGCGTCCACCTGCGCCCGGACGAGCTCGCCCGCCCGTTCCAGCACATCCGATGTCGCGCCGATGGCCGCCGCGCAGAGCAGCCGGCCGTCCTTGTCGCGGGCGGAATTCGGATATTTCACCGCTTTTTCGATATCCTTGATGGTGATGAGGCCCTTGAGCATGCCCTGAGCGTCCACGATCGGGAGCTTCTCAATCCGATGCTGCCGCAGGATCTCCTGCGCCTGCTCGAGGGTGGTGCCGACCGGGGCGGTGACGAGGTTTTCCTTGGTCATGACCTCTTCGATTCTTTGGGAGAAATCGGTGAGGAACCGCATGTCGCGGTTGGTGAGAATCCCGACGAGCTTGCCGTCCCGGCAGATCGGCACGCCGGAAATCTTATATTTCCCCATGAGTTCGTTGGCATCGGCCACGACGTGGTCGGGAGAGAGGAAAAACGGGTTGACGATGACCCCGTTTTCCGACCGCTTCACCCGATCGACGTGGTCGGCCTGATCCTCAATAGACATGTTCTTGTGAATGACGCCGATGCCGCCTTCGCGGGCAATGGCGATGGCCATGCGCGCTTCGGTGACGGTATCCATCGCCGCCGTCATCAAAGGCGTGTTCAGAGTGATGGTGCGGGTCAGGCGGGTCGTCACCGTCACATCCCCCGGCAAAATGTCCGATTGGGCGGGAATGAGCAGGACATCGTCGAAGGTCAGCCCTTCTTTCAAAAACTTCGAGGCCGCATCCGTATTCACCATAAAATGTGCTCCTCCTTTTTTATACGATCCGTAATACGATTAAATATTAACCCTTATTGTAGCACACTCTATGCCGTTTTCGCAAGCCGTAAATGACATCTTTCGCGGAAATGTGGGTTGTAATATTAAATGCGAAAGGACAAGCCCCCTATTTTCGGGGAGCTTCGAGCCTTCCGCATTTATTTTTTTATACCACAAACCACGATAAACCGCAATAGAAACGGGGTGAAGACATGGCGGGAAATTATAGGTATCTGGATTTTGAGGATCGAAAGAAGATCGAGGCGTGGCACGCCCGCGGGGATCGCCCGCTTGAAATCGCCGCGCGACTTGGCGTGCATACCGCGACGATCTACCACGAATTGCAACGAGGCTATACCGGAGAAGTGGACGCGGCGCAACGCGAGGTTTACAGCGCGGAGCGGGCGCAAGCGGTGGTTCGGGAAAACTTCAAGCGCAGAGGCCGCCGTGCGGTGACAGAATAGAGCGAAAGGAAAGGTTGTTCAGTAATGAAAAAATATCAGTTGGGCGCGCTGACCGTAAGCGACAAGGGCTTACAGGACACGAAAGAAGAAATCGTTATCGAGTTAATCGACCGTATGCAAAAGTATGTTGCAGAGGGTAAAGCGGCATACGAAAACGGGGATTACACCGAAGAACAAAAATTGAACACCATTACAAACCTTTGCGGGCGGTTTTGCGGGCTTGCCGAATTCCTGCAAATAACAATGGGCATTGATGTTCGGAGAGCGGACGGGCTTCTTTACACGCAAGAAATGTATAACCATTTCCATTATTGGAAGATGAACCTTGAAATTGAGATAGGGAGAGAACGAGAAACGGCGGGAGGTTTTGGCGGTGACTAATTTTGAAAAGCTGACGCAATCCCCCGCGGAGTTTGGGGCATTCCTTCGGGGATTGCCGATTTTAGAAGGGCCGTGGGACGACGAATTTCACAAACGATATTGCCGTAAGTGCTCTTCTACGGATTGCACATATTGTCCGCATGAGAAGTTCCGGAATAATCCGGAATGGTGGCTAAACCTGAAAGTGTGATAGGCGCGAAAGGAGCTATTCAAACTATGAAAAAGAAACAAAAGACAACCGCCGAAGTGCAAGCGGCGATTTTTAGGCGGGAACACCGAAAAAGCCCGTTGCGCGGTGGCGTGAAGCTGACCTTGAAGAAGGCGCGGGAATTGGCTTTGCAGGAATTCGGAACAGCGAAGGGCATTCAGCAGGAAGAAAACACATTGCCGGACTACTACATAATGCGGCTTGGCAATATGCGCGTGCGGATCGCGCCGGACACCTACGGCGGGACGGGGTGCATTCTGATTGAAGTTCGCTTGAGCGGATACGGGCGCGCCTTTCAGCTTCACGATCCGGAAACCCTGCAAGAAGACTTCGAGGCAGAAGAACAGAGGTTGCGAAAAGAACGGCGCGAAGCCCTGCAAGATTGGGTTGGAACAAACGGGGTTGAAGCGTGCCGCGCAGAGGTCGAAAAGATATGGAACGGGGCGTGAAACACAGGCCGCGCCGCCGTTCGCCTCTTCCCTTCCTACTTCTGGCCGTGGCGGTTGTCGGGTGCGCCTTCGCCGTAGCGGTTGCGGCAGTGGTTCCGATGGAGGCCGACAGCCACGGCGGGCAGGATCAAGCGTTGCCAACGCCTACGCTTGAAGAGGCCGAGCGGGACAAGCTGGACGCGCCCGCGGCGGCAACGCCGACACCTACGCCCGCCCCATACATACCGGACGAAGCGGAAGTTGAAATGCTGGCGCGCCTGATATGGGGCGAAGCCCGCGGCATTCCTTCGGATATGCACAAAGCGGCGGTTGTGTGGTGCGCCCTGAACCGCGTTGACGCGGAAGGCTGGCCGGACACCGTGGCCGAAGTGGTAACACAGCCGCACCAATTCGCCGGATATTCGCCGGACTATCCGGCAACAGAGGAATTCAAGGCGATTGCCGCCGATGTGCTGATACGGTGGGAGCGGGAAAAACGGGAAGGCGGCGAGGTTGGCCGCGTCCTTCCCGCTGAATATGTCTTCTTCACGGGTGACGGAGAAGTAAACCATTTCCGGACGGAATACGAAGGCGGCATGTTTTGGGATTGGAGCTTGAAAAATCCGTACAGCAGTTAAGTGAAAGGAGCCATTCAAACTATGTCGAAGCAGAAGCAGGACAAGCAGGGCGGCGGCTGGCAGTTCCCCCGCCCGCTCGAAATTATCAAGTGCAAAGAGGGCAACAAAGAATACATGAAGGAACGCCCCGCACGCAAGCCTTACGGAAGGATCGTCAAGGTGTGCGAATTCAGCCTTGAAGCCGTCGCAGAGTTTGGCGACGACGACGCGCGGACAGTGTGGAGGCTGGCAAAGCGGGCGGCGCGCGACTTCTTGCGGGTATCGTGGATAAATACGGCCATTGTAACCGCCGCGAAAACCGATCGCCCTTATATGGCCGTGATTGTTTACGGCAAATATTAAGGGGGCGGCGGGAATGTCAAACAAAGCGGAGCTTTTGAAGAAAATAAAAGCCCTTGCCGATCGGGGCGTTGACGGAGAGCGCGAGAGCGCACAAACCCTTCTTGCCCGCCTGATGGAGCAATACGGGATCAGCGAAACCGATCTTGAAGAGGAACGCCGCGAAACGGCGTGGTTCCGGTACAGTCAAGAAACCGAACGCCGCTTGCTGAACCAGATTATTTACATGGTAACGGGAAGATCGGGCTTCGGTTGCGTAGGATCGTATAGCGGGCGCAAGCGGAAGGAAACGGGCGTGAATTGCACAGCCGCGGAACGGTTGGAGATCGAAGCAAATTACAAATTCTTCAAGGTTGCTATGGAAGCGGAGCTTGAAATATTCTATACGGCATTTTCAAGCAAAAACCACCTTTTCCCCTCCGAGGACAAAGTGAAGCCGAAGAGCATTAAAGACCTTACGCCGGAAGAACGAGAAAAGGTTTTGAAAGCTGGCTTGATGATGGAGGGAATGGAGCGGCACACATTACGCAAGGCCATTGCCGCGGGCGAAACCGAGTAAAGGAGGATCACACATGCAAAGAGCTATTCAAAACACACAGGCGGCCACGCGCCGCCGTTCCCGCCCTCTTCGGGTAGCGGGAAGCACATTGACGGCGAATGTTGCCTTTGCCGTCCTGAAATACGCCGCCCTTACCGCGGCGGGCGTTCTTCTCTTCCGTTGGGGGCAGGGGTACGCCCTTGCCGAACGCGGATACAAGGCGATCGGCGGTGAAGCGTTGCTTTTAGGGTTGCCGCTGTTCTGGTATCTGACGGAAACCACGATCCGCGATACCGTGCGGGACTTCCGGAAGGGAGGCCGCCGCAAATGAAGATAAAGAGCATTGCCGCGATATGCAAGAAAAACAAACAGGTTGTTTTGTTCAACCGATACAGCGATAGCGGCACATTATCGCAGTACATAGGCGACGGAAACGCGGTTTACCCTATTTCCTGCCTTCCGGAGCTGGACGAAGAAAGCATTTTAACGATCTTCGATGTGCCGGAGAAACAGCGCGAAGACTGGCTTGTGCGGTATCGTGACATTCCGGAGGGGATCAGCTTCGAGGACACCGACGCAACCGAAAAGATCATTGAACAAGGCAACCTTTCGATTGTGTATAGCGGAAAGACCTTGAAACCATTGCAGACGCGCCGCGGGCTGGTTTTCATCGAAAGCCGCTATTTGTCGCCCGTTTCAGATGTGCTTGATGTATTGGAGCTTTACGAGCGGGTAACGCCTTTCGGTGCGCCGTATATCGTAGCAAAAGCGGGCTTCCTGCTTCAAGCGGTAATTATGCCGTGTGATGTTATAAGCGCGCAATTCGTCCAACGCCTGCAAGAGCTGACACGGCAATGCGCCGTTTCTCTTGACCTTCGGGAACAGGAGCGGGAGCGGCAGGCCGCCGCAGAGAGCGCGGGGCAATTCAAGGTTGATCCGGAAACGGGGGCAATCATTGAACCGGAAAGCGAGGCGGGCGACGATGATTAGGACGCAGAGGCATTCCCGCTTTGTGCTGATGTCGCTTGATGAAATCCGCGCCACGCGGGACATTGTATTGCAGACGGAGGAAACGAAAAGCAATTTTTCCGGATCGGGCAAAACGGTTTATATTTGCGAAGTTGTGCGCCCTTGCGATTATCAAAAGGAAACGGACACCGCCGCGGACAAGCTGGCCGCAGAGATCGAGCGGGTAAACGCTGACAACCGCGCCTTGCGCCGGAAGATCGAACGCCTTGAACGGGAATTGCAGAAAGCGAGGGCGGGCGAATGAACAAGGCTTTGTTATCCTCTAAAAATATGTGCTGGTGTACGCCGCAAGACTTCTTCGACAAGCTGAACGAAGAATTTTCCTTCACGCTGGACGCGGCGGCCACAGACAAAACGGCAAAATGCCCGCTATATTTCACGCCGGAAACGGACGGGCTTAAATCCTCTTGGAAGGTTGCGGGGGGGGTACAGTATTTTGCAATCCCCCGTATGGGCGCGAAATCGGCAAGTGGGTTCAAAAGGCATACGAAGAGGCGCAGGCCGGAACGCCGATTGTTCTTCTCATTCCAGCGCGTACCGATACAAGCTATTTCCACGATTTTATATACCACAAAGCGGAAATTCGCTTTATTCGTGGGCGGCTTCGGTTTACGGACGACGACGGCAACGCCGCCGATCCCGCGCCCTTCCCCTCTATGCTGGTGATTTATAACGGAAAGGCGGTGAAATCGTGAAATACAAGGTTTGCGATCGGCGCGGAAGTCACCTTGACTATGGCGAAACATGCGAATGCGTGAAAGAGGCCGAACAGGAAGAGAGGGTGCGCAATGCTGAAAATCCGAAGGATCAAAACAGACAAGTTCAAAACCGCGGCGTTTTGGATCGAAAAGCGGGATAACGAATACATAGCGTGCCGAACGCTTGTAAATGCCCTTTTGGGTATTGCTTCCCCTTCTATTATGAGCAGAGGGCAAGAGGCGTTGAAAAAGGCGTATGAAACGCGCCGAATTT
Organism: uncultured Oscillospiraceae bacterium; assembly: GCA_902492895.1. Classification (GTDB taxonomy): domain Bacteria; phylum Bacillota; class Clostridia; order Oscillospirales; family Acutalibacteraceae; genus UMGS1623. Next base: position 45,635 of record CABUNG010000001.1, on the reverse strand, counting down.
GAAAGGAGCAGTTCAGACGATGGAAAAACAGGGATTGAACGAGCTTGCCGCGGCGGTACATGAAAATGCCGTTGCGCATGGCTGGTGGGAGCAGGAACGGGAATTGCCCGAAATCCTTATGCTTTGCGTTTCGGAGCTTGCGGAGGCTTTGGAAGAGTACCGCGCCGGAAAGCCGAACATTTATTACAATGTCGAAGGCGAAGAAATACTTTATGCGGACGGGGAGGCGTGCGAAAAGCACGAGCGGCGCAAGCCGGAAGGCGTGGCGGTGGAATTGGCCGATTGCATGATCCGCATTCTGGACTATTGCGGGCACGCCGGAATTGACATTGAAGAGGCTATACGGATCAAGCACGAATACAACAAAACCCGCCCATATCGCCACGGCGGGAAGAAATGTTGACCGCGGGAGCGGGGCGGCTGGTATCGCCCTTTGCAAACGATCCGTTCGCGCTGGTTGCGCTGGCCTTCAAGAACCTTTACCCCGAACGGGAATACGCGGCCTATTTTGTGCCGGAGGTAGAAGACGGAAGCGGCGGCGCGGCTTGCGGTGTGACAACCTTTCCGGAAGACGGATCACCGCCCGTTGTGGAAGTATCCGGAGAAGTCCCCATTACGGCGGGCGTTGAGATATTTGCGCACGAATTGGCGCATGTCGCCACGCCGGAAGATCGGGAGCATGGCGAAGCGTGGAAGGCCGCCTTTGACCGTATTTTTGAAGAATACAACCGGATCGCGCAAGACATTTTCGGGGAAAGTGGCGAAGAACCATGCTGAACGAGCGGGAGCAGGCCGCCCGCGATCCCACGATTGCAGAAACGGCGCAGGGGCTTTCCATTGCGTTTGAAAAATTGAAAGCCGATATATCACAATCACGCGCCGCCCTCTTTGCGTTGGTGGTGCTGGAAAAATTGAAAGGAGTTATTCAAATGGAAAAGACTTTGAAAACCGGAAAGATCGGACAGTTTGGTGCAGAAAGCCGCATTACATACGGCGGCATGAAGTGGGTTGTGCTGGACGCACGCCCGAATATGTCGCTTTGCATTGCGGAAGATGTGTTGAAGGGCGAAAACGGCGAAGTTCGGTACATGGCTTTCGACACGGACAACAAGAACGATTTTGCCGCCTCTTCCGTCCGTGCTTTCCTGAACGGTGATTTTCTGGAAGAGCTGGCCGCCGCGGGCGCGGACAAAGAAGCGTTTGCGCCGATCGTCCTTGACCTGACTTCCGACGACGGTTTAGACGACTACGGCACGGACAGCGCAAAGATCGGGCTTATCACGGATCAGATGTACCGCGCGTTCCGCAAAATCATTCCGAAAGCGTCGGAAGACTATTGGACTTGTACCCCGTTTTCAACCGAGCGGAACGGATATAAAAGTTTTGTGCGCGGTGTCAGCTCTTCGGGGGCGTTGATCGGCGGCAGCGCGTGCGGCGGCGGCTGGGGCGTGCGTCCGCTTTGCGCTCTGAAATCTGATATTTTGGTATCTTATGACGAAGACGAAGTGAACGAGCGCAAGCCGTCGTTCGGTGAAATGATCGGGAAAGCCCTTGCGGAAGGGCTGAACAAGGCCATTTTCGGGGAAGGTGAAGAGCCGAAGGGCATTCTTGCCGAAGTGGAGGCGCAGGCCGCCCGCGAAAAGGAACAGAAAGACGAAGAGCAGAAGCGCGCGGACGCGGTGGACATGATGAAGCACATTGCCGCCGCCTTCGATATTCCGGCCACAATCGGAGAAGGAAAACAGGAAGAGCAGGAAAAAGAAGCAAAACAGCTTTTCGGCTGGTATTCGGAGCTGAACAAGGCCGGATTTACCGACGCGCAGGCGTTCGAGCTTATCAAGGGATAACAGAAAAGGCCGCCCCGCACGATGGGGCGGCCTATCCCCTATACATTATATATAGAAAGGACGGGTTCAAAATGACGGCGTTTGAATTTATGGTTGCCGCCTTTTATGCGCTTGTCGGCGTGGTTTGCCTTTCCGTGGCGGTTGTGATCGCGTATGCCGTTGTGGTAGGCATTTACAGAGGATTGAAGGGCGGTGGACACCGTGGAAGAAAATAAAACCTTCAACGAAGAAGTCATTATTGAAATGGCGCACACGATGGGTTTTGACCTTGCGCACGCGTGCGCGGCGGCGGCTGACGCATTCGCCCGCGGCGTGGCCGATGGCTTCGCCGCCTATGCGCAAGAGCTGGCCGCCGAAAACGGAGGCGTTGAGCTGGTACACGATGAAGAAGACGAAGAACCGGAGTTGAAAACGGATATTCAGGATTGCCGCCGTTGCTGGTGCGACACATGCGGCAGACTGGAAGAATGCGAAAAGCACCGCGACGGCACACAGCCGGACGGCTTGCGCCCGCTTCCGTGTATCGGGTGCGTGAATGGCCTTCGGTTCAAGCCGAAGGAAGAAGAGCCTTGCGAAGAGTACACGGAGGCCGCGGGCTTCAATAACGGATAGAAAAGAAGAAGGCGGCTTGCGTTGCCTGCAAGCCGCCTTTCCCCCTTCGCGTCGCCGCGAAAAGAGCTATTCAAACTAACGACAGTATAACACCGCGGCGGCAGAATGTCAAGAAACGCCGGAACACGGCGTATTACGGGCTTGTAATGGGTATTAACACATGGACGGAAAAGCAGAATTCCGGAAGTGCTGGTTTGTATTCAATTCCCCGTCGCCTGCTTTATCAGGATCACGGAGGCGGCAAGCTGTCAAGGGTGCGACAGCACCGCGAAAGCGGCTTGCCCTTGATGGGTTGTTGCCGGAGTGATAGAAGTAGGAAAGGCGGCGGGGATAAATACAAACCTTCCGGCCTTGCGTGTTCAATTCCTTTGAGCCTGCTTCCCCCTTTAGGGGGACGGGAGGGGGTGAAACCTTTACCACGAGCAGGGAGGAAACAACATGCCGTACAACAGCGCAAAATATGAATTCCTCTTTGACCTTTCCGGAGAGAACACCGAAAGGGCGTTTGATCGGTTTCGGCACAGGAATGTTTTTCGTTATCGTACCCGCACGATCAAGGCGGGAAATGTGCTTGAAGTTGAGATATTCCCGATATGGAACACGCAAAACGAGGTTCGAGAGGCAAAGAAGCACACAACACGGGAAGCACAAAAGAACCTGAATGATAAAAACGCAAAAAAGAAGTTCATTCGGAAGATCAATGCGAATTTCACGGAAGAAGACCTTTGCGTAACGCTGACATATTCAAACGGCTTTGTTCCGGACGAAGAACAGGCGCGCCGCGATATTCGGAATTACCTTCGCAGGGTGCGGGAGTATCGCCGGAAGAATGGCCTTCCAGAATTGAAATACGCCTATGTGATTGAGTTCGGCGGGAAAGATGGGCGGCGCAAGCGTGTTCACCATCATGTCATAATGTCCGGCATGGATCGGGACAAAGCCGAAGCCCTTTGGAATGGCCGCGGGTACGCAAACGCCCGCCGCCTGCAACCGGACGATTACGGATTAGAAGCCCTTGCGCGCTATATGACGAAGGAGCCAAACGGCGGCAAACGGTGGGCGGCAAGCAAAAACCTTGTTGATCCGAAAATCACGGAGGCCGACACCAAAATAAGCCGCCGCAAGGTGGAACAGATGGCCGAAGACTTCGAGGCGAAACCCGCCGCGATCTTCGCCGCGCTTTTCCCTGAATACAGCTTCAACGAATGCGCCGTGCGGTATTCGGATTTTGTGGCGGGCGCGTACATATACGCAAAATTGCACCGGAAGGCCGCGCCGCCGCAGAAGCAGAAAAAGAAACGGAGGGTACGCAATGAACACAACGGAAATGATGGTAATTTGCCGCGAAGTTGACCGAACAACGGGCGAAATAGCGGTTTACCGGATTGAAACCGAAGTAACCGAAAGTCTGATTTTCAAATTGAGGCTTCGCGCACGCCTGAACCCCGAATTGCAATACTTTGTCACGACAAAAGCGCATTATGAAGGCTTCGGGGATACGATCACGGCGGTTTTGAAGCGAAGAACCGTAACGCCCGCGGCTGTTGCACGCGTTGGCGGGATCGTCCAGCTTTGAGGGGGTGCGCGCGGTGGTAAAAAATCCGGAGATTGGCGGGCAATATTGGTTTGTTACGGACATTTGGGAACGCTTCTGCCCTGTCCCCGTGACAATCGTTGCCGTGAACGAAGAATACGGCGCGTTACTTATCCGTTGGGATATTGGCGAAAGCGAATACTTCGAGCAATACGAAGGCGTTTGGCCGAACGAGCTATACGAAACACAGGCAGACGCGGCGGCAGAATGCCGAAGAAGAAACGCATTGCCGTGTGGATATGTGGAAAAGGTGGTGAATTATCTTGAAAAATAACGCCACTTCCCTTCCGGTTCCAACGGAGAGCGTGGAACAACAATGCCTTTTCAGGTGGGCGGCATTTCAAAGCGGGCGTTTCCCTGAATTGGCGTTGCTTTACCATGTGCCGAACGGCGGGAGCCGGAAGAAAGCGGAGGCCGGACGCTTCCGCGCCGAAGGCGTGAAGGCGGGCGTGCCGGATTTATGCTTGCCCGTTGCCCGTGGCGGTTTTCACGGCCTTTACATAGAGCTAAAGCGGCAGAAAGGCAGTAAAACAAGCGACGATCAAAAAGCGTGGTTGTCAAACCTTGAAAAACAAGGCTATTTTGTGGCCTTGTGCAAGGGGTGGGAAGCCGCCGCGAAGGTGATTACAGAGTATTTGACAATGGGAGGAAAAGAAGGTTGAAAAAGAAGCGGTTTTTGAAGCTGGTTATGTCTTACGGTATCCAGCGGGACAAAGCGGCGCGCATGGCCGCACGCGTTGGCGAATTCGGATCGTATGAAGCCCTGTTTTTGTCTTTGCGTCCGTCGCTGGCATTCTGGCAGATGGGCGCGGCGGCGCGTAGAGCTGGCCGGACGATCCGGCAGGCCGCCCGCGCTTTTGGCGATATGTTCGCCACAATGGGGACAGCCCTTGCCGCCTGTTTTTCCCCTGCTTTGCGCGGGTATGTTGAAGGCATGAAGGAGCGGGAACAGAAACAAGCGGATTTTTCGGCGGCGGGAAATATGTTCTTGCCGTCAACGCATGAAATCATAGCGGGCGCACAGCCCGAAGAGGAAAACACCGCGGCGCGCTGGTGGGTAAAGACACCAAACCCGAATTACGGCAAGCCGCAGGCATAAGAAAGGCAGGGTTAAACATGGCGAAAATGTCTATGCGTGTGATTTTGAAGAGCGGCGCGGAATTTACGGTGAAATGCGATAAATTCACGCTGAAAAGGAACGGGCTTGAACAGGTAACGGGATACAATATCAGCGGGATAACCGAAAACAAGCCCGCGTATCTGGATTTTGACGAAGTGGCCGCGATCGTCCGTGTATTTTCGGACGAAGCGGACGCGCCGCCCGAAGATGGCGGCAACGAAGAGTAAACGGAAAGCGAGGGTTCAGACATGGGCAAGAAAAAAACGGGCTTGATTACTGACGAAGTGCGGGAGCTGATAAACGAGGTCGCGCGGGAAACTGCTTCTATGGCCTATATTGACGGCATGGGCGGCGAAGTAAATTATTTCCGCGCAATGGAAAGTTTGCTTTTTAATTATAAAAAGCTGGCCGCGCTGGTGGCCGATTATGAAGCCTATACACATGTGGAGCTTCAAGGCCGAAGCGCGAGTATTTCAAGCTATTCCCCTTCGAGCGGGTACACATACCGCACGGAGGAAGATATACTTGACGAAATGAAGCGGGATAAAATCATATCTTACCACAGGACGCGGGCGCGCTTTGAAGAGATTGACCGCGTTGTAAAGCTGTTTGCAGAGCGAAAAGAATTCCATGTGATCCGCATGTATTACTTCGGAGAGGACGCGCAGGGCAACGAGCGTCCGACAGGCGCGGAGCCGTACACATGGGAAGCCATAGCCGCAGAGCTGGAGGGAATGGGGTTGATCCGTGACGCGAAGAGCGCGCGCAGATGGCGAAACAAAATCGTTAATGACATGGCCGTGTGCATGTTCGGGAAACCCGCGGCGGTTGGCGTGGGTACATACCGGAAGGAGCGGGACAGAGGTTGAAGGATTGTGCCGCATACTTGCGGGCAGGAATGAAGAGATAAAAACAGGCCGAAAAATGCCCGTTTCGCGCCCGTTTCGCGCCCTTGTGTGTACCGTCCATATATGCTATAATTATTACGCTGATTAAATGCAAATAAACAGCGCACTTCACAAGCCTTCGCGGGTTCGCCCGTGAGGGCTTTTTTTATTGCCCGAAAGGAGGCGGCAGGCGTGAAGGCGTGGGCTGAACAGTTCTATAATTCGGACGCGTGGCGCGCGTGTCGCGAAGGCTTCTTGCAATCGAAGGGTTATCTTTGCGAACGATGTTCCACGCCCGACAATCCAGTTGTTGCGAAGATTGCACACCACAAAATCTATTTGACGAAGGAGAATATAAACAATCCGTACATTGCGCTTTCATGGGATAACTTGGAGGCACTTTGTCAAGATTGCCACAACAAGGAACACCACAGAGGCGAACGGAAGAAGCGTTATTCTTTCGACGCAAACGGAAATCTTGTATATCCCCCCCATTCGCCGCCGAATTAGGGAGGGTGAAACACCGAGGGCGGGAGGTTAAAAAAACTCCGCAGGCGCGCGCATAACGGGTGTACCCGTGGGGGGGGTGTGGTTGACGGTGCAGAAAGGGGGCGTTTTTTGTGGCGACAAAGAAGGAGCTTACGAAAGAACAGAAGATCAAAAAAGAGATTGCCCGATTAAAGCGGGTTTTCAAAGACCTTGACAAAAACAAGTTGCAGACCGTGGAAAGCCTGATAAAAAACGCCGCGTTCATGGCCGTTTCGCTGGAAGAGCTACAAGAAATCATCAACGCCGAAGGCTATGTTGTGGAGTACCAGAACGGCGAAAACCAGAAAGGCACGAAGCAGAGCGACGCGGTGAAAACCCATATAGCAATGACGAAAAACCATGCCTCAATCATTAAGCAGTTGACCGATCTTGTGCCGCCTGAAAAGAAAAAAGAAAGTAAATTGCAGGCGTTGAGGGACGAATAATGCCCTTTGCGAATTACATTTACGAATATTTTTCAGGTATTCAGAGCGGGAAATATACGGTCGGCAAATGGGTTCGGCTGATTTATGAAATCATCATAGCGGGGCTTGAACGGGGCGAATATTTCTTCAATGCGAAGAAGGCCAACAAAGCGATCAAGTTTATAGAAAACTTCTGTCACCATTGCGAAGGCCGCGAAGACCTTTTGAAGCTGGAAGTATGGCAGAAGGCTTGTGTTTCCGTTATCTTCGGGATCGTGGACGCGGACGGCTTGCGCGTCTTCCGTGAAGTGTTTATTGTCATAGGCCGGAAGAACGGCAAGACACTTTTTGCGTCGGCCATTATCGCATATATGGCGTATCTTGATGGAGAATACGGCGCGAAAATATATTGCCTTGCGCCGAAACTGGATCAAGCGGCCATTGTTTACGATAACTTTTACCAGATGTTGAAGAAAGAACCGGAGCTTGCGGAGCTGGCGAAAAAGCGGCGTTCCGATATTTACATAGAGGACACGAACACGGTTGTTAAGCCGCTGGCGTTCAATGCAAAGAAAAGCGACGGCTTCAACCCGCATTTGGTCGTCAATGATGAGGTTGCAAGCTGGCGCGGCGACGGTGGTTTGAAGCAATACGAGGTTATGAAATCCGCGCTTGGCGCACGGCGGCAACCGCTGATCCTGTCCATTTCCACGGCGGGATACGAGAACGACGGCATTTACGATGAATTGATGAAGCGAAGCACGGCTTTCTTGAAAGGCAATAGCAAGGAACGCCGCCTTTTGCCGTTCCTCTACATGATCGACGATGTAGAAAAATGGAACGATATTGAAGAGCTGAAGAAGGCAAACCCGAACATGGGCGTTTCCGTGTTCCCTGACTTCTTCCGCGAGGAAATAGCGGTTGCGGAAATGTCCGCAAGCAAAAAGGCCGAATTCCTGACGAAGTATTGCAATATCAAGCAGAATTCTTCTATTGCGTGGCTTGACGCGCACATAGTAGAAGGCGCAACGGCAGAAATCACGCTTGAAGACTTCCGGCATTCTTACGCCGTGGGCGGCATTGACCTTTCGCAGACAACAGACCTTACCGCGGCAACCGTCATTGTGGAGCGCGGCGGCAAGCTATACGCGTTCACACAATTCTTTATGCCTGCAAACCGCGTCGAGCGGGCAACGGCGATCGACGGCGTGCCCTATGACATATTTGTGAAAAAAGGCGTTGTTACCCTTTCCGGCGAAAACTATGTAGATTACAAAGATGTTTATAACTGGTTCGTCATGCTGAAAGAAAAATATGAAATCTATGTGCTGAAAGTCGGGTATGACCGTTACAGCGCACAATACCTGATTGACGACATGGCGGCATACGGCTTCCACATGGACGATGTTTTTCAGGGTGAAAACCTTGCGGGCGTGATCCGCGAGTTTGAAGGGATTTTGCTTGATGGCAATTTCAAAATACCGGATAACAGCTTGTTAAAGTCGCATTTCCTGAATGTAGCCTTAAAGCACAACATGGAAACGCGCAAGTTCCGGCCTGTCAAGATTGAACAGCGGGCGCGGATCGACGGCTTTGTATCAGTCATTGACGCAATGACCGTCCGGCAAAAATACTATAACGAAATCGGCGTAATGCTGAAAAATGCGGGGTGATTTGAAAAATGGGAGTGTTTGAAACTATCTTCCGAAGGCCGCGGAACAACCTTGTTCCAACGGGCTACTTCAAAATGCTAAACGGGTACACGCCCGTTTTCACAAACGCGCCCGAAAGTGTGTACGAAATGGAGATCACGCGGGCGGCTATTCATTCATTCGCTACTTTTTGTAGCAAATTGAAGCCGGAAATTACGGGGAGCGCGAAAAAGCACCTTGAACGAACATTGCAGTTCAGGCCGAACCCGTTTCAAGACACGACAAAGTTTCTTTACAGGCTGGCGACAATCCTTGCCGTGAATAACACGGCTTTTATTGTGCCTCTTGAAGACGAATTCGGCGGCATAGCGGGTTATTATCCCCTATTGCCGCAGAATTGCGAGGTTTTAGAGGTCGGCGGCGCGCCCTTCTTGCGTTACACCTTTTCCAACGGACAGCGGGCGGCGATCGAGTTTGACCGCGTGGGGATTTTGACGCAATTTCAATATTCAGACGATTTTTTCGGAGAGGACAACCGCGCCTTGCGGCCAACAATGCAGTTGATCCATGCGAACAATCAGGGCATTATAAACGGCGTTAAAAATTCGGCTTCGATCCGGTTCCTTGCCCGTATCGCTAACATGCTTTCGCCGGAGGACATAAAGAAGGAGCGGGAACGCTTCACCGAAGACAACCTTTCCGCGGACAATCAAAGCGGAATGATTATCTACGATCAGAAATTCGCAGATGTAAAACAGGTTGATAGCAAGCCCTTCACCGTCAACGCGGTTCAAATGGGGCAGATTAACGAAAATGTGTTTAACTACTTCGGCACTTCGGCGGGGATCATTCAAAACAAATACACCGAAGACGAATGGAACGCGTATTACGAAGGGAAAATAGAGCCTTTCGCCCTGCAATTATCCCTTGTCATGTCAAACATGACCTTTACGCCGCGGGAAATCGCCCACGGAAACGCAATCGTGTTCACCGCGAACAGGCTTCAATATGCAAGCAATCAAACGAAGCTGAACATTTCAACACAGCTTTTCGATCGCGGGTTGCTGAACCGAAACGGCGTTATGGACATTTGGAACATGGCGCATGTGGAGGGCGGCGAAAAATACTATATCCGCAAGGAATACACCGAAGTTTCACAGCTTGGAAAGGAGGCGAACACAAATGCCGGTAATGAAGGATCGGGAATATCGGTCGATGGTGCTTCCGTTGACGGCGGCGGCGAAGAAGGCGACGAAGAGGTTTGACAGCGAATTCTATGTAGAAGGTTATGCAACCACCTTCAACAAGCCGTATCTTCTCTATGAGTTCGACGGGGTGCAATACTTTGAAGTCATAGACCGGAACGCGCTTGTTGGCGCGGACATGTCCGATGTTATCATGCAATACAACCACGAAGGCAAGGTGCTTGCCCGACAATCGAATAAAACGCTTGGAATAGAGGCCGACGAAAGCGGCCTCTTTACTTTTGCCGATTTATCGAAAAGCCGTGCCGCACAAGACCTTTACGAAGAGATCAACAACGGCTTAATTACAAAAATGTCGTGGGCGTTCAAGGTTTTAGAAGACGCATACGACAGGGACACGCACACAAGAACCATTTTGAAGATCAAGAAGGTTTACGATGTTTCGGCGGTATCTTACCCAGCAAACAGCGATACCGAAATATCCGCGCGTTCTTTCTTCGACGGAGTGATCGAAGCAGAGAGGCGGGAGGCGTTAGCGCGGAAAGCACAGCTATTAAAACTAAAAATCATGTTGGAGGTATGACACTATGAACAGATTACAGGAAATTGAAGCCCGCCTTGCCGCGATTGCGAACGAGATCGAGCAGAGAGGCGCGGAGCTGACCGCGGAGCAGTTGACCGCGTTTGAAACCGAAGTGAACAACCTGAAAACCGAGCGGGCGGGGCTGATGGCCGCCGCCGAACAGCGCAACAACCTTCTGAATTCCATTGCGGAGGGCAGAAGCGGCGGCGCGGTTGTCCGCACCTTCCCTCCCCCCTCTTCCCCCGCAGGCGGTGAACAGAGGAACGAAGCTGATCCGCTGGACAGCATGGAATATCGCCGCGCATTTATGGCATACGCCCTTCGCGGCACGCCTATTCCCGCAGAGTTCCGCACGGACGCTGTTTCCAAAACCGCGGACAATGGCGCGGTGATCCCGACAACCATTCTTAACCGGATCGTCGAGAAAATGGAGGCCGTGGGAATGATCCTTCCCCTTGTGACGCGCACCGCGTACAAGGGCGGCGTTTCTATCCCTACTTCCAGCGCGAAGCCCGTTGCCTCTTGGGTAGCGGAAGGCGCAGGGAGCGACAAGCAGAAGAAGACCACGGGAAGCATTACTTTTGCTTACCACAAGTTGCGTTGCGCCGTGGCCGTATCCCTTGAAGTGGACACAATGGCACTTTCGGCCTTTGAAAATACCCTTGTCAACAATGTTGTCGAGGCTATGACGAAGGCAACCGAACAGGCCATTGTATCCGGCACGGGTAGCGGACAGCCGAAGGGCATTCTTACCGAAACCCCGAACGAGGGGCAGAAGATCGAGAGCGACACGCCCACATACGAAGACCTTGTGAACGCCGAAGCCGCATTGCCGCAGGCATACGAAAACGGCGCGGTGTGGTGCATGGCAAAGAAAACCTTTATGCAGTATTACGGCCTTGTCGATGAAACCGGACAGCCCGTAGGCCGTGTGAATTACGGCATTGCAGGCAAGCCGGAACGCGCCTTGCTTGGCCGCCCCGTCATTTGTTGCGACTATGTGCCTTCCGTGGCAACCGCGGCGAAGGGCGGCGCGTATGCGTTCCTGTTCAACTTCAAGGACTATGTGCTGAACACCAATTACACCATGACCGTGAAGAAGTACGAGGACAACGACACGGACGACATGGTAACGAAGGCGATCATGCTTGTTGACGGCAAGGTGATTGACAAGAATTCCCTTGTTGTCGTCGCAAAGGCCGCAGGCGCGTAATTCGGGAGGGATAAACCATGCTTGACAAGGTGAAAAACGCCTTACGCGTAAAAACGGCGGCTTTCGACGATGAAATACAAGACCTGATCGACGCTTGCAAAGCGGATTTGCGCCTTGTCGGTGTGAATGTTCCGGAGGATACGCCCGCCGAAGGCAAAGAGGCCGCGGCGGGCGATCCCCTTATCACGCGGGCGATTGTCCTTTACGCAAAGGCAAACTTCGGATATTCCGAAGACAGCGAGAAATACCGCGCGGCCTATGATTACTTGAAATGTTCTTTGAGTTTGGCGGGTGATTATCATGCGTTGGGGTGATGAAATTACCTTGATCGCGCAGAAGCCGCCCGACGAAGCGGTAAACGCAAACGGGTTCCAGAATGAGCCGGAAGAAGCGCGGAAATCCATTTTTTGCAATGTGAAATCCGCGGGTTATTCCGAGTTCTACAAGGCCGCGCAAGCGGGCTTTCAAGTGGAATTGAAGGTTGATGTTTACACGGAAGAATACGAGGGGCAACAGGCCGCGGAGCTGAACGGGAAGCGGTACAGGGTTTTGAAAACCTATGTCAACAAAAGCGGAGAAATTACCGAATTGACGCTTTCCGATCTTCCGGTCGAAGAAAGCGAAGAACCGGACAGCGGCGCGGAAGGAGGCGGCGGCAATGGCGCGGTTTGAGGTATCCGGAATTGAAGCGGCGCAGGAAGCGTTTTTGCGCCGGAGCGAGCGGGCGACGAAGGCCGTTCCGAAGATGTTAAAAGCTGGCGGCGCGGTGCTTGTGAAGGCCGAACAGGAGGAAATACGGCGCACATTTACAAGTAACCGTGTTACTGGCGATCTTGCAAATTCTATCAAATGCACCGCCGTAAAGAAGCGGGGTTCGGGGCAATGCGTGGAAGTGTACCCGCACGGGAAAAACCGCCGCGGGGAGCGGAACGCAACCGTTGGCTTTGTCCACCAATACGGGCGAACCAACATGCCCGCGCGCCCGTGGTTCACGCGTTCGCACCAGAAGGCAACGCCGGAAGTTCAAGCGGCTATGCGGCAGGCATGGGAGGACGAACAGGAATGATAGATACAGTTGACCGCCTGTTAAAATCCACGCTTGACGCGCTTTGCCCGAATGTGGCGCGCCTCTTCTTCCGCGGGAAGGCTGGTACATATATCACATATCAGCTTGTTTCTTCGGAAGATATGGCCGCCGCAGACGACGAAACGCACGGCACGGAATACACATACAGGGTTGATATTTACTCGAAACGCGATTATATCGCCCTTTTGCGCCGTGTGAAGCAGGCGTTGAAGGCGGCGGGCTTTTACGGGCTTGTAATTGATCCGGAAGTGTACGAGAGGGACACGGGGTTTTACCATGTCCCGATTGAAGCGAAATATTACGAACAAACGGAGGTATAAAAACTATGGCAACTATTGGTTTACGCGATCTTTACCGCGCGCCGATCACCGTGGGCAAAGATGGCGAAGAAACATACGGAACGCCCGTGCGCATGGCGAAGGCCATTAGCGCGGAAATGTCCGTAGAGGTAGCGGAAGCGATCCTTTACGCGGACGACGGCGCGGACGAAGTGGTAAAAGAATTCGTTTCCGGAGAGCTGACGCTGAATGTAAACGATCTTATGCCCGCCGATCTTGCGGCCATTTTGGGGCAGACGCAGGACGACGATCAGGTTGTATATGCGGGAGAAAACGACGATCCCCCGTATATGGCAATCGGCTTCCGCGCGAAGAAGGCGAACGGCATGTATAAGTATATTTGGCTTTACAAGGTGAAGTTTGCTATTCCTTCGGAGAGTTACCAGACGAAGGGCGATAGTATCGAATTCACCACGCCGGAGATCACAGGGCAGTTTATCAAGCGGCCTGACGGCCTTTGGAAAGCGGAGCATGTGGCACTTCCCACAGAAACCGCGGCGCAAGGCTGGTTTACGAAGGTTCGTGAACAGAACAACACTTCGGGCGGCTAATTCTGGCCGCCTGTCACAAAACAAAATATGAAAAGGAGGCACGGGGAAGCCCTTTGACGGGGCTTCCCCTATTTTGTTATGAGTGCGATTAAAGACGGGCGTTTGCCGATCGTCCTTGATAAAGAACGGCATTTGCTGTTTTCCCTGAATGTCATTGACGAAATGCAAGACAAATTCGGGGGCTTTGACAAGCTGGCCGAAATGCTGAAAGGCAAAGACGGCATTAAAAATCTTCGCTGGCTTCTTACCCTGCTTCTGAATGAGGGCGCAGACGACGGCGAAGAGCAGTTGACCGAAAAACAGGTAGGAAAAATGATCCACACAGGCAACTTCAACGAGGTTAAAACCGCGATTTTCAAGGCGTTTGCAATGGGAAACAGCGGCACAACGGAGCCGCCGCAGGACGATGAAGACGACGAACCGGAATACGCGGAAGAAGAGAGAAAAAACGCACAGGCGGGCAAGGAGTAATAGACCTTGCCCGCCTGCTTTATATCGGCGTTACGCTTCTACACTGGCCAGAACGCGAAGTGTGGCGCATGACACCGTATAAAATCCTTGCTTTGTTCCGAATTCACAGAGAATTCAATCCGGATCGCTTCAAACCGGAGGAAAAAGAAGCGGACATTGACGATGTGTTAGGGGGGTTATAAGTGGCCGGAAAAGAAGACCAGATCAAAACCGAAATTGCCGTTGACGGCGAACAGGAATACAAGAAGGCTTGTAAAGAAATCGACGCTTCTTTGAAGGCCATTGCGTCCGAAATGAAGGTTGTTTCGGCAACTTTCGAGGGGAACGCCGACAGCATAGAGGCAATGACCGCGAAGCAAGATGTTTTGAACAAGCGGCTTGAAGAGCAGAAAAAGAAGGTTGCCGAAGCGGAAGCCGCCTTGAAAAAGTATCAGGACGCGGGGCAAGGGACTTCCGAAGCGGCTAAAAAGATGGAAACAAACCTGAATTACGCCCGCGCCGCAATGATTAAAACGGAAAACGAGATCAGAAACCTTGACGCAGGATTAGAAGAGGTGCGCAACGCTTCAAACGATTTTTCGGACGGCTTGGAGGATATTTCACAGGAAGCCGAAAGCACAGGCGGCGCGCTGGACGGATTGGGCGGCAAAGTTTCTTCCGTAGCTGGCGCGCTTGGAAAAGGTTTGAAAACGATCGGCGTAGGCGTGGCCGCCATTGGAACGGCTATGGTTGCGGGGATCGGGTACGCCGTGGGCTTCGCTGATGAAGTCAAAGGCGCAATGAACGATTTTGAAGCGTCAACAGGCATTGCGGAGGCCGCCGCGAACGGCTTTGAAGACGCAATGTTGCGTATCTACAACAACAACTTCGGGGAGAACATGGACGATATAGCCGCGTCAATGGCAACCGTGGCGCAGACTTCCGGCGAAGTTGATCCGACGAAAATTGAAGAGCTGACACAAAACGCTTTGATGTTGCGCGATACATTCGGCTTTGATATTCAAGAGCAAATGCGCGCCGTCAATATGCTTATGGATCAGTTTGGGCTATCTGGTGAAGAGGCGTTCAATCTGATTGCGCAGGGAGCGCAAAACGGCCTTGATAAAAACGGGGATTTGCTGGACAGTATCAACGAATATTCCGTGCATTTCAAGTCGTTAGGGCTGGACGCGGAAGACATGTTCAACAGCTTTGCAAACGGCGCGGACGCTGGCACCTTTTCCGTTGACAAGCTGGGCGACGCGGTAAAGGAATTCGGGATCAGGGTTAAAGACGGATCAGACGGCACAATGCAGGCGTTCAAGGATATAGGCTTGAACGCCGATGAAACCGCGGCGGCCTTTGCCGCAGGCGGGGAGCAGGCCGCGAAAGCTTTTGACGATGTGACAACCGCCCTTTTCGCAATGGACGATCCTTTAGCGCAGAATACCGCGGGCGTGGCCTTGTTCGGTACGATGTGGGAAGATTTGGGCGTTGAAGGTATGCAGGCGTTGACGAACCTTAACGGGGAGATCAGCACCACAACCGACGCGCTTTCCAAAATCAACGCCGTTAAATATGACGACTTCGGTTCCGCTATGTCGGGGCTTGGCCGCGTGCTGAAAACGAATTTTGTTCTTCCGATTGGCGAAGAAGCGTTGCCCGCCCTTTCTGATTTTGTCAACGAGCTTTCGGCGGGCGCAGCTTCCGCGAACGGCGATATTTCCAAAATGTCCGACACCTTCGGGACAGCCCTTGCGGGGCTGATTGAAGACTTTTCGACAATCCTTCCGCAAGTAACGGACTTTGCAACCGAAATTGTGTTAGGGCTGGTCGATGGGCTTGTAGCAAGCCTACCACAGATCACAACGGCGGCGGTGGACATGATAACCGCGCTTGTGCAAGGGCTGGTTGCCGCGCTTCCGGCGATTGCGCAGGCCGCAACACAAATTCTTCTTGCCCTGATTGACGGGTTGATCGCCGCCCTTCCCCTGCTTGTCGAAGGCGCGTTGCAAATTGTCCTTGCGCTGGCAAACGGGATCGGACAGGCGTTGCCGCAGTTGTTACCGAAAATCGTTGAAGTGGTCGTTGCTATGGTGCAAACGCTGGTTGAAAATATCCCTATGCTGATCGACGCGGCGTTGCAGTTGATAACAGGGCTTGCGCAAGGGCTGATTGCCGCGATCCCCGTTCTAATTGCGGCCATTCCACAGATTATTACAAGCCTTGTCGAAAATCTGCTTGCCTCTATCCCGCAGATCATTCAAGCGGGAATTGACCTATTAACCGCGCTGATCGACGCGTTGCCGCAGATTATCGAAACCATTGTTACAGCTATTCCGCAGATTATCGACGGAATTGTAACGGCGGTGATCGGGAGCATTCCGCAGATCGTGCAAGCCGGAATTGATTTGCTGGTTGCGCTTATTCAGGCGTTGCCGCAGATCATTCAAACCATTGTACCCGCGATCCCGCAGATTGTGGGCGCGTTGGTGAACGCCGTTGTTTCCAATATCCCGCAGATCATTCAAGCGGGCGTTCAACTATTCGTTTCCCTGATCCAAAACCTTCCGACAATTATTGCCGAAATCGTGAAGGCGGTTCCGCAGATTGTAACGGGTATCGTGCAGGCGTTCGGAAGCCTTGCATATCAGATCGTAGAGATCGGCGGCAATATTGTTTCCGGCATTTGGCAGGGTATCCAGAACGCCGCGGGCTGGTTGTGGGATCAGGTAACGGGCTTCTTTGGCGGCATTGTGGACGGTATCAAGAATTTTCTTGGCATTCATTCCCCTTCAACGGTTTTCGCTGACATTGGCGGCAACATGGCCGCGGGCGTTGGCGAGGGCTTCGGCGGCGGTATGGATACCGTTTCCGCGGACATGCAGGGCGCAATGGGAAGCGCGGGCACACTTACAGCACAAGAAGCCGTGCAAGCCGTAAACGATGGCATTATAGCGAATATCGGCGCGCTTGACGGCGCGGTATCGGCCATTGTCGAGCGGGTAACAGCAGGGCTTACAGCGCAGGCGGCGCGCCTTAATCAGATCGGCGTTGACATGACGAAGTATATTGCTTCCGGCATGACAACGGGAACGCCGAATATTACAAACATTATCCCGCAGATCGTCCAGTCGATTATTACCGCCTTCACCGCGCAACAACCGAAGTTCACCGCGGCGGGCGTTGATATTGACAAGGCCATAGCGTCCGGCATGGTGCAGGGCACGCCGCAGATTACGGCAAAAATCCCGCAGATCATACAGTCGATTTTAACGACGATCAACGGGTTTGTATCGCAGTTCACGGCGGCGGGTGAAGAAATGGTGCGCGGTATCTGGCAGGGCTTTCAAAATATGTCGGGGTGGCTGGAAAGCAAAGTGCGTTCTATGATGCGCGAAATTGTCGCCGCCGTAGAAGCGGAAATGCAGATTGCTTCCCCGTCGAAGGCATTTGCAGGGATCGGCGCATACATGGCCGAAGGTTTAGGCGAAGGCTTCGCCCGTGAAATGCAGAATGTTGAAAAGACAATCCGCAGGGCGACGGCTTCAACCGTTCCGGAGCCGCAAAGACCGTCCGGAAGGATCGGCAGGAACGACAACGCCGCCCGCGGCGTGCAAGTGGTTCAAAATATCTATGCGAACGAAACGAGCTATGCACAACAACAGCGCGAGGCGGCAAAGCAATTCCGCTTGATTGCACGGGAGGTTATGGGCTGATGGCAAAGAAAATCGAAAAGCTGATTTATACGAATGAGCGTGGGGAAAGTATCACCTTTTCCCACGCTTCTATTTTTCACACAAACGAGGTTAGCGGCCTTTCTGATGTGCGCAACGAGATTTACAGCATTAACAGCATGGGACAGGACGGCGACACCTATTTAGGCAACCGCATTCAATCCCGCGAAATTGAGATTGTCGGAAGTATCAGGGAGCGGGACAAGGACAGAATGCGGGATTACCGAAGGCAAATGAACCGTGTGTTAAACCCGCAGTATTCCGCGACACTGACATACGAATACGGCGACTTCCGGCGCGTGATTGACTGCAAGATCGACAACGCGCCCGCCTTCACGCGGAAGGCTATTTTTCAGGACTTCACAATACAGCTTCTTTGCCTTAATCCGTTTTGGAGAAAAGAGGCAAAGACGCGGGACGATATAGCGACATGGATCGGCGGCCTTGAATTCCCCGTTGAAATCCCTCTTGCGGAAGGTTGGGAAATCGGGTATAGACAGCCTTCTTTGATCGTGAATGTCTATAACGAAGGTGATGTGCAAGCGGGTATTCGCGTAGAGTTCCGCGCGCTTGGCGTTGTCAAAAATCCTTCCCTTTTGAATGTGGACACACAGGAGTTTATAAAGCTGAATATCACGCTTCAAGCTGGCGACATTTTGAGCGTGTCCACGGGATACGGGGAAAAAGAAGTAACATTACAACGCGACGGCGTGACTTCTGACGCGTTCCGTTATCTTGATGTGGACAGCACATATTTTCAACTTTCGGTCGGTGATAACCTTTACAGGTATTCCGCGGAAGAAAACCTTGAAAATTTGGAAGTATCCATTTATCACGACGATCTTTATTTGGGGGTGTGACGAATGGAGCTATATATTTATGACCGCGACATGATATTGCACGGCGTAATTGATGAAATCAATTCGTTAATCTGGACGCGGCGGTATTGGTCGGCGGGCGAATTCAAGTTGCTTGTGCCTTTCACAAGCAAGCATGTTTCCCTTCTGGTAAAAAACAACCTGATAATGAAGCGCGGGGACACCGAGGCGGCAGAAATCAGGTATGTTCACATTAGCAAGAATTCACAGGGGCTTGAAGAAATCGAAGTGCAAGGAAAGTTTATCACGCAATGGATCGGGAAGCGCATTGTACGCGATCAGATCACCGCAACGAGCGGGACGCAGGATATTTTATACCGGATTGTCCGCGAAACGGTCGTTTCCCCGAAAGTGGCCACCCGCGCGATCCCGAATGTCTTAATTGATCCCACGGACGAAGACACCGGAAGCGGGAAAATAGACTATACTTCCGAAGCCTTCACAAACGCCCTTCTTGCCGTGGAAACCGCGGCGAAGGCGGCAAAATTGGGCTTCCGGTTGCGAACCGATGTGAAGACCGGAAAGCACTATTTCAGTGTGTATAAAGGCCGCGATTTGACCGCAGACCAAACCGAAAACCCGCCGTGCATTTTTTCACAGGAATTCGATAATATCACGGAACAGGAATACACAAACAGCATTGAAAACCTGAAATCAACGGCTTATGTGGGCGGCGAAGAAGCCGAACCGCGCGTTGTGGCCGAAGTTGGCGGCGGCGCGGCTGGCCTTGACCGTGAAGAAGTCTTTGTGAATGCAACGGACATTACGAAGAAATACACCAACGAGAACGACGAAGAGATCACGCGCACCGATGAAGAATATTTAGCCTGTCTTGAAGAGCGCGGCGCGTCGGAGCTGGAACAATACGCCGAAACATTGAGCTTTTCCAGCACGATCAACACGCACGCGAATTTGAAGTACAGGGAAGATTACGACTTGGGCGATCGTGTGACATGCGTTAATAAACGATGGGGTATAAAAATCAATGTCCGGATAACGGAGGTTGCGGAAACCTATCAACAGAACATGGAGGAAATAGACATTACTTTCGGGGAGAGCTTGCCCGCCCTGATTACACAGATCAGGCAGATTACAAAGTAAAGGGGTGCAAATATGGAAAAATCAAGTTTCTTCAACAGTGTTTCCGGCGATCGCGTGTACCGCGCGGAAGAATGGGCTGAATATTTTGCTTCATTCATTGGAAACGGCGTGTTCCCTGTCCCTTCCACAAGCCTTCAAGTGGTAGCGGGTTCAGGAATGGCCGTCGCCGTGAAAACGGGTAAAGCGTGGATCAACGGCTATTTTTATTACAACACAAGCGATTTGCCCGTAACGCTGGCAACCGCGGACGGCGTGTTGAACCGCATTGACCGAATTGTTGTGCGGTGGGATTTGACCGAACGCAAAATTTCCGTTGCGGTGAAGTCTTCCGCGCCTGCAACTTCCCCCGTCGCCCCTGCTTTGCAGAGGGACGCGGACGCATACGAATTGTGTCTTGCCGATGTGCTTGTAGGCGCAGGCGTTACGGCCATTTCACAGGCAAACATAACGGATCGCCGCCTTGATGGTTCCTTGTGCGGCGTGGTTGCGGGCGTGGTGGATCAGATAGACACCGACGCATTCAACGCGCAACTTGAAGCGTGGTTTGCTGACTATAAGGAAATGAGCGTTGACGAATTCAACGATCTTGTTTCCTATATGGAAAGTTTGGAGCTTTTGGGCGATCAGCAGTACGCCGCCCTTGAAGCCTACATGAACGACTTTAAGACCGACGCAGAAAACGACTTCAACGCATGGTTCGCAACCTTGCAAAATGTCCTTGACGAAGACGCCGCGGGGCATTTGCTGAACCTGATCCAGAACAACACCGCGCGAATTGAAATGCTGGAAGCCGTGCTTTTCAATGACATTACAACAAACCCGTTCTTGATCCTCTTTGACGATTTGGACGGCGTGACCGCAACGGGCGTTTGGAACGCGGCGTTGCAACGGATCGAATGTTGACGCGGTGCGCCTGCAAGGGCGCGGAATTGTCGTGCATTATCGGGAATATCTTCACGGAGCTTCGCCCACCGTGCGACATGTGCGGCGGCGAGGCGGTGTCAATCCACGGGATCACGCCCACAGGCCACGAAGCAACAATAACTTTGACGGCGGCGGGCTTTGATTTTGAGGGGTGCACGGAAGATACCGCGCTTTTGCAGAGGATCAGGAAGGCAAGGTGCATTTATGCAGGGACAAGAGAGGGAACGCAAAGAGCCGTCCGAATTCAATGTGATTGTGAAGGCGAAAGACCTTGTAAAGCATACCTTCACGATCACGAACAGCACGGAGCGTTACCCGAAGAAATACCGCTTTACGCTGGTGAACCGCATACAGGAAAAAGCGGTTGATATTTACGAAATGACGCTTGAAGCGAACGAATTAGATTTGCGGCAAGCGGACGAACACAGACAACGGCAGAGGCTACAAGCAAAGGCGTTGACCTATTGCAAGGAGCTTCTATTTTTTATAGAGCTTTCGCAGGAAATGGGCTTTATTTCTATGAAGAGTTGCGAATATTGGTCGAAACTTGCCCTTGAAGTAAAGTACATGATCGCCGCGTGGAAGAAGCGGGACAAAGCGAGAGTATAAAAACCGTTTGGGGAACGCCTTGTAGGTTTTCTTTTCGCCTTCTGCCCGCCCCGCCGCCGAATTCCGGCAACTCGTACAATGTGCGCAATGTCAACACTTCGGGGGCGTTGAACAACAACAACGCGTACAACGGCAACAGGGGCGTGCGTCCGCTTCGGTGGATCACTCGATCGAGTAGGCTACAGGCCGAAAGCAATGTACCACCATCAAAGGAAGGCGTTTCCCGTCCCCTGCTATCCACAGCGGGGACAAATACAGGATTGCCGATACCGGAGCATTGCCCGCAGGCATGGCCGAGGTTATACACGGCAAGGAGATTTTTTGACATGACCGACTTTGAAAAAGTCTATAATTTTGAAAACCTATACCGCGCGTACCGGAAGGCGCGCCGCGGCAAAAGGTGGAAAGGAGCGGCGGCGAAGTTTGAAGTTAATTTGCTGGAAGCCCTGAACCTGTTAAGCGTGCAGTTACAGAGCCATACATACCGGCTTTCGCCCTACAACACATTCAAGGTTTACGAACCGAAAGAACGGGTTGTAATGTCGAACAGCTACAAAGACAAGGTTGTGCAACATGCGCTTTGTGATAATGTACTTGAACCGAGGGTGCGAAGCACCTTCATAAAAGACAATTACGCTTCACAGGTTGGAAAAGGAACGCACTTCGGCCTTGAACGGCTGGAAGGATTTATGCGGAGGTTTTACCGTGTACGAGGTGTTGACGGTTGGGTATTGAAATGCGACATATCAAAGTATTTCTATAATATCAAGCACGACGCGTTAAAATCCTTAATCCGCAAGTATATTTCCGATCCTGATTGCCTTTGGTTGCTGGATATGATAATAGACAGCACCGAAGGCAATGTAGGAATTCCGATCGGCAACCAGTCTTCACAAATATTCGCCCTTCTCTATCTTTCTTCGCTGGATCACATGGTAAAAGAGAAGTTAGGCATAAAATTTTATGGCCGATACATGGACGATTTTTATTTGATCCACGAAGATAAAGAATATTTGCGCTATTGCTGGAAGGAGATTGAAAGACATGTAAACGAATTAGGGCTTTCGCTGAATGCGAAGACAAATATTTACCCGTTGAAAAACGGAATTGATTTTTTGGGCTTCCATTCGTATTTGACCGAAAGCGGCGCGGTGATCCGCAAGGTGCGCCGGAAGTCAAAGAACAACGCCCGCCGCCGTTTAACCAAAATGCGCGGGTTGCTGGAAGCTGGAAAAATCACGCCGGAAAAGGTGGAACAATCCTATAAAAGCTGGCGCGGCCACGCGTCGAAGGGAAATTGCTATCACCTGATCCGGAACATGGATCAGCATTACAACAAATTATTCGGGCAGTACGCCGCCGCGGGCAACCGTGGCGGCGTTGCTGTTTCCGAAGAAAAGGAGGAAGGCAAAGAATGTCGAAAAAGTTAAGCACGCTTGGCGTGGGAACAACCTTTGAAGTGCCCGTAAAGTCGGCTTATCGGTCGTTCTTGGGTGATTATGTCGTTTTCAAAATGGCAGACAAAAACCATTCGGGCTATCCGTCCGGAGCTATTACCCTGATTACCGACAAGATCATAGCGTTGCTTTGTTCCGACGCAAAAGAGCCAAACAACAGCGACAGCAACCGGAGAAGCTACGGCAACAACAGGCACATTCATTCCAATATCCTTCAATGGCTGAACAGTAACGCCGCGGCGGGAAAATGGTACAGCGCGAAGCACGGGCAGGACGCGCCGCCGTCAAGCGCGAATGTATGGGACAATGTAAACCCCTATGACACATGGGCGGGGTTCCTTGCTATGCTTGACGACGATTTTGTAGCGGCACTTATGACAACCACGCTTACCGTTGCCAAAAACACCGTTACAGACGGCGGGAGCTATGAAACCTTCACCGCAAAAATGTTCCTTGCAAGCACAACGGAAGTCGGGCTTGCAAACGAAAACGGGATTGCAGAGGGTTCAAAGCTGGCCTTGTTCAGCGACAATACAAGCCGCCTTGCCTATTGTACGCAAGCGGCCATTGACAAAAGTAATTACGGGAGCGATCCGACGACTTCGCAGGCGTGGTATTGGTGGCTTCGCACGCCGAATTCCGGCTACTCGTACTATGTGCGCTTTGTCAACACTTCGGGGGCGTTGAACTACAGCCACGCGTACAACGGCTACGGGGGCGTGCGTCCGCTTTGTAATTTGAAATCTGATATTTTGGTATCTGATAGCACAAACAGCCGCGGAAACTATGAATTCCAGTGGAACGCCGCACCGAGTACGCCGGACGGAATTTCCGTGCCGGAAAGCTGTTACAGCACGCAGAACATAACCGTAACATGGGGAGCTTCCACCGATCCGGACGGCGACGCGATCACCTATGTTCTGGAACGGTCGGTGAATAACGGGAGCTATACGAAAGTAACGGAAACCGCCGCCCGCACCTTTACGGAAGTCGTTTCTACAAGCTGGAACACGATTAAGTACCGCGTGAAGGCGCGGGACACCTACGGAAACGAAAGTGCGTATGTGACTTCTTCCGCGGTTCCCGTAATTCACAATCAACCGCCCGTCATTTCCGGACAAAACGCCGATCTTGGAACGAAAAGCGGCGACTTCTCTTACAAGTACACCGTGACCGATCCGGACGGCGACACGGTGACAGTGGTTGAAAAGGTGGACGAAACCACCTTGCGGAGCTACACGCCCACGCTTGGAGAAGAAAACACGATGAATGTTACGGGGCACGACTTCACCGCCCTTTCCAACGGCGCGCACACAATCACCATTACCGCAACGGACACCGTGGGAAATAAAGCGGTGCGCACGCTGACCTTCACAAAACAGATCAGCGGATTTGTTATCACGCTGGCCGCACCGCTGGAAGCGCAGGCACAGCCCACACGCGCAAATGTGAAAGTAACGCGGGAAATTCCAGCGGGCGCAACTTTCAAAGTGGAGGCAACGAACAATCCGTTTGATCCTTCCCCCGCGTGGGAGGATTGCACAAATGCCGTAATTCAGGGCGTGGCGCATGTCTTCGAGAACACAATAAACACCGCCGTTAAATTCGGCATGAATATTCGGGTAACGGTGGAGCGCGGCGACGCTATTTCCGCGTGTTGGGTATCTTCGATCGGGGGGAATTTTGAATGAGCGTGACATACAGACCGGACAAGCCAAACGAAACAGAGGAATTGAAGAAGGAAGTTGAAACTGTGAAGGCGGCGGGCGAAAGCACCGCCGCCCTTCTTTCCCTTTCTTTCAAAGCGCAGATTGTCGCAGACCGCGCCGCGGGAACGAACGCGATCGCCGATGAAATGATCCTTGCGTCAACGGATATTGTGGATTATCCGGAGTATCAGGACAACCACGAATACAAGACAAAAGGCGAAATTATCAGGTGCGACGGCCTTTATTATGAGATCGTCGCGCCGCACACTTCCAACGCCGCCGCGTATCCCGTGCAAACCACCTTTGCATATTACCGTCTTGTCGAGCTGGAACACGCGGGGACGCTTGACGATCCGATACCATATCCGGAAACCGCGGGGATCGTCGTAAATGTGGTTGAGGGGCTTTATTACAGCTACAAAGGCGCGCTATATCTGGCGAAGGCCGATATGCCGAATTGCGTTTACCCGCCCGACACGGCGGGTTTGTGGCAATGGGAAAAGGTGTAAAGGTGGCGAAAACATGGAACAGATTTTAACGGTACTTTCGGCGGTTAGTACCGTTTGCGCAATCGCCTTCGGCTATGCCGCCTTCGCCCGCAATAAGAAGAGCGACACAGCGAACGAAGCAAAGAGCGACGCAACGGTATTAACAGAGATCGGATATATCAAAGGCGGCATTGATGATATTAAGGCCGAACAGCGGGAACAGCGGAAGACGAACACGGAGTTTGTAGAACGGCTTGTTGCCGTTGAAGCGTCCGCAAAGCAGGCGCACAAGCGAATTGACACGCTGGAACGCGCACACGAAGAATAATAGCGAAGGAGCGAAAAACAATGGCAGTTATGAAAGCAAGTGAATTTGTTGCGAAACTGAAAGATGTTGCGCAGAATTACAAAACCCTTTATGTCATGGGGTGCTTTGGTGCGCCTCTGACGGGCGGCAATGTATCGCGGTATTGCAATAACCACGCATACAACAAGCAGGCCGCCCGAACGAAGATGATTAAGGCCGCCGCAAACCAGAACCCGCCTGTTTTCGGGTTCGATTGCGTATGCCTGATTAAAGGCATTTTGTGGGGCTGGCGCGGCGACGCGTCCAAAACCTACGGCGGCGCGTCCTATGCCGTGAACGGCGTTCCGGATATTGGCGCAGATACCATGATTACAAAGTGCAAGGGCGTTTCAACCAACTTTTTCAATGTGGAGGTTGGCGAAGCCCTTTGGTGTAGCGGGCATATCGGCGTTTATATCGGCGGCGGGCTGGCCGTGGAGTGTTCCCCCGCCTTTGAAAACGATGTGCAGATCACGGCAGTTAAAAACATGGGGACAAAGAGCGGGTATAACGCCCGCACATGGACGAAGCATGGCAAACTTCCGTACATCGAATACGACAATGCCGCCCCCGTTCAGCCGGACAAACCGGACACCGGAGCGGGCGCAGGCGGCGCAATCAAGGCCGGAAGCGTCGTGCGTGTGAAGCAGGGCGCGAAGACCTACACGGGCGGCGGGCTGGCCTCTTTCGTGTATGAACGCGATCATGTCGTTTCGGAGCTGAACGGCGATCGCGCCGTTATCACCTACGGCGGCGTAACCGTGGCCGCCGTGCGCGTTTCCGATCTTGTTCTTGCAGATGGAAGCGGCGCGGGCGGCACAATCAAGGCCGGAAGCGTCGTGCGCGTAAAGCAGGGCGCGAAGACCTACACAGGCGGCGGGCTGGCCTCTTTCGTGTATAGCCGCGATCATGTCGTTTCGGAGCTGAACGGCGATCGTGCCGTTATCACCTACGGCGGCGTGACCGTGGCCGCCGTGCGCGTTTCCGATCTCACGCTTGTAAAGGAGTAACAAATATAAACACCGACAAAAAAGAAAGCGAGGCTTTGAAAAATGGATAACATGGTAATTGTTCTTGTGGTTGTGGCCGTCGTCGCGGTCGTTTTTGTGGGGCTGATCGTGCTGATCCCCTATCTGGTAAAGAAGGGGATCAATGTTTCCGGCGTGCTGACAGGGACGACAACCGTTCTTGACACCGCGGATCATGTGGTCGATACCCTGAAAGAGTTCTTCCCCGAAGTTCCCGTTATCACGGTTATTGACAAGGTGATCGGGTGGGCGCAGAAGGCGACGGAAGCCGCCGAACAGCTTTACAAAACAAGCAAAATTGAAGAGGGACAGCGGAAGGAAGAGGCAACAAAACTTGTCTATCAGTTCATCGAAGCGGCGGGAATTGAAATCGACGACGATTTGAAGAAGATTGTTGACGGTGCGATCGAAGCCGCTGTTTTTGCGCTTCCGAAGACGCATACCGACACCGCGGAAGCCCTGAATACTTAATTGCCATTGCGCCGCGCGGGTTTACTCCTTTACCGCCCGCGGCTTGATGAAGGCGGCGGCCACATGCCGCCCGCCTGATACCACGAAGCCCCCGCTTCCGCTGAACCGCGGCGGCGGGGGCTTATTTCATTACGGGAGGTTTTACGCATGAGTGAACAGAGAAAAACCACAGGCACGCACAAGCGCGCGCCGAAGAAGGATACGGAAAGCAAAACCACGCGCACGCGGAAAAAGGTTGCCGAAGAGCAGGCCGCGCCCGTCCAGCAGAACGAGGAAGCCGCGCCGGATCGCGTGAAGGCCGAAGAGGAACAAGCCGCCCGCGCGCCGGAACAGATGGCGGGAAAATCGGAGCATGACGGCGCGAAGCCGGAACAGACACCGCCCGCGGCGGGTTCTTTTGAGGTTGCCCGCGTGCTGAAAGTAGCAAAACCCCTCATGCGCGGCGACGATGTGAAGGCGTTGCAAACGGCTTTGATCGAACGGAATTACCATTGCGGCACCAACGGAGCCGATGGGACATACGGAAAGTTGACCGCTTACGCCGTGCGGTGCTTTCAAGCGTCAAAAGGCTTGATTGTCAACGGACGCGCGGACAGGTACACGATCGCCGCGCTTGGTGGAACATGGAAAGAGTAACAGAACATAGAGAAGCCCCCACGCTGGCCGCTTAATGGCTGGCGTGGGGGCTTTTTGTCGTTTTGCGGGGTTTACTCATTCCGGAAGCGCAATGTTATTTCCGCGCCGTAATTCTGGCCGTCACCGCCGCCATAAACTTCTATGTTTACGATCCCGTCGAGGCGGGAAAAATTGGCGTTTACATAGTCGGCTTGTTCGGCGGGAATATTCCCGATTTGATCGCCGTTGACATAGACACCGAAAGCAGGCTTGCCCTCCCATTCTTCCCGTTGCAAAGTCAATTCCATTGTGCCCTTGTCGAAAGGTTCGTCTTTGAAGTGGATTTTTCGCAAGATGGTTTGACGGCTTTTGCGCCCGTTTTTGAAGGTAACGCCCGCAACCTTCACGGAAAGAAATTCAAAAACGGGCTTTGTTTCATTTGTGGTTGCAGAGGCGAACAACGGAGCGGCGGGAGCTGACCGGACAGTCGGCGCGACACCATACGGCGCGCATTTCTTACACGGAGAAAGGCCGCG
The DNA here is from genome assembly GCA_902492895.1 of uncultured Oscillospiraceae bacterium. Taxonomy (GTDB): domain Bacteria; phylum Bacillota; class Clostridia; order Oscillospirales; family Acutalibacteraceae; genus UMGS1623. The sequence continues at coordinate 17,644 of CABUNG010000001.1, read as the reverse complement.
TTTTTTTGCGACGGAAAGCGGGATATATTGCGGTTTTCTCATTCCAGAACAATGCGCGTTTGTGTGGTACTTTGCGCCGCCATCTTCAAAATAGACCTTTGTTTCCTTTGGTGTGTCCAACGCCGCGCCATTTTCTTCCTTCTTGCCGCGCCCGAACATTGACAGGGCAGAAGATAAAAACGATTGCTTCATAGTTTGAATAACTCCTTTCGTGTGCTTAAATTATGGCAACGAGGGAAGAATACTTTTCGCATTCTGACCTTTAACACAATTATGCAGGATTTTTGTGTTAAAGTCAAGAAAAGTGCTGATGTTTAGCACAACGAGAGGGGCGCGGGTGATCGTGGGTGAAGATATACGACTATAAAGGCCGGAAGAATATATGCGGCGACAGAGTGCGAGAAGCACGGCAAAAGAAGCGGTTTACACAAGAGGCGTTAGCCGCGAAACTGCAAATTGAAGGCGTGACGATGGAGCGGGACAGCCTTTCAAGAATTGAGATCGGAACACGGTTTGTTACTGATTATGAATTGAAAGTGCTTGCTAAAGTGTTGGGCGTGTCCTCTCTTTGGTTGCTTGACGATGAAAACGAATGAAGCGGCGGGAATTCCCCGCCGCTTTTGCTATTTTTCGCAATTATTTTTTGAAAAGCTATTGACTTTATACGGCAAATGCCGTATAATAAAATCACAGGCAAGGGGAAGCCGAGTAAAACGAAAGGAGAAGACAACACCACCGGAAAAGGGGTGCGAAGATTGACCGAAGAGCAAATAAAAGAACTGCTTGAACTTCTTAAAAAGGCTTTGGAGAGTGAAACGGTGGAGCGTATCACAATCAGCATAAAGCCAAACAAGAAGAACAAACAGTCCTAACAGATACGGCGGCGGGTATCCCCGCCCGTTGCCTTTATTATAACCGATAAAAAGCGAAAATGTCAAGGGAGGTTCGGCGCGTGGATATTAGCGTTAAAATAGCATATAGAAACGAAAAATTGCAGGCCGCGCGGCTGGCGGCTGGTATGTCACAATCACAGCTTGCGGCGGCGGCGGGAATTTCCGTGCGTATCCTGCAAGACTACGAAAGAGGCGCGCGGGATATTAACGGGGCAAAGCTGGCGACACTATTAAAAATTTGCAACGCCCTTGAATGTAGCTTGCGGGATATTCTTACCGATCCGGCCACGCTGGAAGGGCTGGACGAATACGACAAAAGAAGGAGTTAATTTCAGGCGCAAGGGGCGGGAAACCGCCTCTTGTTTTTGTTTATAGGGGGCGTGGAGCATGGGGCATTGTTTTAGCCATTTGACAAAGGCAGACCGTTACAAGATTGAAGCGTTATTAAATAACGGCCATTCGGCAAAGGAGATCGCCGCGGAAATTCATGTGCATATCAGCACTATTTACCGCGAAATAAAACGCGCCCGCATGGTTCACCGCAATTCGGATTGGACAGAGGAAGAAAGGTACAATCCGGACGAAGCACACAGGCGATACCGTGAAAACCTTTCGGCAAAAGGCGCGCCGCTGAAAATTGGCCGTGATTACGCCCTTGCGGAATATCTGGAAAGAAAAGTGCTTGAAGAAGGCCGATCCCCCGCCGCCGCACTTGCCGACATTGCTTTAGAGGGGCTGGAATTCAAAACTACGATTTGCACAAGCACCTTTTACGGCTACATAACAAAGGGCGTGTTTCTTATGCTGACAAACAAGGATTTGCCGGAAAAGGCAAAACGAAAGCGGAAATATCGCAAAGTGAAGACGGCCAAACGCGCCCCACGCGGGAAGAGCATAGAAAAACGCCCCGCCGAAGTGGAGGGGCGCGAAGTCTTCGGACATTGGGAAATGGATACCGTTTACAGCGGGAAGCAGACTTCAAAGAAAGCCCTTCTTGTGCTGACGGAGCGGAAGACGCGACAAGAAATTATAGAGCGTATGCCGGATCGGACGGAGGAAAGCACCATAAAGGCACTTGACCGTATAGAACGGCGGTTCGGCGCGCTATTCCGTAAAGTGTTCAAAACGATCACCGTTGATAATGGCGGGGAATTCTCCAATGTGGAAAGGTTGGAACAATCCGTGATCCGCAAGGGGAAGCGGACACGCTTTTACTATTGTCACCCGTACAGCAGTTTTGAACGGGGATCAAACGAAAATCAAAATAGAATGATACGGCGGCGATACCCGAAAGGAACAGACTTCGGAAAAGTATCAACCGCCGCAATAAAAGACCTTGAACAATGGATCAACAACTATCCGCGTGAAATATTGGGCTGGAAAACTTCTGCAATGTGCTTCCGCGAATGCCTTGACACACTATAAAAATAAATTTTCAATTTTTTTCGCATTTACTATTGACATTTGCGCATCTTTCGCGGAAAAATCCGCCTCATGCACAGGATTATCCTGTTTCGACATTTTCCCCGTTTTTTCCGCTTAGAAATCTGTAAAAAAAGAACACGTCCCGAACCGCATCCGGGAGGTGTTCCTGTCGTATTATGGCAGCCCCAGCCGGGACAGGCCCTCCCGCAAAGCAGTCCACTCAGCCAGGGAATCCCGCAGCCTCTCGCGGCCGGCCGGGGTCAGGCAGTAGTATTTGCGGGGCGGCCCAAAATCGGACGGGCGCAGAACCGGCGCGGCCAGCCCTTCCGCTGCGAGGCGGCGGAGGATGGCGTAAACCGATCCTTCGTATACCTCAGGAAATTCCTGGCGGATCCGTTTCATGATCTCATAGCCGTATTGTTCTTCATCCCGAATTTGAAAGAGGATGGCCAGCTCCAAAACGCCCTTTTTCAGTTGGGTGTCCATGCACGCGCCCCCTTTCCGAACCAGTTTATCATGACTTTATATCCGGCACAACTACCGTGGACGCGATATAATCCGGCACGCTTTTGCGCTCTTTTCCGATTGCGGCGGTAAAAATAGAAACGACGGTGGTGACGCCGCCGGTCAGGCCGCCCAGAAGACTATCCCCGATCAGTTCCCGCGTCAGGATCCGCCCGGCTCCGGCCCGGCCCCCGTCCGGCGCCGCCACCCGGATGCGGAGAATCCGTTTGCCGATCGTGCGACCGTTCCACAGGCATTCCAGCGCCGGTTTATACAGCAGGGTGAGGAGCATCCCGAACAGCAGAGCCCCGGCCAGCCAGCCGCCCGCTCCGATGCCGCCCGAAGTGTAAAAAAGCCTCTCCAGTATCAGCGTGACTGTCAGCGGTACAGCCAGCTGGGGGACAAAGGTCCCCAAAAGGATCAGCAGCGGAATCACCATAACCGCGGCACTGACTTGCCGTCTGACTTCAATATGCGCTTCCTCATCGTCTCGGACGACGATCGTCCCCGACGACCAATCTTCCGTTTCCAAGATCGGTTCGGCCGTCTGTTTCATGATGAGCCATCCCCCCGCTGTAAAGAGCACGATAACGGCGAAAAGGAAGAGCCGGTCGATCAGAAGCGCCGCGATGCGCCTGCCGAGACTGGCCCGCGGCACGGCCGGCGCCATTCTTTCCGCAGTCAGCAGCCGCACAAGTGCCGCCGGAGATCCCAGCGCCGCTGCGACCGCCTCTTCCGTCCGCCCTTCCGCCTGTCCGGATTCGAAAAAACTGGCGTATTCAGCCAGGATATCTGCCGTTTCCCCCGGAGTGAAGCGTTCCTCCAATCCCGTGCGCAATTCCTCCAGATATTCCGCTTTCGTCATCGGAACCCCTCCTACTGTGTAAAGATTAGTAGATGGATTTAGTATACACCACTACTATTTAAAACACAATAGCTTTTTTAAAAATTGCCTATAGTAAAAACCACGCGCCCGCATGACGCGGGCGTGTGGTTCCATGCACTGCTCTTTAGTATTCTTTCTGTTCCAGAATCCGCACCGAAATCGAAAAGGACAGGATCAGGCCGACGATCAGGATCGCCCCGATCAGCCAGGGCAGAGTGGCCAGGAAGGACGGCGGCAACGCAGGCAGCCCTTCCTCCTGAATCAGGCTCGTCACCGCACCGACGGCGAAAATCGGCACACAGCAGACCAGAATCAACACCATCCGGCTTTTGGTGCTGCCGAAACGATACAGAATCGGAAACAGCACCGCCATAAACACCAGCACCATGCCGAGCCCCACAGCGAGATTCATAAACTGTCCGCTCCAGTCCGGGAGTGCGCCGCGGCCTTTGATGACCTGGGTGACAAACCCCACCACGACGATCCCGAACGTCCCCAAAATCCAGATGATCAGAGACGCCAGATACCGCGCAAGCACCACCTGGCGCTTCGGGACCGGGGATGCGGCCACCAGCTTGTCATAGGAAACCTGCTCGTCATAGGTAAAGCAGTTCATCGAGAGCATGAACATCATCAGGGACACGAAGGACAGGGCGAACGAGGTGTTGTCCATCAGCCCGATGAATACGACGCCGAACAGCAGGATATAAAGCACCATCAGCCGCAGCTGCTGCGCGGCCAGCGTCAAATCTTTATAAAGAAGGCCCTTCATTCAAAATTCTCCTTTCGCCGACGTCGCCGACACGTCTGGATGGCGGCGGGTGAAAAACAGCATGATCTGCTCGATATCTGGACGTTCGCACGCAAGCTCAGGATGGCGGCGGGCCATATCCCGGCGGCAGAGCGCTTCGAACCCGAACCGGTTTTCCCGCACCCCCACCAGCTCCCGCCGGTCCAGCGTCCGAAGCTGGTCCATACTGCCCTTGACCAGGGCATAGCCGTCCCGCAACACGTCCTTTTCCTCATGGAACAGCACATGGCCGTGGTCGATCAGGGCGATGGTATCCGCGATTTTATCCAGATCGCTGGTGATGTGGGAGGAGAGGATGATGGAATGGTCCTCCTCCTGCAGAAATTCGAGGAACATATCGAGGATCTCATCCCGCACCAGAGGATCCAACCCTCCGGTCGGTTCATCGAGCAGCAGGAGGCGGGGCCGGTGGCACATCGCGGTGGCGATGGCGAGTTTCATTTTCATGCCTCTGGAAAATTCCTTGACCCGTTTATCGGCGGGCAGTTCGAATTTGCGCAGAGTCCGCTGGTAAAGGCCGTCGTCCCATTTCGCATACCAGGGCCGTATGGATCGCCCGATCTGGGCCGGGGTAAGCAGGTCATGAAAGCAGGGCTCATCGAACACGATGCCGATTTCCTGTTTGATCGCGGCATCCTCCCGCTGGTTATCCATCCCCATGACCTGAATCGTTCCCTCATCCCGATGAATGAGGTTGAGGATCAATTTGAGGGTGGTGGATTTGCCCGCGCCGTTGGCGCCGACCAGTCCCATGACGGTCCCCGCCTCCACCCGCAGCTCCGGGATATCGAGTTCAAAGTCTCCGAAGCGTTTTTTCAGTCCGCTGATTTCTAGCACGTCGCTCATGGCGTTTCCTCCTGTTCAAATGCCGTGTCTGCGGGGCCGGTCTCATCATAAAGCAGGCCGGCAATCTCCAGCATCTCGTCCCGCGCCACCCCGCCCATCCGGGCGGCAGCCGCGGCGGCCGCGAGCTGCTCTTCCATTCTTCGGCGGTGTTCTTCCCGCAGCAGCTCCCAGTTTGCTGCGGCGACAAAACTGCCCCGCCCGGGAACCGTGACGACAAAGCCCTCCCGCTCCAGTTCTTCGTAAGCGCGTTTGGTCGTGATCAAGCTGATGCGCAGTTCCTTCGCGAGCAGCCGCATGGAGGGCAGCGCTTCTCCCTCCGACAGCTCTCCCGCCAGAATGGCGTTCTTGATCTGGGTGACGATTTGCTCGTAAATCGGGCTGTTCCCCTCATTGCGTATGATGATGTTCACCCAAGCAACCCCCTGTTTCGTGCTTACTGTATATATAGTATATATACAGTATATGCATTTGTCAAGTTAAATATAAAAAAATCCGGCCCGCAAAAGCGGACCGGAAAGACATTTGATGGTATGGACGCCTACTCGGCTTGCCAGTCCCGGCTGCGGTCCACCGCTCGGTGCCAGCGGGAGAGGAGTGCCTCCCGTTTTTCCTCCGGCATGGCCGGCTCGAATCGCCGTTCAAGCGCCCAGGTTTTCCGCAGTTCTTCCATGCCGGTCCAGACCCCGACGGCCAGCCCCGCCAGCATGGCCGCGCCCAGAGCCGTGGTTTCCCGAACAGATGGGCACAAGACCGGACAGTCCAGGATATCGGCCTGAAACTGCATGAGAAACCGATTGGCCGATGCACCGCCGTCCACCTTCAGCGCCAAGACCGCCAATCCGGTATCGGCCGCAAGCGCGTCCATCAGGTCCCGGGACTGATAGGCGATGGATTCGAGCGCTGCCCGGATGATATGGCTGCGCCCCGCTCCCCTGGTCAGGCCAAAAATGCTGCCTCTGGCGTACATATCCCAATAAGGCGCCCCCAGTCCGGTGAAAGCGGGCACGACGACCACGCCGCCGCTGTCCGGAACCTGTGTGGCGAAGAATTCGCTGTCCGCTGCCTTTTCAATGAGCCCCAGCTCGTCCCGCAGCCACTGGACCACGGCTCCGCCCACGAACACGCTGCCCTCCATCACGTATCCGGGCTGGGCATCGGTTCCGGCCGCAAGTGTCGTGATGAGGCCGTGGCGGCTCAGGCAGAACTCCTGTCCCAGATGCATCAGCAGGAAACAGCCGGTTCCATAGGTGTTTTTCACATCTCCCTTGTCAAAGCAGGCCTGGCCGAACAGCGCCGCCTGCTGATCTCCCGCCGCCGACGCGATCGGGATTTCGGCCCCCTCCACCATCGTGGTGCCGAATATATGGGAAGACGGGTATACTTGTGGTAACATACAGCGTGGAATATCCAATTCGTACAGAATATTGTCGTCCCAGTCCAGGGTCCGGATGTTGAACAGCATGGTGCGGGAGGCGTTGGTGTAATCGGTCGCGTGCACCTTGCCCCCCGTCAGGCGCCAGATGAGCCAGGTATCCACCGTCCCGAACAGCAGCTCTCCTCGTTTTGCCCTCTCCCGGGCGCCCGGAATGTTGTCGAGCAGCCATTTCACCTTGGTGGCGGAAAAATAGGCGTCGATGAGGAGACCCGTATTCTCCCGCACGTACCGTTCGCAGCCGTCTTCTTTCATTTTCTCGCACTGGGGCGCGGTCCGGCGGCACTGCCAGACGATCGCGTTGTGGATCGGGCGGCCGGTCGCTTTGTCCCACACGATGGTGGTTTCCCGCTGATTGGTGATGCCGATGGCCGCCACGTCGCCCGCGGAAATCCCGGTCTCCCGCAGGACCCGGCCGAGCACCTCCCATTGCGAGCCGTAAATCTCTTCCGCGTCATGCTCCACCCAGCCCGCCTGGGGATAGATCTGGGTAAATTCTTTTTGGGCGCACCCCACCACCCGCTGCTGACGGTCGAACAGGATTGCGCGGGAACTCGTCGTGCCCTGGTCCAGGGCAAGGATATAGGGTTTCATCCCACATGCCTCCTTGTTTGGCTGATCTTGGGGCCTCTCATCGGATGGGTGCACGTCTTACAGAAACCAGATCTCCGGATCGGTAGAGGAAATAGCTGCGGCCCCCGCTTCGAGCGCCGCCATAACGTCCTCTTTATCGTGGATCAGCCCCCCTGCGATGACCGGTACGGGACTGAAGGATGTGATCTGCCGGAGCACCTTCGGCATCGCGCCCGGCAGGATCTCCACCACGTCGGGCCGGTAATGGCGCTGTTCGGGCAGAAGCAGGCGGCGGACGTTGTGCAAGGCAAGCGAATCGATCAGGAAAAAGCGCTGGACGGTGGAGAGCCCCACTTCCCTGGCTCGTCGGATCAAAGAGGGCTTGGTGGAGATGATGCCCACCGCGTCGGTGTTTTTCCGAATGAAATCGGCGGCCACTTCCCGCCCCGCGAGACCGTCCACCAGATCGGCGTGGATAAACAGAGCCTTTCCCCGCTCCGCCGCCCGGGCCGACAGTGTCCCAATCGAGCAGATATCTCCGCAGAGAAGAAAAATCACGCCGCAGTCCGAGTCGAGCGCCTGGCCGAGTCCTTCCGGATCCTTGACCGCGGCGATGATGGGGTTGCCCGCCAAGCTGTCCGCAAAGGAAAACGCTGTTTGTTCCATCGTCCGCCCCTCTTTTTCCGTTTTCTACAAAAGGCGCGGCGCTGTTCGCCGCTTTTGCATCAGTATAGCACAAACCCCTCTTTCGGGCAAGATGGGAGTCCGTCTGACCGGGTCTCCGGATCCCTGCATGCATCCGGAGAACTGGGTATGGCACGCCGTGCGGCTTGGCAAGGGTATCCCGTCCGCGTCCGGAGAAGGGGATCCTTGTTCCCCTTCTCGATGAGGTGCCCGGCAGTGTACTGGTTTTTATCACGTATTTGGCGCCCCTGTATCTATCCGCGTCCGGAGAAGGGGGACCTTGTTCCCCTTCTCGATGAGGCGCCCAGCAGTGTACTGGTTTTTATCACGTATTTGGCGCGCCTGTATCTATCCGCGTCCGGAGAAGGGGGACCTTGTCCCCCTTCTCGATGAGGCGCCCGGCAGTGTACTGGTTTTATCACGTATTTGGCGCGCCTGTATCTATCCGCGTCCGGAGAAGGGGGACCTTGTCCCCCTTCTCGATGAGGCGCCCAGCAGTGTACTGGTTTTATCACGTATTTGGCGCCTCTATTTTTCTTGTATTTTGCATAGGGGAATAGTATAATGGGAAACGTATCCATGTATACGCCCACGAGCCTGTGCCGGGGCGTCGAAAGGCAGGATGAGCATGAGCGAAACCGCATTCATTCCGGTATTACTGGGCAGCGATGTCAACGTCTACGGCATGGCCCGCTCCTTTCACGAAGCCTATGGGATTCCATCCGTGGCTGTAGCCAAAGGCCTACTCGGCGCCACTTCAAACAGCCGCATCGTCACCATCGCCGTGACCGAACCCCGGCTGGAAGAGGACGAGGTGTTCGTCGACACCCTGCAGAAATTCGCCGCCCGATACGATCGGGATATTCCGCTTCTGCTCGTCCCCTGCGGCGACAATTATGTCAAGCTCCTCGCTCGCAATCAGGACAAGCTCCGTTCTCTCTACCGCTTCTCTGTGAGCAGCGCGGAGCTTCTCGAACGGCTGAGCATGAAGGAAACCTTTTACGAGGTGTGTACGGAACACGGTTTCCAGTTTCCCAAAACCGATACCTGTACTGCCGAGACTTACAAAGGCTACCGCCCGCCTTTTGACTTTCCCGTGGTCGTCAAGCCGTCCAACAGCGTCGCCTATTGGAACTGCCGCTTCCCCCATAAGAAAAAGGTGTTCGTCGCCTACAGCGAGGGCGAATTCGACGCGATCCTCGCCGCCATCTATTCGTCTTCCTATCAGGATCACCTGATTATCCAGGAATTCATACCCGGGGACGACAGCCACATGAGGGTGATGAACGTCTACTGCGGCACCGATCACAAGGTGCGTCTGACCGCGCTGGGGCAAGCCCTCCTCGAAGAACACTCGCCCGAGGGGATCGGCAGCTACGCCGCCATCCTCTCCATCACCGACGAGGCTTTGACCAAACAGATGACCGATTTTCTCGAGGACATCGGATACGTTGGGTTTGCCAATTTCGATATGAAATACGACAGCCGGGACGGCACCTACAAGCTCTTCGAGATGAATCCCCGCCAGGGACGGAGCAGCTATTTTTCCACCGCCGCCGGAGGAAACCTCGCCCGCGTTCTCGCGGAAGATGTGATCTTCGGCCGGGAATCCAACCTGACCGTCGCGGACCAAGAGGTTCTGTGGACCATTTTGCCCAACCGGATCATCTTTCGGTATGTGGCCGATGAAACCCTCCGCGCCACCGCCCGCCGCCTGATCCGGGAAAAGCGGGTTTGCCGCTCCCTCGATTACAAACCCGACCGGAGCGCCAAGCGGATGTGGTATTTTTGTAAAAACCAGATAAGTTATTACAAAAAGTATAAAAAATATTTTGGAAACAAAGGACTGTACGGATGAAGAGCTTAGGCGTGATCGGCGGACTGGGGCCATTGGCCTCCGCCTACTTTCTGGAACTGCTCATCGACATGACGGACGCCAAAACCGATCAGGAGCACCTGGACGTGATCCTCTTCGACCGGCCCGCCGTGCCTGACCGGACGGCCTATCTCCTGGGGCAAGGGGAAAATCCCCTGCCCCGGATGCAGGAAACGGCCCGCACCCTCGAAAACCTAGGCGCCGCCTGCATCGCCATCCCCTGCGTCACCTCTCACGCCCTCTACCGGGAGCTGTCAGGGTCGGTGGGAATCCCGATTCTCCACATGGTGGAGGAGACCGCCGCCTATCTGGAGGGGGCCGGCATTCATAAGGCCGGCATCCTGGCCACCGACGGCACGGTGCGCACCCGCCTGTTTCAGGACGCTCTGTCCCGCCGTGGAATTGCCTTTGAAGTGCCGGACGATGCGGGTCAGCGGAACGTGATGGAACTGATTTACGGCCAAATCAAGGCCGGCCGGCCGGCTGATCCCGTTCTGTTTCAAAAGACCGCCCGGCCTTTGCTGGAAAACGGCTGCGAATGCGTCCTGCTCGGCTGCACCGAACTGTCCCTCCTCAAACGGGACCATGTCCTGGGCGGCGGGATCCTGGCCGGTTTAGGGATTCTCGACACGCTCGAGGTCCTCGCCGCGGCGGCCCTGCGGGAATGCGGCGCGCCCCGCAAGGCGGCGTTCGCTGACCTGCTCGCGCCGCGTCCGCCCCGACGGGTTTGAGACCGCCGGGCGATTTTCTTGTGGGAAAGGAGAGCTGCCCATGTGCGGCTTTGCTGGATTTATGATGGAAGGGGGCACCCCGGCCTATGATCCGGAGCGTGTCATCCGCGGCATGGCGGACCGCATCGTCCACCGCGGTCCCGATCAGGAGGATTATTATGTGGACAGCCGGGCGGCGCTCGGTTTCCGCCGTCTGTCCATCATCGACCTCGAAGGCGGATCCCAGCCTATCCGGAACGAGGATGGCACCAAGGTGTTGGTGTTCAACGGTGAAATCTACAATTACCAGGCCATCCGGGAAGACCTGCTTGAAAAAGGGCATGTGTTCCGAACCAGGACCGATTCCGAGGTGCTCCTCCACGGCTATGAAGAATACGGCCCCGCCCTGCTCGACCGCCTGCGGGGGATGTATGCGTTCGTGATTTGGGACAGCCAGGCCGGCCGCCTCTTCGGCGCGCGGGATATCTTCGGCATCAAGCCGTTTTACTATTACCACCGGGACGGCGTGTTCCTCTTCGGCTCCGAAATCAAATCCTTCCTCGAGCATCCGGATTTTCGCAAGGAGCTCCATGAAGAGCGGCTTCCCGACTACCTGTGCTACGAATACATTCCCGACCGGGAAACCCTGTTCCGAAACGTATACAAACTCCAGAACGGGGAGTATTTCCTCTACGAAAATGGGCAGCTTTCGGTGCACAAATACTACGACGCGGCGGATGCCTTTCATGCGGACGAAGCCCCGTCTCTGACCGACTGGGAGGACGCCATCACCGATGCCTTCACCGAATCGGTCGAGATGCACAAAATCAGCGACGTGGAGGTCGGCTGTTTCCTCTCGAGCGGCGTGGATTCGAGCTATGTCGTGCGAGAGGTCTCCAAGGTGACGAAGGACGTCAAGACCTTCTCGGTCGGATACGAAGAGGAAAAATACAGCGAACTGCCCTATGCGCAGGATTTCTCCCGCGTGATCGGGGTGGAGAATATCTCGAACAAGGTCTCGGCGGATGATTTCTTCGGCGTCGCCGGGAAAATCCAATATATCATGGACGAACCCCTGCCCAACCCGTCCGAGATCCCCCTGTACTTCCTCGCGCAGAACGCCTCCCGGTATGTGAAGGTGGTGCTCTCCGGCGAGGGGGCGGACGAGCTGTTCGGCGGGTATCCGATGTATCTCGAGGGCGGACATTTCGCGAAATACGCCCGCATTCCCCGCCCGCTTCGCAAAAGCGCGGCGGCGGTGGCCAGGAAACTGCCGAACTTCAAGGGCAAGCGGTTTATCATCCGGGGGGCGCTGGAACCTTACCAGCGGTTCATGCGCGCCAATTATGTTTTCACCCGCGACGAACGGAACCGGTATCTCAAAAAACCGATTCCGGCGAAGGATCCTGTCGAGTATGCGAAACCCCATTTCGACCGGGTGGCCCATCTGGATGAACCGACCCGCCTGCAGTATGTGGACATGCAGACCTGGATGCTCTACGATATCCTGCAGAAGGCCGACCGGATGAGCATGGCCAATTCCCTCGAACTGCGGGTGCCGTTTCTCGACCGGAAGATGCTCGAACTGGCCGCCACCCTCCCCACCCGTTACCGGGTGGACGGAAACGTCACCAAGGTAGCCCTGCGGGGTGCGGCGCTCCGACAGCTCCCTGAGCGGACGGCGAACAAGAAAAAGCTGGGCTTTCCCGTCCCCCTCAACGACTGGCTCCGCCAGGACAAGTATTACCGGATGGTGAAGGATGCGTTTGAAGGGGATATCGCCGCGCGGTTTTTCAATCAGGAAGCGATCCTGAAGCTGCTGGAGGATCATAAGGCGGGCATTTCGCTCAATATGAAGAAAATCTGGAGCCTCTACACCTTTATCCTGTGGTATGAACAGTTTTTCGTGTTGAACTGAAGCCATATCTGTTCAAACAAAAGCCGGATGCTTCCGAAACGGAAGCATCCGGCTTTTGTGTTTGGTCGATCTTCCGAGTCCTCTCCGGGGGCCGCGCGATTCCCAGGACTCTCGGGCCGGTTTTCATTCTTCTCTTATCTTTCCTTGTCGTCCAATCCGGGGGAATCCCCAGCGCCCCTTCCGCCGAGACATCATCTTTTTAGAGAATCTTCTTTACACATTTTACTGCGTAATTTCTTTTCTCCTCCCGCTCTTGTGCTAAAAACCACAACCTGGAAGGATGGAATTAGAACGAATAAAAAATTTGCGCGTAAAAAAGAAATTTTCGATAAAAACCTCGCCGTTTTCTGCGCAAACGTCCGTCGGCTTCGATCACGGGAGGGCCTCAGCAAAGCCGCGTTCGCCCGGATTATGGGGGTATCTGTGCACACGATCAACCGGCTGGAACAGGATGTGCTTCTCCTCTGCCTCCGTACTTCCAGCGTCATCCTCTTGAGCGGACAGTATCGTCCTTATTTCGTCCTCTATCACACAAAGCCCCCGGAAGCTCTCACTCCTGGGGGCTTTGCCGTTTATTCGGTTTTCGCCCGCTTTAGTTTTGTCAGCCAATACTCGCTCATGCTGAAAGCGGGATCCTCCGTGGCTTCGGGTCCCAGAAAAGCAGGCGGTATAAACGCCTCGGATTCCTCGACCGAATCAAACTCCACCTCCGCGTAATAGAAGCCGTCCGGCTCATCCCCGTCCACCAAGCTGCATTCCAACCGATGCCCGTCAGGCAGGGCGTAGACCCGGTAATCCTTCCGCATCATGGGCGCAGGCAGAAGCTCCTGCAGCTGCCCGAAGGTTTCCGCCTCCAGCGGCAGCTCGATTTCCTGCCGAACCAGGGTCCCTTCCCCTTTGAAACAGAGGATATAGGTCGTTTTTTCCTCCGGATAGGTGGTGTGGGTTTCCCGGATCCGCACCGTCGGCGAGGTGGCAATATAGCCCTGATGCACCACCGCCGCCTTCAGCAGCGGCCAGCCTTCCGCATCCCCGGGGAATCCGCCAATGCGGTATTTGCGTTCAATTTCCATCTGTTTTCTCCCATCTGGCCGCAGGCCCAAAATAACGGCCGAGTTCAGCTTTCGCTCGATTCGCACCGATCCGGAATCCGACCCGCAGCAAACCCCATCCAAAGCCGCTCATCCCCGCCGCCGTAAGTGACAGCAGACATCCGTTCTTCATCGATCCGCTGATGAACATGAGCACCAATCCCGACGCGGCCAGCACGGCCAGCCCCAGCTGCCAGGCGGTCATAAAGGCCTTCACGAAATCGAGCGGCTCCATCCGCATATCCAGGCATGCCTCCCCGTCCCCGGCAGAGAGCCGTCCGGCAATCCAGGGTACAAAAGAATTTCCCGCCATGGCAGAGGGGGTGATTTGAAACGAGGTGCCGTCGAACCATCCCCAGAAGGGCTTGCGGCCCAATCCGCCCAAAAAGCCGGGCCTTTTCGGATCGACTATACAGTGGAGCAGAAGCTCCGCGGCTTCCCGGGACATGCCGGTATGCAGCCGGATCTGCTCTTTCGGAAAAATCCTCATCCCGAACTGCCTCCCCACCTCAGATGGTTTCCCTGACCACCGTCACCGTGGGGATTCCCCAGCCGGCCAGCTGCTCTGCCAGCGGTGCACCGATCTCTTCTCCCGGAACCGCCGCCGCGATGCCGGGCGGACAGGGACAAACGCTCCGCGCCGCGATCCGGCCGGCCGCCTGCCCGGCCGGTATTTCCTCCGTATCTGACAGCGCGGCCTGACGCGGGGACATCCGGAAAACCGGATGCTCGAATCGGAACGGATCGAAGGCCGCTGCCGCTGCGGCTGTCTGGCTCTTTACCCCAAAGGGGATCTCCCGGATCGCCTGTTCCAGCCGGAGAAGGTCCCCCTCCGTATTGAAGGGGGTGACGATAAACACCACCATGCGTCCGTCCGCGTGCTCCGGCTCACAGCCATGCATGCGGAACGCCTCCGCCGCCTCGGTTCCGGATAGGCGGAGCGGCGCCGTACCGAGCGTCAGGCGGGCGGGATCCATTCCATCGCCGTCCGGCACGTGAAACCCCGCCTGTTTGGCAGCGATCCGCAGCATCCGCACACGGTCCGCCGTCCGGCGATAAGCGTCGGCCCCCTCCCTTCTCCACCAGGACTGTGCTTGATCCAGCGATGCCAAAACTGGAAAGGATGGGGACGTGGACCCGAACAAGGCCATCGCCGCCTTGGCTCTGCGGCGCACTTCCGGAACATTTTGCCGTGCGATCCAGCTCTTTGACAGGTGCAGTACCGCCCCGCCTGTCAGAACCGGCAGAGTTTTATGACAGGAGTCCGCTGTCATATCGGCCCCCAACGTCAGCGGATGACGCCCGAACGCCCCCAGATGACTTCCGTGCGCGTTATCCACCAAAAGGGGAACCCTCCGGGTATGGCATAAAGCCGCCAAGCCCGCGATATCCGCCAGCCGGCCGCTGTAATCCGGGCTCGTCACATATACGGCTTGTATATCGCCGCAAGTTTTCAACTTTTCGTCCACGTTTTCCACCGTCGGCTGCTCACCGGCCTCCGGCCACAGCCAGACCGGTTCGAATCCCAGCAGGGCGGCGGCATTCACTGCGCTGCGGTGGGCGTTGCGTGCCATCAGAACCCGACCGCCGGAACCGCCGCCGGCGAGCAGCAGCATGGTTTGGATGCTCAGCGTGCAGCCCCCTGCGCTGTAGAGCGTCTCGCCCGCACCGAAGGCCCCGGCAAACAGCCGCTCCGACGCCTCGATCACATCCCCGCCGTCGTACAGGCTGCCCGTGTCGGGCAGCTCGGTCAGATCATACGAGGCCGAAACCCCGTCCAAAAGCAAGCGTCCTTTATGGCCGGGCGTGTGAAATGCCGCCCTGTTTTGCTCGATGTGGGCACGCAGCGCATCCCAAAGCGGCGTTCCGCGGTCCATAGGCTCACACATAATCACGTCGGGTCAGGGCGCTGACATGCAGCGGATTCGCATCGAAGGAGACGATGTCTCCCGGCGCACATTCCGCCGTCGTCACGTCCACCGTCAGGGCCGTCAGGCCCACCCGGCCGATAACATTCAGGCGTTTTCCGTTGATTTCGCAGGTTTCTTTTCTGCGGAAAAGAAAACCCCGCTTTCCCGAAGGTGTGACAAACAGTCCGTCCGACAGTCCCGCCGGCACGATCGCCACCCGGGTGGCCTTTTTGATTTTCCTGCGTCCATCCGCGCCGACTGTACTGCCCGCGGCCAGCCACTTGATGTCGCACACTTCGGAGACACAGCGCCCAACCGGCCGCAGCCCATGCCGGTCCCCCTGCGGTCCCCGGCCGAGCAGGTCCGCGCCTGTACGCACAGCACCCAGCCGCATCCGGGGACAGAGCGCCGCCTGCGCCGTATCCGCCATGTGGGTGATGCCAGGCCGCAGCCCTTCCCGTTCGATGGTCGTGATCACCTTTTGAAAATCCTTGAGCTGCTGCTCCTGGACCGACGCCTTCGGCTTCGCGTCGGACGGCAGAATGGTGAATACCCCGGTCAGCTCGACATTTTCCAAATGCTTGATCGTCTGCGCCGCCTTGGACGCCTCCTGCGGTTCAAATCCGAAGCGCCCCATACCGAAATCGAAGCAGAGCTGCACTCTCGCCCGCGTCCGCAGCTTTCGGCTGAGGGAGCTGTACAGAACCGCGCTGTCGTTGGACCCTACCGCCCCGATGATATCGTGCTGCAGAATTATGGTGATGTCTTCCTCGTTGGCATAGGGGGTCAGAAGCATCACATCCACGCCCCGGACCGCCTCCGTAACGCGCACCGCTTCGTCGAGGCGGGATACCGCCATCAATCTGACCCCTTCCCCGGCCAGAAGCTGCGCCACCGCCACGTCCCCGAGGCCATAGGCATTGGCTTCGAGCAGCGGGATCAGCGGTGTTCCGCCCGCCTGTTTATTCAATATCCGGTAGTTGGCCAAAATCCGATCGGTCTGTACCAGTAAATTCATAGCGGCTCCTCATTTCCCGTGTCAGTATTCGGCGGAATCCGAGCCTTTGAGACCCTTTCCGCTCTATGGTATAACTATACCGCCTTTTTCCCGCCGCGTCAATTGCCTGCCGCTGTTATCCGCTCTCCCATGTCTTGAGACAGGCGGGGAGGTCCGCTAAAACGGCGATGGTGGCGTCGGCCGGAGGAACGCCACCGGCCCGGTGCACCAGGACGGTTTTCATACCGGCCCGTTTCCCTCCCTCGATATCGGCAAGGGGATTGTCCCCGATCATCACGCAGGTTTCCGGACTATGCAGACGCCCGGCTGCCGCTAGTGCCCGCTGAAAGATAACCGGATGGGGTTTTTCATAGCCCAGGCGGGCAGAGACCAGCATCTCCTGAAAATAGGAGGCCAGTCCGAGACGGACCATCATCTCCGGCAGCTCCGGATAATTATTAGACACCAGAATATTCCGATAGCGGTGTACCGCTGTCCACTCCAGCACAGACAGCGTATCCGGATAGAGATGATAACGGCGGCAATCGAGTATCCGCGCCCGAAGCAAAGGACAAGCCGCCTCCGCCTGATAAGCAGTCAGCCCCAGGCGGAGAGCGACAGCGGCGACCTGTCTGTACAGCATCGGCCACCAACGCTCGCCTGCGTCCTCCGGATAAGCGTTCTCCGGTGTGTGCCAGGGGAAACCCGTCCTCATATGAGGGCGTACCTCCTCGATACCAACCAACTCTGTCCCTGCCGCCTCATTGACCGCTTCACACATCGCCTGACTCCAAAGATGGCGGCTATATACCAGCGTTCCGTCGAAGTCCCAGAACAAGACATATAAGGGATCGGTGTCTTCCCTCGGATCCATCTGCAAAATCCATCCCCCTTCCTAAATTGCCAAATCGAGGTTCGCTCGACATCCAGCCAGCCGCTGCACAAATGCCTATCGTTCTACCGGAATCTCCATTTCGGTCCGGCATCTAACCGTCTTTCACCAGTTAGCATGGACCATTTGGGTCTGATTATAAGAAAACACCCGATCCAAGGAGGATCAGGTGTTGAGGATGTCGGCGCCTGCCTAT